>CAYMFQ010000007.1:0-4726 GCA_964389335.1 uncultured Granulosicoccaceae bacterium
CTGGCTAAAAAGCTGGTCGCCCGTGGCGAGAAAGTGCTTGCCATCGATATTAAAAAAACACCATCGCCACATTACGATCATATCGATTACATGCACGTGGACATCACCGATATGGCCGCGGTAGAGACCATTCCGGTTGATGATGATGACATTGTCTATCATTTTGCGGCCCGACTGCTGGTGCCAATTATCAAGCGCAAGGAGCGACAGGAGTATTTCTGGAGCGTGCTATACCGGGGCACGGAAAACCTGCTTCAGTACCTGGAAGAAAAAACCGGCTGCAGAAAGGTGATCTACTACACAACTGATATGGTTTACGGTCATACCGTTGAAAATCCGCGGCCGGAGTCCCACCCCCGGGTGCCGCTTGGGCCGTACGGCAATGCGAAGTACGAATCAGAGCTTTTATGTGAAAAGTATCGCGAACGTGGTTTTAACATCACGCTGTTTCGCCCGCGGCTTATTATCGGTCCAGGCCGACTTGGCATTCTTGAGTCGCTGTTCAAACTAATAGACAAGAATCTGCCAGTGCCAACGATTGGCAATGGTAAGAATTTCTACCAGTTCATTTCGGTCAGTGACTGTGCCGAAATCTGTCTCGCAGCTGTGGCGAAAGGTGTTCCGAACGAGGCCTACAACGTGGGCTCATTGAATCCGCCCACGGTCAATGAGCTGTTGAAGAAGTTGATAAACACTGCCGGCAGCAAGTCGCTGTTGATTCCCACACCCGCATTTGCGGTGAAGTTTGTGCTGGCTATTCTGGACAAGCTCAACATCCCGTTGCTCGACCCGGAGCAGTACCTCATCGCAGACGAAACCTGTATTCTCTCTATGGAAAAAGCGAAGCGTGAACTGGATTGGGAGCCTGCGGACGATGATATCGAGATGCTGATCGCCGCATATACATCTTGGAAGGAATCACTGCGCTGAGCTTTCGTTGAATTATACAGGCTGCGGCACGCCTATGCTCTCGGCCACTGCCATTTGGTCTCGCACCCGTTGATGAAGGAAATTCCAACCAGTTCGTGGGGTAATCTGTATCACGGTGTGCAGGGTGTGTTCACGCCACTGTGGCGTGATGAGGAACTCCGTGACGCCTCGTCCACCGTCCTCGCCATTGGTAATAGACGCAGTTATGGCGATGTTGGCGTCAACGAAGGGCAGGTTGTGATCGATATGATGGGGCTGAAACGCTTTATCTCGTTCGATCGGAGTTCCGGCGTTATCCGCTGCGAAGCGGGTGTTACGCTCAGAGAGATTGCGGATGTAACTATACCGGCCGGTTGGTTTCTGCCGGTTACTCCAGGCACCAGCTTCGTGTCGCTTGGTGGTGCTGTCGCGAACGATGTGCATGGCAAAAACCATCATGTTGTCGGCAGCTTCGGTTGTCACGTTCGAGCGTTTGAACTGCGACGTTCGTCTGGTGAATCTCTGTACTGTTCGCCAGATCAAAATGCGGAGTTGTTCGCTGCCACCATCGGTGGCTGCGGCCTGACAGGCACGATTGTCTGGGTTGAGATATCGCTAAAGCGAGTCGCCAATACAACACTGAAGGTAGAGTCCATTGCCTACGACAGTTACGACGAATTTTTGCGACTGTCGACAGAATCGGAAACGACTCATGAATATTGTGTCTCGTGGATAGATTGCCTGGCCAGAGGGGCGAGCGTCGGCAGTGGCGTGTTTTTCAGGGCTAATCACATTGATCATGAGGCCAGTGAAGGTGAGTTGGGCTGCCCGCGTTCTGATTGGTGGCAGCGCAAGAGTAAATCTGTACCGGCGCTGGTGGGGAAGGGCTTTCCGCTAATTAATCCATTGAGCCTACGTGCTTTTAATGCGCTGTACACGCGCACCCACGCGGGCAGCAAAAGCTATGTGGAATCATTCCAGAAGTACTTTTACCCCCTGGATTCACTATCAAACTGGAATCGCATCTATGGGCGGCGTGGATTTTATCAGTTCCAATGCGTGGTGCCGTTTGCTAACCAGTCGGCGATTGCCGATATATTGAATCATATTAGTACAGCCGGGCAGGGCTCATTTTTATCGGTTCTGAAAACGATGGGTGAAAGAAAATCCCCGGGGCTGATGTCATTTTGCAGACCAGGCGTAACTCTGGCACTGGATTTCCCAAACAGTGGCAGTAAAACGCTGAAACTACTGTCAGAGCTCGAGTCGATAGTGGTTGAAGCGGACGGGGCGATTTATCCTGCCAAAGATGCAGTAATGACGGCAGATACGTTTCGATGCTGCTTCCCCGCCGTAGATGTGTTTAAAGCGCATGTTGATTCCGCGTACTCATCTGGTTTTTGGAGGCGTGTCGGGCTTGATTAGTGAGTGCTTGAATTCGATACGAGTGACGCCGAAGGTCGTTGTGACCAATATTGTTTGTTCGGGTAAAGGTAAAGTATGAAAACGATCATGGTGTTCGGTGCGACTTCGGCAATTGCGCAGGCGTATGTCAGTCGAGTTGCTCCACGCTGCGAGCGGGTGGTGTTACTTGCACGCGATGCGAAAAAGTTAGACCAGGTCTCATCCCATGTCGAAGCGATATCCGAAGCAACGGTAGTTACACATGCAGTGGACCTGGCAGAGACCGATAAGCACGAACAATTGATATCGCAGGTGTTCGACGGCATTGACAGCGTGGAATGTGTATTGATCGCCTACGGCGTTTTGACCGATCAGGAGCGCTGTAATACTGATACTGCTTATATGCTTGAGCAATTTAATCTTAACGGTACCAGTACCATTTCGCTTGCATCATTGATAGGCCGCGAGTTGGAACAACGTGCCAGTGGCACGTTGGCGGTAATCGGGTCTGTGGCGGGTGATCGCGGTCGGCAAAGCAACTATTGCTATGGTTCGGCGAAGGCATCAGTAGAAAGTTTTTTATCAGGGCTGCGCGGGTATCTGTCGAAATCCGGTGTCAACGTGCTGACAATAAAGCCTGGGTTCGTTGATACACCCATGACGCGTGACTTCAAGAAAGGGTTACTGTGGGCAAGCGCAGACAAAGTTGCCAAAGATATCGACTCCGCGGTTCAAAAGCGGCGCAGTGTGCTCTACACGCCGTGGTTTTGGCGATATATTATGCTTGTAATCAAATCGATCCCTGAATTCGTTTTTCGCAAACTGCCACTGTAAGCACATTAACAATGGCAGAGCAACGCATCGCGATTTTTGATCTCGACGGAACGCTTAGTCGCCGTGACACCTATGTCGAGTTTTTACTTTTTTGTCTACGGAAAAAGCCGCAGCGTCTTGTGTGTCTGCCAGCACTAATTGTCTGGTTGGTGGCCCACAAGGCCGGATTCAGGTCCAATCATTGGTTGAAGGCTCGATACCTTAGATCTGTTGCTGGTGGCCTGGAGCAGGGGGAGCTTTCTGTTTTAGCTGATCAGTTTGTGGACCTTACACTCGCGAAAAATATAAAGCATCCTGCGTTGCAGGAGTTATCAAGGCTGCGGTCGGAAGGTTATGTACTGGTGTTGGCGACAGCAAGCTTCGGGTTTTATGTGTACACATTGGCTGAACAGCTAGGATTTGATGAGGTTTTGTGTAGCGAGGCGCAGTTTGACGGTCAGAGCAGGCTAACCGGCAACATCAGCGGTAAAAACTGCATCGGTACGGAGAAAGCCAGACGCATAAAATTACTGGCTGACGAAAGAGGGTGGGGGAAACTGGAACTGGGTTATTCCGATAGCCGGGTGGATTTACCGATGCTTGAAATGGTGGATACAGCGCTCATTGTCGACCCGAGTCGCCGCACTGCGAAAATCGCAAATGAAAGAGGTTATTCGATTCTAAACTGGCGGTAGGTTTGCCCCGCACACGTATTGTGTGCGGGGCGTAACAGTGCAGGTTAAGCGACCTCGCTTTCCTGTTCCTGCGTAGTTTCGTCCTTGTTTCCAGATCGGCCTCGTGGTGGCTTTTGTTTGCGTGAACCTACCAGAGCCTTAGCCATTGGGTCGTCTTCCGAGTAGCCGTAGTAGTCGTAGTAGCCCTGGTAGCCGAGGTCACCACCATACGAGCTAATCTTTTGGATGTTGACTTGTGTTACCACCGCGCCTGCGACGTTGATACCGGTTTCTCGCAAACGTTTGATTCCCCTGGCAGCGATGCCGGAGGTCGTTGAGTTTGCCTTCACAGCGTAAAGTACCGTATCCGCCATCTGACCGAGAATTAACGCATCACTCACGGCCTGAACCGGAGCGCTATCGATGACGATTCGATCGTAACGCTTTTTCATTTGGTTAATTAGGTGCTTAAAGCGCTTGGAGCCGAGCAGTTCGAGGGGCTGATCCGGGATCGATCCCGCTGGTATCACATCCAGGTCATCAATGGCGCCGAGCTTGATACAATCGATAAACTGAGCTTCACCGGTGAGCAGTTGCGCAAGTCCGAGTGTATTTTCAAAATCAAAGGCACGGTGCAGGCTTGGACGTCGCATATCGCATTCAATCAGCAACACGCGCTCAACTTGTGACAGAGAGTGGGCGAGGTGACTTGCAAGTGTGGACTTTCCTTCGCCAGGTAGGGCAGAGGTGACCATAATGACCTTGTGTGGCTCGGCCAGTTCGTTCAGACAAACACTGGTGCGCACCGTTCGAATGCTCTCGGCGAAAGCGCCTCGATCCTCGGTGATGGTGCCTGGAATGAGTGCGTTCTTGCCGTGTTTCTTCAGGATCTTTTTGGCAACCAGTGGTACGATACCGAGCATCTT
>CAYMFQ010000007.1:4826-13810 GCA_964389335.1 uncultured Granulosicoccaceae bacterium
TAGAAGGTGTCGTAGAGTTTTTGATTAAGCTCGACTTCACGTTCAAGGTGCATGAGCTCGATCCGCGATCGTCCAACAACAATCGCCTCTTTCTTGCCTTCGTTTAAGTTGTTTTGCAGTGACTCGACTGATTGCTGAGCCAGTTGATAGTCCTTTTCTATGGAGTCCGTGATGTTTAGAATCTGGCTATTCAGGTTTGACCGTGCGGTGTTGCGTCGTGAGGTCGCATCAATGACTTTCGGGTGCTTGTCGCCGTAGCGATTCTGCAGCTCATCAAGATTAAACTGTGCTTCCTGCAGGCCAATTTTGAATCGACGAACCATTTCATTCGAATCTATCACAGGCAGTCCGAGTAGAGCAGACGTTCCGCGTTCTTTCGTTCTGGTTACTTCGTCGTACAGTATCTTCACTTCTGCCATGCGTGCTTCGGCATCTAATAGCTTACCGGTCACGATGCCAATTTCCTGCTCAGTCAGAGCACTGACTGCGCCGCCGTAGTCAACCAGTCCTTCTGCTTCCTTGTAGTTGAGGAGGGCATTTTGCGAGTCTTCCAGCTTTATCTTTAGATCGGTTAGGCGAGAGGCAAGCCATGAAGTGGCTTTCTCACTCATCTCCATTCGTGAATCCATGTAGCTGAGGATGTAAGTGTCGGCTATTTTATTCGCGATTCTTGCAGCCAGAACCGGGTCATCGGATTCGAAACTGATCCGCACCAGCTTGGTATTTTTAATGGGTGTGACAGACACTCGTTTCATAAAACGATTGACGGCAAGTTGCCGTTCAATGGGCTCCGCTTCCAGTTCTTCCTGCTGTGTCGAGAACAAGTCGTCCGTTGTTGAGCTGACTGGTGCTGTCGTAACACCTAAAGAGGTCTCTGACGATGTTTGATCCGTCACCGCCTGAGATTGTGTTGGCGTTGATACAACCTGTCCATCTGCAGACTGATCAATCAGCATTTTGTCCGACTGCCGATACCACTCGCGATGTTCATAGAGACCCATCTCTTCAAGCACTCGCTTCGCGAGTTTTCTTGATTTCAGCACTTCAAATTGAGTCTGGTAGTACTCGGATTTGGTGGTATCGATACCGATCAGATCATCAAGATTCATCGGCATTGTTTGTTGTGTTTCGATAAGCAGGGTCGACGTTGCTCGATAGATAGGCGTCATGCCCGAGACAATGTATGCAGTGATTCCAGTAAGCACCGCTGTGGTTAAGATGATAAACCATCGGTACTTGCGCAACACCAGCAGGTATTGGCGAAGATCGATTGTGTCGTCCGCATCCTGGTAGTTGGAATCGGCGCCGGGATCATCGGAGAGGTATTGTTCGCTGGCAGTAGTTGTGGACATTTAATAGCCTTTATAGTTTTTTGCCCAGGGTGTGCGCCGTCCGTTTTCGACGGGCTACTAGTGGTTATAGTCGAATTCGATCGGCCTGCAGAAAAATGACGCTCGTGCAATTTTGTGTGGTCGGTGACGGCTATTAGCAAAACAGACGCAACGCTTGTCAGATCAATTTTTACTGCTAGGTTCATATCTATAGAAAAACTATTTCCGATGAATCTATGTTATCGATGAGATGTAAATCGACAGTAAAAGCTTGCCGGGAGCGTGACGAGTCAGGTGCCTTGTTACAAGCTTGCAGGTGGCTCATAGCGGCAGTTTTGGTCTTACTTGGGAGTCCCGCGTTTGCGGAGCAGCGTCAGGCCGAACTGAAGCTGGAAGTATGGGGTGGTGGGCACAGTGCCATGCTGGAGCACGCTGTACTGGCCCCGTTTGAGGCGCTGGCGGGCGTATCTATCGATTTGCAGTCCAAATCGAAGGTAAAAGTTGATCAGGCAACTAATTACGCTGACGCAGTAGAATTAGAATTGCACGAGGCGATTCACGCCTGTGACAGTGGTGATTTGGCACTGCTGCCTGGCACCGATTTGTCTGATTTTGTGCCGGACGCGCTGCAGCCATGCGCCGTCGGTCAATACATTTGGTCGACAGTCTATGCCTACAATCGCGGTGTCTACCGCCCGGGACGCGAGCCCTCTCTGATTACCGATTTTTTTGACATCACCCATTACCCGGGTCGCAGAGCCATCGTGCGCTCGCCTCGCGTCATTGCAGAATGGGCGCTTTTAGCCAGTGGTATTCCCGCTTCTGAAGTAAACGACACGCTACAAACGCCTGAGCAAGCGTGGCTGGTGATCGAGGGTATGCTCGCACCGCTATCGCAGGCCATCGTTTGGGTAGACGATGACATCCAGGCGATGGAAATGTTGCGCAGTGGTGCAGTGAGCCTTGCAATGGTCAGCAGCGATACATTGCTTCGAAGTGCCGCCACCGGTGCTGAGGACCTGGTGCCGGTGTGGGATGGTGCTGTTAACCAGATGAGTCTGTGGGCAATACCCGCGAATTCAAAACAGCCGGATCTGGCCTGGCAGTTTGTGCGCTATGCGACCTCAACTGATGCCACTCGCCGATTTTCTTCTGTCTCTGGATACGGGCCCTCGCGATTTTCTGCCCTTGAGCAAATCAGCCGCGATTACCATCGGTACCTGCCCAGCGCACGAGCCAACCTGGCTAATGTGGTGTGGGGTGATTCACGTTGGTGGCGTGAGAGCGGCGACACGCTGGACCAGCGGTTTGTGAACTGGTTGGCGCGGCAATTTGTGGGGTCGGATTCTTAGCTTCTACGTTCCTGGCTGAGATACGTAGCATAGGTATGCGTGCGGTGTGTCACGAGCAGGGGAACAGCAGCGATTCGTCTACTCGCTCGGTTAAAAGGCGTTGAATGGTGTTCAGGCAATCCTGCTCTACGGTGTGCTGATACGAGACTGTTGCATGGCTTTCGGTTAAGCCAGTGGCAAAAAGTCTTTCTTCCGGGTAAAGCGTTACCATCTTTTTGAAGAACGGCTTTGGCAACCGAAACGCACCATAGCTGATTGAATGCAGTGTGGTCGGATCGATGCGGTCAAAGATTGTATCCAGTAGATCGCGGTAGTCGTTTGCGAAACTATCAGTTGCAATCAGCGGATCAAGCCGTAAGCCGATAGGCCAGCCATGGCGCTGAAGCTTTTCCAGAGCGGCAATTCGTTTGGCAACTGACGGTACCTTGTGCTCAAGGCGTCGCGCAATATTGTCGGGAGTGAAGCTGTAAGCCACTACTGCATTCTTGATTGCCGGCCGATCCAGCAGCGCTCTTATTTGCGTGCTCTTCGTTCTGATTTCCAGATTGGCATGTGGCAGATTATCGAAGTAGTCAAGACACGCCCCCATAAATCCGGTGACCGGCTCCATTGCCAGGCTATCGCAGTCGTAGCCCGAGAAAAACCAGCTTTGTTCCTTATTGTGTGCATTAGCCGTGTTTCCGATGTCTCTGAAAAAATCCTCATAGTTTACAAACACCACGTAGTGAGCGGAACGATACATACCCTGCAGAAAGCAATAACGGCAGTCGTACAGACAGTTCATCATGTGTGAAAAGTAGTAGTTATTTTCCGAGCCAATGCCGTAGCCTTCCGGCGTTCGCAAAACCCTGCCGTCGTGCTTTTTCGCCAGAATCAGCGCGGGTTGCTTTTTTTGCAGTCGGAAATTTTGCGAGTTGCTGTTGAATAGGTTCGTATAGTGGTCACATACGATCTGGGTCGCCTGTGAAAACCGGCGGCAAATCTCCAGCGTGCGAGGATGGTGCTGCACCTCTCTTTCAATGTAGATAGTGGAAATCAATAGAGGCCCGCTCGTGCGTCGGTATCTTTATGCAACGTTCGGAGAACGGACTTACCGGTCGTCAGAGTACGGTCGCCTGCTAAAAGATCAGGGTCGGTTGATAGTCCAAGTGCCGCTCTGCGTTGTAGTAAACGCTTTAGCTGGTGTTGCTGAGTTATTGAAAATCTCCACTGGCTTATAAAACTTTCCAGCAGCTCTGGTGTAACCGAAGGTTGAATGTCAGCGGCTATCTCACACAGGTGCTGAGCGAAATTTTGTATTATCGATACATTGTTGGCTATAAGTTCATCTACATTCTCACGTGCCAGTGAGTCGACGGGTTGGTGGGTATTGTCGGAGACAACTTTGATGCTGTGAACCAACTCTGCGGTAGAGAATCTTAGTGCAGTTTGATAAAAGCCACTGGCTTCCATATCGTGTAGAGTTTCATCCTGATAGTCTGTCTGGACCGTGTCAAATGTCGTCAGTAAATTTGTTTTCAGCGGTGACTTAATATGAACGGGATACCAGCAACGGTCAGTGTTGTATTCACAGATTTTGTGAGCGGCCAGCGCTGTGCCGATATCCATCCGCTGGTGGCCGGCAATGCCGATATTGAGCCACACAGAGGCCGGAATAGTAGCTGCAAGCCACGCGGTTGCAGCACTGGCTTGGTTGCGCCCCATACCGCTAATAATTAAAGCGGTGCTGGCAGAGTAAAACAACGGATACGCGCTGTGAGTGCTGCGCTTTAGCTTTAAGGCAGCGATCAACGGATTGGCTTCTGTCTGCAGCGCCACGACCAGATTCAACATGATTGCCGGCCCGTTGGTGCGTTTGTTTGGATGATAAAAAGCGAGTTCAGATGAATTACCTGAGAATCAGAGTTGATGTCGGGTTGGTTGGCATTATGGTGTTTTTTGTTTGGTGCCGTAGCGTGCTATCAGTTTTTCACATCGGTTAATCATTTCTACATTGTTGCGTTTGATGGCGCCATTGCGCAGGATGGTTGCCTTTTTAACCAGCGTCTGAACTGTCAGTGCTCTGAGTTCGCAGGATAGTGTTTCGGTACGCAGCACTTTTTCCAGTGCGGTAATTCGAAAGCGATCCATACCCCAGTGTTGGTGCGATAACTGATCGTCGTGCCCGCCATATTTTATCAGCAATGGCTCGTCGATATAGACAACCGGATGCCGGGCGCACAGTCTGAGCCAAAGATCGTAATCTTCACAGGCGGGCAGTGTCTCGTCAAATCCGCCGAGATCACGCAGCACGGATGTTTTTATCATGGCAGCTGATGGCGAGATACAGCATAACGGTAAGCAGTGCTGGTAGATGAAGCCGCCGCGCTTTTGGTGCTTTTTGGCGGAATTAACACGGGTGCCGTGTCTGACCCATATTTCATCCGAGTGGACCAGTACCGCATCAGTATTGTTAGTAATGGCAAGTGTCTGCTTTTGCAGTTTCTCCGGTAACCATTCGTCATCGGAGTCTAGCAGGGCGATCCAGTTTCCCTCTGCCTTGACAAGCGCGTGGTTACGCGCGGCACTAACGCCCAGGTTGGCTTGCGTGAGTACATCAATCTGCCTGCCGAAGCGTTTGCTGAGGTGAGTTGCTGTGTTGTCCTGCGAGCCATCGTCTACAACCAGGATTTGGGTGGGCTGGACTGATTGCGCCAGCACCGATTCGATGGCCCTTGCCACGGTTGGCCAGCGGTTAAAAGTGGGAATTACTGCAGAAATCTGTACATCCGGCGCGCCTTCAGTCTGCGCCGATTGCTGTAGTTCGCTCGCCGTATTTGTAACTTTGTGTGTCAGAGGTTGCCTTGCCGGTGTGTCTTTATGGTGTCCAGTCACGGGGGGCTGGTGCTTGTTTGCGACTGGAAAAACACCATATTACCACCAGAAGAGTGCGATTGGCGCGATAGCGCGACGGGTCGCAACGGATAGAAAGCAAGGTGGATACTCAATGCAGTTTAAAGACTATTACCAAATACTGGGGGTAAACGATAGCGCTTCTGCTGATGAAATTAAGCGCGCTTACCGGAAGAAAGCCAGACAGTTTCATCCGGACGTTAGCAAGGAAAAGGATGCGGAAGAGCAGTTCAAGCTGGTGGGCGAAGCCTACGAGGTTCTGCGCAACCCGGAGCGGCGCGCCGAGTATGATCAGTTAAAGAAACATGGTTATCGCCATGGTGATGATTTTCGCGGTGGTGCTGGCCGGAGCGGCCAGTGGCAACCGGGCGCCGGGTCATTTGCTGGTGGTGCAGATTTCAGCGAGTTCTTTAACGCAATTTTTGGGTCGGCTGGTATGGGCGGTGGGGGGTTCCGTCCAGACGGCTTTGGTGCTGAGTTCGGCGCTGATTTTGGCGCCGGCCGACACGCTCACAGCGGCGGCGCCCATGGACGGTCGTCAGGCGAAGATACGAAGCTTCGCGTCAGGGTGCCGTTAGAGCTCGCATATAAAGGTGGGAAAACTACTATCAAGTTGCCCGCCAGCAACGGACGCGAAGCCCGCAGCCTGAGCGTAAAGATACCGCCGGGTGTGGTGGAGGGGCAGCAGCTTCGCTTGCGTGGGCAGGGGAATGCACATCGTGGCCGCTCTGGTGATCTGTTACTAACGATAGCAATCAGGCCACATGATCTGTTCGAAGTTGACGGTGCTGATGTGCTGTTAACAGTGCCCGTGACACCACTGGAAGCGATTGACGGGGTTACGTTGTCGGTGCCGACACCCGGGGGTGAAGTCAGCCTTAAAATTCCGGCCAATACTGCCAGTGGCAGCAAGCTCAGGTTGCGAGGTCGGGGTTTGCCCGCGAGCCCTGCCGGAGACCAGTATGTGACGGTACAGATTGCATTGCCGGAAAATCTGACCAGTGAACAACGCAGCCTGTTGGAGCAATTTGACGCAACGGTTGATGCTGATCCGCGCGCCCACCTGCGTCGCCCGTCTGTTGCCTAATGCTGCGAGCGGAGCTAAGTCGCGCGGACAAGTTTGTCAGTTTTTGTAAGCGCTCAAATCAAGCAGGTCTATTGTTTCTCCGGCACGCGCAATGTGTGCCGGTGCCTGCAGGTCGTCGCGCAACTTTTGCCTCAGAATTTCCATCGTGCTCGCTTCGCCATGCACGAGAAAAACGGGTGGTCGCGATTTAAAATTACTGTACCAGTCGATCAGGCCCCGTTGATCCGTGTGCGCTGACAATCCGCCAATCGTGTGAATTTTCGCCTTAACCCGAATTTTTTCACCCCAGAGTCGGATGTTCCTGGCGCCGTCAATCAGCTTTCGTCCCAGTGTGCCATCCGCCTGATAGCCGGTAATAATCAGGTGGCAGTTTTTCTTCCAAATGTTGTGCTTAAGATGGTGCTTGATGCGTCCACCGGTCATCATCCCACTGCCAGCGATGATGATCGCACCGCTACTGATCTGGTTAATCTTCATCGAATCCTGAGCGCTCCGCGACATGTGCAGGTTCGGCAAGCCCAGACGGCTGCCTTTTTTGCGCCAGAATTCGGCGGCCTCCGGGTCGTAAAGGCGATGGTGCCGGAGGTAAATATTAGTCGCCTCAATGGCCATTGGGCTGTCCAGAAAGATTTGCCATTGCTTTAGTTTCCACTGTTCGAAATTGCGTGCGAACAGATACAGAATATTCTGTGTGCGACCCACTGAAAAAGCCGGCATCAGCACGTTGCCGGGTTTGCGCTGAATGTACTGCGCAATTTCATCAACCTCTGCCCAGGTATCTTCCCACGGGCGATGTAGTCTGTTGCCGTAAGTGCTCTCCATTAACACCAGATCAGCGTCGTCGATCATGGTGAAATCTCGCAGGATTGCAGTGCCGCGATGGCCCAGGTCACCGCTAAACACGACTTTGCGCTGCACGCCATTTTCCTGCAGCCAGATTTCGACAATGGCGGAGCCGACGATATGGCCTGCATCGGACAAACGTACGGTCAGGCCAGGCAGCAACTCGCGCTTAACGCCGTACTCCATGGTTTCAAACAATCCCAGAGCGCGTTCCGCATCCTCTCGAACATACAGTGGCTCGAGTGCCGGCTTGCCGCGTCGTTTGCGATGTTTATTGGCCCACTGGGTATTCTTGAAATTGATATGGGCGGAGTCTTTCAGCAGCGTGTCGCACAAATCGGCGCTCGCTGAATGCGTATAAATGGGGCCGTCAAAGCCTGCCTTGATTAGCAACGGCAACCGACCACTATGATCGATATGGGCGTGGCTTAGAATGACAGCATCCAGGCTTGCGGGATCAAATGGAAACGGGTCGCGATTGCGTGCTTCATCCTTTGCTCTGCCCTGTATGAGTCCGCAATCCAGCAATACCGATTTACCACCGACGCGAATCAGGTGACATGAACCGGTTACTTCCTCGGTCGCACCACAGGACTGTATTTCCAATTGATTACTCCAGAGAAATAAATGGGGATTGGTGTGGCAAGCATGGCCTGTTCCATCCATGATAGCCTTTCTGTTTGTACAACTGAAATTACACCCGTTTGAACGAATTTTCTGATCGAAGACGCCCGGTGCTGCTGGCGCATCGCGGCACGTCGGTAATGGCACCGGAGAATACCGTGCCGGCATTTGATTTCGCGCAGCAGCACTGCGCAGACATCTTCGAAATAGACGTGCGCCTGAGTCGTGACAATGAAGTGATGGTGTTCCACGATGAAACACTGCAGCGCACCACGAATGGCACTGGTGCGGTGCGAGCCATGACAGTTGCTGAACTCAAACAGCTCGATGCAGGCTACCGCTTCCAGACAGACAACAGCTATTCCGCACGTGATACCGGTATAAGAATACTGACACTGACTGAATTGCTTGAGCGTTATTCAAGTGTGCGCGTCAATATCGATATCAAGGACGCTGATGCTGCTGCGGTGGATGCGGTGGGGCGAACGGTTGAGGCGTTCGGGGCAGCTAATCGATGTGTGCTGGCCAGCTTTCACGACGCACAGGTGGAGCGGTGTCGGGCCAGGTTTCCCGGTATCAGGCTCTCTATGAGTATGGGGGAAATAAAGCGCTACTATGCTCGATATCTATTTGGGCTATTGCGCGGTAGCACCCACAGTGCGGGTTTGTTCCAGGTTCCGGTAAGTTACTACGGGTTGTCGCTTTCGGGGCGTCGATTTATCAGCTCGGTGCACCGTGGCGGTGGCGAGATTAACTACTGGACCATCAACGATCCGCAGCAAATGCGGAGCCTGCTCGAGCGCGGAGCGGACGGAATTGTGACTGATCGGGCAGACCTGGCTGTGCCTGTGTTTG
>CAYMFQ010000007.1:13910-42316 GCA_964389335.1 uncultured Granulosicoccaceae bacterium
TCTCGTTTACCTCAGCCGTCGACGATATGGCGTCCTGCAATGTCTACATCGTGACTGTGCCAACACCGGTAACAGCGCACAAGCAGCCCGATCTTTTCCCCCTGCGCAGTGCCAGCGAAATGATTTCTTCTGTGTTAAAGCCCGGTGATATCGTCATCTACGAATCGACGGTATACCCAGGGGCGACTGAAGAGGTTTGCATTCCTATTCTGGAACAACATTCCGGTTTGGTTTTTAACACGGATTTTTTTGCTGGCTATAGTCCGGAACGTATCAACCCGGGCGACAAACAACATCGCTTGCAGGACATCAAAAAAGTGACCTCTGGATCGACACCTGAGGTTGCTGAAATTGTCGATGCACTTTATGCGAGTGTTATCGTTGCTGGTACGCACCTGGCGAGCAGTATTCGCGTAGCTGAAGCGGCAAAGGTGATAGAAAATACACAGCGTGATGTCAATATTGCGCTGATCAATGAGCTTGCGCTAATTTTTAACCGTCTTGATATTGATACCAAAGACGTGCTCGCTGCGGCTGGCACGAAGTGGAATTTTCTGCCGTTTACCCCGGGGCTTGTCGGGGGGCACTGTATCGGTGTCGACCCCTATTACCTGACTCACAAGGCTGACGAAATTGGCTATCACTCGCGCGTGATATTGTCCGGCCGTGAGATTAATGACGGTATGGGGCAGTACGTGGCGGAGCAGGTCATTAAGCTCATGACGATGAAGCGTATACATGTTGTCGGCTCAAGAATCCTGGTCCTGGGGTTTGCGTTTAAGGAGAACTGTCCGGACATGCGTAACACCCGTGTGATCGACATTGTCGATACACTGAAAGAGTACAATGCCGATGTCGACGTCTATGATCCGTGGATCGATGCACAGCAGGTCAGGGATGAATACGAACTGACACTGATTGATTCGCTTCCTCACAATACCTATGACGCGGTGATCCTTGCGGTAGCGCATCAGCAAATCATTGATGCGGGTATGGATGCAATCAACAGTTGTACCCGTGTTGATTCTGTCGTCTACGATGTCAAAAGTGTGCTGCCGGCCGATCAGGTCGATGGGCGCTTGTAGATCGCAGCGAGCACTACTCTAACGGTGCGGTGGTGTTACAGCAGCTTTGCTGCAGACAACTTGCTACACAAAACTCGCCCCATAAAACTCGCCCCATAAAAAAAGGCCGAAAAGATTCGGCCTTTCAAAAATGTGCGTGATTTTCAGGCGTCTGGGCGCCTTTGCTGAAGACTAACTCATCGACGTTTGAATATTGCCACGATCAGGATGAGCAGTATTGCTCCGGCGGCGGCTGCCAGAGCATTCATTACCAGGTTGTTATCCACCACATGAGTGCTGAAGGTGAGGCCCACTCCAGCCAGAAACGCCCCCAGCGCTCCGAGGCAGATGTTGCCAAACCAGCCAAACCCACCGCGTTTCAGCAGCGGACCCAGCAACAGGCCGATAAACCCACCAATCAATACATAGATAAGCAGGGTCAGAAGTGTCACTTCCGGCATCGATATGCTCCGATGTTCATGAATACGATTACTTAACAGGTGAGTGTAGCAGCCAATCGGAAAACGACACCCGAATTGCGAAAAGAAATTAGCGCTGCTCGCTGCGCGATTGTCGTGCCATTGCGGTGTGGCGCTGTGCTGCCGCGGCAGAATTATGGGCTACCGGCATTGTAGAGCCTGTATGTGGCTGAACACTGTGCCACGGAGCCCGGCCTTTAACACCGGATCGGTCAAAATCGGCGTCCAGTGCATGAGTCAGCTGCTCCACAGAACACAGGTTCAGCTCAACTGCACACTGATAGATCAACTTGAACAGGCGCGGCAGTGCAATGTGTGACGTCTGATCGGTGGTTTGAAACAGCCAGTCTGCCAGGGTCATGAATTGGCCGAACGGATCGTCGCCAAGAATTACAGGGCGCGCTGATCTAAATCTGCCTGAATTACCGATCATGTCCCAGTAGCGCGCAAAGCGTTGCATACGCTGCATGGTAGCGAAGCTGACATCGCGATTTTGCAGCAATGTGTAAGGTGGTTCACTGGCGTAGCATTGTCCGTATTCAGCCGTATGGCGATCGATGGTTGTGCCGCGCAATCGCTTTAGCATGCCGACCTGTATTTCCTGTGGATTTAATGCGGCGAGTTGATTAAATCCGGCGGCGAAACTATCGATTGTTTCACCAGGCAGGCCAAAGATCAGATCGGCGTGAATGTACGCGTGGGTGTGTATGCGCAACCATTCGATATTTGCACGGGTTTTAGCGTTATCCTGCCTGCGGTTGATGGTGGCCTGAACCTGAGGGTCGAATGATTGCACACCTATTTCAAACTGCAGCGTCAGCCGAGGGAACTGAGAGAGCTTCGCCTTAAGTGCATCGGGCAGTTTGTCGGGAATAACTTCAAAATGCAGGAACAGATCGTCGCTGAGACGTTCGAGAAAGAAGTCGAGTATCCGAATGCAACTTGCTGCCTTCAGATTAAAAGTACGGTCGACGAACTTAAACTGTCGCGCGCCGCGATCGTACAGCGTCGCCAGTGCCTGCAGAAATTGGTCGAGATCAAAAGGGTAGGCGGATTTGTCCAGCGCCGACAGGCAGAACTCACACTTGAACGGGCAGCCGCGTGATGCTTCGACGTACACAATGCGGTTAGCCAGGTCATCGCTATCGTAGTAATCGTATGGCAGTGCCAGCGTGTTGACCGCCGGTGGCACTGCATCGATAACTTTCATACTTGGCTGCACGCCGCTTAGCAGCGTACTGCAAAGTTCAGCTAACGCATGATCTGCCTGTCCGGTGATGAGGTAGTCGCACAGCTCAAAAATGCGGGTACTGTGGTATTCGTAGCTGACTTCCGGCCCGCCTATAATGATAAGCACATCCGGTCGGATCTTTTTTATCAGTGAAATAATGGTTTCGGTTTGCTCGACGTTCCAGATATATACGCCAAAGCCAATGATTCGAGGATTGCCAGCCAGTAGTTTCTCGACGATATCGATCGGGCGCTGATTGATCGTAAACTCTCGAATCGTGGCGGATGCCTGCAAAGTACCCAGATTGGCGTAGAGGTATCGCAAGCCCAGTGATGCATGTATGTACTTTGCGTTTAGCGTGCACAGTGCAATCTGGTCGGCATCTGTCCGATGGATTGGCTCCACTGCATCGTTTGATGGCTGGCGATGAGCGTGCCACGCAATTGGCTGGCTGGACATGCGAGTGCCGTATGTCTACTGACCCAGAGCCCAGTCCCAATAGAGTTCGCGTGCGCGCCGGGCCAATTGTCCGGATTGATAGTGTTTGTCTTCAATCTGTGTAACCGGGGTGATTTTTGTTGCGTTGCCAGTCAGAAACACTTCATCAGCCTGCAGGAAGTCGTTAATACTGAGGGTGGTTTCGTGAACCGTGTGGCCGTCCGCTCGGAGCAATTCGGTGAAGCGCTGTCGTGTAATGCCGTTCAGGAAAGTGCCGTTGGGCACTGGGGTAAATACTTCACCGTCACGCACCATCATCAGGTTTGATGTAGCGCTCTCAGCCACATTGCCCAGTGAGTCACACACGATCGCGTTCTTAAAGCCCCGTGCATTGACCTCTCTCAACATACGCGCGTTGTGAGGATACAGACAGGCTGCTTTGGTGTTGACCATGGCCGTTTGCAGTGTAGGGCGAACAAACGTTGTTTGCCCGAGTGTTGTGGTTGCATCTGCCGGAGGCATCGGCAACTCCTCAAGGCACAGACAAAATCGAGTCGATTCCGGATCCGCATCGACAATTGCGGGCCCTGATTCCGTCGACCAGTACATTGGCCGTATATAAGCCGAATTGCCGGCGTCAAAGTGTTTCAGGCCTTCCAGTGCGATTTCCACCATACCGGTGGTTGTAACGGAGGGTTCCAGCCCCATCGACCGAGCTGACTGGTTAACACGCTCACAGTGCCGGTCCAGATCAGGCGTCGCACCTTCAAACAACCGGGCGCCGTCGAATACCAGTGTACCAAGCCACATGCCGTGGTCTGCCGCACCCATGACTGCAGTGTTGCCCTGTTGCCAGGCGCCATTGAAATAAGTCCAGATATTGTTGCCGACAGCCATCTATTTAAGTCCGAGATTTTTTGCAGCGGAGTATGGTAACAGGCTGCATCGGCCTTGAGAACGAACCCGGTCGAAACAAGCCAATATTTGACCAGTTGGATAAAAATTGCTTAAATCGTCGTGGGTCAACACTGCGGTGAACGCCAATGCAACAGGGAAATGAGCCATTTGCCGGACTGGAAACGGATATTCATCCGCCGCTCGATGCGCATGAATCATCGGTTGAGGCGGATCGCTGTTATTTTTGTCACGACGCACCCTGCGTGACTGCCTGCCCCACTGGCATCGATATCCCGATGTTTATCAGGCAGATTCAAACGGGCAATCCGGCCGGGTCCGGTAAAACCATATTTGACGAGAACATTCTGGGTGGCATGTGCGCGCGCGTTTGCCCGACCGAAACATTGTGCGAGCAGGCCTGTGTGCGTGAAGCCGCAGAAAAGAAGCCGGTGCGTATTGGCGCATTGCAGCGCTACGCAACTGATCATGTCATGCAGGGCGGGGGCCATCCCTACCAGCGCGCTGCGGCCACTGGCAAACGGGTATGTGTGGTCGGTGCCGGCCCTGCTGGTCTGTCCTGTGCCCATCGACTGGCGCGTTACGGACACGATGTAACGATTGTCGATGCCGGTGATAAACCCGGTGGTCTGAATGAGTACGGTATCGCCAGTTACAAAACAGTGGATAACTTCGCTCAGCACGAGGTTGAATTCGTGCTGGGGATTGGTGGCATCACCCTGCAGAGCGGTGTGCGCATTGGTGATGGTCTGAGCCTGCAACAAGCCGTTGATGATTACGATGCGGTGTTTCTCGGCGTCGGGCTGGATGGTGTCAATCAAAGCCAGATACCCGGCGGTGACTTGCAGGGTGTCGGCGATGCCGTGGAATTCATTGCGGCATTGCGACAAGCTGACGACTTCAAAGCTATGCACGTAGGGCGTCGGGTATTGGTGATTGGCGGGGGTATGACTGCTATCGACGCGGCCGTGCAGGCGCGCATGCTCGGCGCTGAAGATGTGACGATAGCGTATCGACGCACGCAGGACAAAATGAATGCCAGTGTCTACGAACAACAACTGGCGCAAACACATGGTGTGAAAATCAGACACAGTGTGCAGCCATTGCGGTTTATCGGTGATGACGGCGCGGTGACGGCCGCGGAGCTTGAATACACTACCGACCAAGGCGGCAAGCTGTCTGGTACCGGGGAAACTTTTGTCGACAATGCAGACCAGGTGCTCATGGCCATCGGCCAGAGCTTCGATGCAGAATACGTCAGTGCATTTGGTCTGTCGCTGCGTAATAACCGTCTGCAGGTCAGCGACGAGCGCAAAACCAGTCACGAAAAAATCTGGGCTGGAGGTGATTGTGTCGACCTGGGTGACGATCTGACAGTTTGGGCGGTACAGGATGGCAAGCTCGCAGCCGAATCCATTCACCGCACCTTAAATGGAAGCGCGGGTAACGATAGCCGCGAGCAGCGCTAAGCAGGAGGATGACATGGCCGATTTAACGAATGATTTTGTTGGTATCAAGTCGCCGAATCCGTTTTGGCTGGCATCAGCACCACCCACTGACAAAGCCTATAACGTAACGCGTGCGTTCGAAGCCGGCTGGGGCGGCGTGGTGTGGAAAACGCTGGGTGAAGATCCTCACATCGTCAATGTTAACGGGCCACGCTACGGCGCGGTTCACTCTGCTGACCGGCGCTTAATTGGACTTAATAACATTGAGCTGATCACGGATCGCCCACTTGATGTCAACCTGAAAGAAATCACACAGGTCAAGCGCGACTGGCCCGACCGGGCAATGGTTGTATCCCTGATGGTGCCGTGCGAAGAGCCGAACTGGAAAGCCATATTAAAACGCGTGGAAGATACCGGGGCTGATGGTGTAGAGCTAAACTTTGGTTGCCCGCATGGCATGTCGGAACGGGGTATGGGCTCCTCGGTCGGACAGGTGCCTGAATATATCGAGATGGTGACGCGCTGGTGTAAAGAGTCGACCAATATGCCGGTCATCGTAAAGCTAACACCGAATATCACTGACATTCGCTATCCGGCGCGTGCGGCGCTTGCCGGTGGTGCCGATGCGGTATCGCTGATCAACACCGTTAGTTCCATTGTAAGTGTTGACCTCAATAGCATGTCCCCGGAACCTTCTATTGATGGCAAAGGATCGCACGGTGGCTATTGCGGTCCGGCAGTCAAGCCCATTGCGCTCAATATGGTTGCAGAGATCGCACGTGATGCGGAAACAGCCAATCTGCCGATATCCGGTATTGGTGGCATCACCAACTGGCGTGATGCCGCTGAGTTTATGGCGCTGGGTGCAGGTAACGTTCAGGTGTGCACTGCCGCCATGACCTATGGATTTAAAGTTGTGCAGGAGATGATCACAGGTCTTGATCAATGGATGGATGAAAAGGGCCACGCCAACCTGGATAGTATTATTGGTAAGGCCACGCCCAATGTGACCGACTGGCAGTACCTGAATCTTAACTACATCAGCAAGGCTGTTATCGACCAGGACAAGTGTATTCAGTGTGGCCGATGTCATGTGGTGTGCGAAGACACCTCGCATCAGGCAATTACTGCAACGGTCAATGGCAAGCGCCACTTTGAGGTTATCGACGAAGAGTGCGTCGGCTGCAATCTCTGTGTCAGTGTGTGCCCGGTGGACGAGTGCATAACCATGCAGGCGATGACGTCAGGGGTCGACCCGAGAACGCAAACGCCGGTGAGCAGCGAGTACGCAAACTGGACCACGCACCCGAATAATCCAATGGCTGATGCATAGGCAATAAAATTCAGCGTGGTACCAGGCCGCTAAATATCAGTGTTTTTAAGGTTTGCTCGGCATCGTCAAACAGGCGGTCAGTTTGATCTGTCAGGCTCTCGGTTTGCGCGCTGAAATCAGCGTAGTGTTGTGTGGTCGCCCAAATAAAAAAAATCAGATGTAACGGAGAGACCGCATTAAGTCTGCCCTGATCAATCCACAGTTGAATGACGGCACACTTGGCATCGACCAGCTCGCGGAGTTCCGTTTTCAAAAACGGGCCAATCATAGGTGCGCCCTGCAATATTTCGTTGGCGAACAATCGCGAAGCCTTGGGCTTTGATTGTGATAGCGCGAGCTTGGCCTGAACGTAGGTCCAGATTTCGGCATGCGGCTCGCCATTGGCGTCAAGCCTGGTCAGCGGTTGCAGCCACTCGGTTAGTGTTTCTTCCAGAACTGATACATAAATATCATTCTTACTGCGGAAGTAATACAGCAGGTTGGCTTTTGACATATGCGCGGTGTCAGCAATTTGCGCGACCGTGCTGCCGCGGTAGCCGTAACTTGAAAACACTTCGAGTGCCGCTTCAATAATGCGCTGGCGATTTCGGGCCTGAATACGCGTTGTGCCGGCTCCCGTGCGCTGTTTGTTTGATAATGCTCTTGTCATACCGTTGACCAGGTGGCCAAGCTGCGATAGGTTAAGTCTTGACCATTTGGTCAGATTATACTGTTGCCGGCGGTCCGCGCGGAAAAATTCTGCGCTGGCAACTTTAAGCGTCGTTGTGCGTTAACGGGTTGTCGCTGACAGTGCTCAGTGACGGCATGCCGCACCCGATGCGATATTACCGTGCGCCATCTGGCGCAGAGGAAAACATGTCTAAATACGTTTCTCGTCCAAATAATCTGGAAGCCTTCTGGATGCCGTTTACTGCCAATCGGCAGTTTAAGCAAACGCCACGCATGTTTGTTGCGGCGAAAGACATGCACTACACCACTGACGATGGTCGCCAGGTGATGGATGGAACGGCGGGACTATGGTGCTGTAATGCCGGTCACGCGCGGCCCAAAATTGTTGAGGCTGTAAAACAACAGGTTGGCGAACTCGACTATGCACCTGCGTTTCAGCTGGGTCATCCTAAAGTCTTTGAGTTGGCATCTGCACTGGTGGAGTTAACACCGCCAGGGATGAATCATGCGTTTTTTACCAACTCCGGATCAGAGTCGGTGGAGACCGCTCTAAAGATGGCGATTGCGTATCACCGGGTAAAAGGCGATGGCAGCCGAACTCGATTGATTGGTCGAGAGCGTGGATACCACGGCGTTAATTTTGGCGGCATATCTGTCGGTGGCATTGTCAGCAACCGCAAAATGTTCGGGACTTTACTCGGTGGCGTTGATCATCTGCGTCACACGCACGATATCGAACGCAATGCATTTTCTCGAGGACTGCCTGCACAGGGTGCTGAACTGGCGGATGACCTGGAGCGACTGGTCGCCCTGCATGACGCATCGACAATTGCCGCTGTTATTGTTGAGCCAATGGCAGGTTCCACCGGTGTGTTGATGCCACCTGTGGGCTATTTGCAGCGGCTGCGTGAGATCTGTGACAAACACGGCATTCTGCTTATTTTTGACGAAGTGATCACTGGCTTTGGTCGCCTTGGCGGGGCGTTTTCGGCAGATGCCTTTGGTGTGGTGCCGGATATCATGACCACCGCTAAAGGGCTGACCAGTGGTGTTATCCCGATGGGTGCTGTATTCGTCCGCGACGATATTCACGATGCGTTTATGACCGGCCCGGAGCATCTGATTGAGTTTTTTCATGGCTATACCTACTCCGGCAATCCGGTGGCTTGTGCGGCAGCACTGGGCGCGCTGGAAACCTACCGCGAGGAGGAGCTGTTTACTCGCACGACTGAGCTTGCACCCTATTGGGAAGATGCACTGCATTCGCTTAAGGGGCTGCCGCATGTTATCGATATCCGCAACTATGGATTAATTGGTGCCATTGAACTGGAACCCATGGCGGGTGAACCAACCAAGCGCGCATTTAACGCATTTTTGAAAGCCTTTGAAAAGAACCTGTTAATCCGCACCACCGGTGACATCATTGCGCTGTCGCCGCCGTTGATTATCTCAAAGGCACAAATTGATGAGTTGTTTGACATATTAAAAGGTGTTCTGCAAACGCTTGAATAGCCGGTATCGCGTCGGCTTGTTCAACATCGACGCCGATCAATGGTTATAAACACGTGCAGAGACAAATACCGATTTAATCGACGCAAACTAGTAGCTTCAGGGGAGAGCGCCTGTGACGATTTCCAGCAATATGAAAATCAACAGCGAAAGGTTATGGGATTCGCTGATGGAGATGGCGACGATCGGCCCGGGTATCGCGGGTGGCAACAACCGCCAGACGCTGACCGACGACGATGCAAAAGGCCGCGAGTTATTTCAGTCGTGGTGTGAGGCGGCGGGGCTCACAATGGGCGTCGACCAAATGGGTAATATGTTCGCTCGTCGTGAGGGTACCGACCCCGATGCACTGCCGGTTTATGTGGGCAGTCATCTGGACACACAACCGACCGGCGGTAAATACGACGGTGTGCTCGGCGTACTCGGAGGTCTTGAGATCATCCGGCAACTCAACGATATGAAGGTGCAGACGCGACACCCGATAGTCGTGGTTAACTGGACTAATGAAGAGGGAACGCGTTTCGCACCGGCGATGGTGGCGTCGGGTGTGTTCGCCGGCGTACATACACTTGAGTGGGCTTATGATCGACAGGACGCTGAAGGACTGAAACTGGGTGACGAACTAAAACGTATTGGCTGGTGCGGCGATGAGCCCGTCGGTCAGCGCAAAATGAAAGCGTTTTTCGAGCTGCACATTGAGCAGGGGCCAATACTCGAAAAAGAAAATAAAGATATTGGTGTCGTCACTCATGGACAGGGTCTTAAGTGGCTGCAGCTGACTGTTACCGGCAAAGAAAGTCACACCGGTTCAACACCAATGCCGATGCGCGTCAACGCCGGTTTAGGTATGGCGAAAATCACACAACTCGTTGACGAGATTGCATGGAGCCATGCACCCAATGCAGTAGGTGCTATCGGTCAGTGCGATGTGTATCCGAACTCGCGCAATATAATTCCCGGTAAGTGTGTTTTTACTATTGATTTCCGTCATCCGCAGAAAGACGTCATTACTGATATGGAGCAGCGTCTGCGCGATGGTGCTCAGAAAATCTGTGACGACATGGGCCTGGGTCTGGAGATCGAACAGGTGGGTGGCTTTGATCCGGTCGAGTTCGATTCAGACTGTGTTACTGCTGTTCGCAGTGCTGCCGAGCGGCTCGGTTATAGCCACCAGGATATAGTCTCCGGTGCCGGTCACGATGCGTGCTGGATTAACCGCGTTGCACCAACCTCTATGGTGATGTGCCCCTGTGTGGACGGGCTGTCGCATAACGAAGCAGAAGAAATATCACCAGAGTGGGCAGCCGCGGGTGCCAATGTACTTTTTCACGCGGTGGTCGAAACTGCCGGAATCGTTGAATAGGAGCCAACTATGTCGACTGTAATCAGAGGCGGTACGGTTGTCACTGCCGATCTAACCTATACCGCAGATGTCCGTATTGAGGGTGGTCGCATCGCCGAAATCGGTGACAACCTCAGTGGCGATGAAACACTTGATGCCACGGGTTGTTATGTGATGCCTGGTGGTATTGATCCACACACGCATCTTGAGATGCCCTTTATGGGGACGTATTCGACAGACGATTTTGAATCTGGTACCCGTGCTGCGCTGTCAGGCGGCACCACCAGTATTGTAGATTTTTGTTTGCCGTCACCGGGCCAGTCGTTACTTGAAGCACGTCAAATGTGGGACAACAAAACCTCCAAGGCATCGTGCGACTACTCCTTTCACATGGCCATTACCTGGTGGGATGAGCAGGTCTTTAACGAAATGGCCACCGTGGTAGACAGCGGTATTAATACCTTCAAGCACTTCCTTGCCTACAAAGGTGCACTGATGGTTGATGACGACGAGATGTTTTCATCGTTTCAGCGGTGCGCAGCACTGGGTGCCATGCCACTGGTGCATGCGGAGAACGGTGATGTCGTTGCACAGTTGCAGGCTAAACTGCTGGCCGAGGGCAACAACGGTCCCGAAGGGCACGCCTATTCGCGTCCGCCTGAGGTCGAGGGCGAAGCGGCCAATCGCGCTATCATGATTGCGGATATGGCAGGGGTGCCACTGTATATCGTACATGTGTCGTGCGAGCAGGCACATGAAGCAATAAGGCGCGCCCGACAAAAAGGGATGCGCGTCTATGGTGAGCCGCTGGTGCAGCATCTGACTCTGGATGAGTCCGAGTACTTC
Source organism: uncultured Granulosicoccaceae bacterium (assembly GCA_964389335.1). Lineage (GTDB taxonomy): Bacteria > Pseudomonadota > Gammaproteobacteria > Granulosicoccales > Granulosicoccaceae. The sequence goes on from CAYMFQ010000007.1 coordinate 25,185, forward strand.
AACAAAGACTGGGATCATTCTGCCAGGCGCGTTATGTCACCGCCGTTTCGCAGTAAGGAACATCAGGATGGATTATGGGCGGGGCTCGCAGCGGGTAGTTTGCAGGTTGTGGCAACGGATCACTGTTCGTTTACCACCGAGCAAAAGCGCTTTGGTCTGGGTGACTTCACCAAGATACCCAATGGCACAGGCGGCCTTGAAGATCGACTACCGGTGTTGTGGACCAAAGGGGTTAATACCGGTCGACTGACCATGAACGAGTTTGTTGCAGTCACCTCCACCAACATTGCGAAGATACTTAATATGTATCCGAAGAAAGGGGCGATCATGGTGGGTGCCGATGCTGACCTTATTGTCTGGGATCCGGCACGCAGCAAAACGATTGCGGCTGACAAACAGCAATCGGCTATCGACTACAACGTATTCGAAGGTATAGAGGTCACCGGATTGCCTCGGTTTACTCTGACACGTGGTGTAGTGGCAGTATCCGAAGATGAAATTAACACACGCGAAGGGCATGGTGAGTTTGTTGCGCGCGATGCGTATCCGGCGGTCAATAAAGCCTTGTCTGTGTGGAAGGAGATTACCGCACCGCGAGCCGTTGAGCGCGATCCGGCCAACATGCCTGCAGGAGTGTGATGCCGGATCATCATCAGTCGGTACCCGGCAGTGAAGCATCAACTGCCGGTCTGTCCGGTCAAGCCGTGAACGAAGTCGTTCGCGCCCGCGATTTGTCGCTGCGCTTTGATACCAGCGACGGGGCGGTGCACGCATTGTCTGATATTAACCTGACCATCGGGGCCGGTGATTTTGTCTCCCTGATTGGTCCGTCCGGCTGTGGCAAAACCACACTGCTTCGTGTGATAGCTGATCTTGAAACACCCACGGCCGGTGTTATGGAGGTTAATGGTGTTAGTCCGCAGCAAGCGCGACTTGAGCGAGGCTATGGCTATGTATTTCAGGCTGCATCGCTTTATCCGTGGCGTACCATCGCCCGCAACGTGGCGTTGCCGCTTGAGATTATGGGGCTTGATAAACGCGAGCGTCGCGAACGGGTTGAACGCAACCTCGCATTGGTGAACCTGACTGGTTTTGAAAAGAAATACCCGTGGCAACTGTCCGGTGGCATGCAGCAGCGAGCGTCTATTGCACGTGCACTTGCCGTTGAGCCTGACCTGTTGCTAATGGATGAGCCGTTTGGTGCGCTTGACGAAATAGTGCGCGATCATCTCAATGAGCAATTGCTGCAATTATGGGATAAGACCAGTAAAACCGTTGTGTTTGTTACGCACTCAATACCGGAGGCGGTATTTCTTTCAACGCATATTGTGGTGATGTCTCCGCGCCCCGGTCGCATCATTGACATCATTAAAAGCGACCTGCCAAAGGAACGCGGCCTCGATATACGTGAAACGCCTGAGTTTCTGGCAATTGCCCATCGCGTTAGAGAAGGCCTGCGACAGGGTCACAGCTATGAGGATTAGCGCCAGGAGCACTAGCGCGTGAATCGCGTATGGCCTGTGACAGTGGTGGTGCTTGCGATCATTGCCGTGTGGTACGTGGCGACCGTCGTTTTAAATACGCCGTTTCAAAAAGATATGTACGAACGTCAGAAACAAACCGACGTGTCGTTTAGCACCCTGGTCACAGATACCATGAGTCAGGAGCGACCGGTGTTGCCGGCGCCCCATCAGGTTGCTCAGGAAATCTATAAAACCACTGTGCAAAAGAAAGTAACCTCCAAGCGCAGTCTTATTTATCACTCATGGATTACGCTGTCGACCGCATTACTTGGTTTTGCTATGGGCACTGTGCTGGGGATATTGCTGGCGGTTTCCATTATTCACAATCGCGCGCTCGACAAAAGCCTGATGCCCTGGATTATCGCGTCGCAGACGATACCCATTCTGGCTATCGCACCGATGATTATTGTCGTACTGAATTCCATGGGCATACAGGGGTTGCTGCCGAAGGCGTTGATTTCCACTTATCTGAGCTTTTTTCCAGTGGCCGTTGGCATGGTAAAAGGGCTGCGGTCGCCGGAGGTCAGCCACATTGATCTAATGCGCACTTACAATGCCTCGCCGTGGCAAACATTGTGGAAACTGCGGTTGCCGGCGTCGATGCCGTATCTTTTTACCAGTATGAAAGTTGCCATTGCCATCGCTATGGTTGGTGCGATTGTCGGTGAACTGCCGACCGGTGCGGTCGCGGGTTTGGGCGCACGATTACTGGCCGGTTCTTACTACGGGCAAACCGTGCAGATCTGGTCGGCACTGATTATGGCATCGATACTGGCGGCGACTCTGGTTGGGCTGGTAAGTCTGGCCAACCGCATTGTGCTAAAGCGCATGGGTGAGTTGGCGTGACCGGAAAATCAATTCACGCTGTCACAAGCCCCGCCACTGCCACAACCGGCCGCATGGAAAAATTCCTGCTGCTGCTCGTCGGTGTCACCGCTCTGTTGTCGTTGTTTATCTATCCGCTGAGTGCAGACGGCGAGGGCATCGCGTCCAACCCGGCACTGCAAATATTTTGCGGACTTGCGTTACTGATTGTGGCGGTAGGCTATGCGTTTGACGAACAGGTTTGTCGCTATCGCCTGTTAGGTGGTGTTATTGCCAGCGCGGTATCGCTTTTCGGAGCCTGGGCATTGATTCAATGGCTCGCAAATGGAACTGCACCGGGCTCGGCGTTTTGGACGGCTTCTGTTTGCGCCTGGGCACTCGGCTGGCTTGGCGTTGAGCAACTCGCCGCAGTAACCTCGCGCAGCACCTTGCTGCAGTGGTGCCTGCGAGTGGTGATACCGGTGTTGTTCGGCGCCTGGTTGCTAATTGTTTGGGAACTCGTCACCCGCGGTTTTGCAGTGCCACAGGTGTTGTTGCCTTCGCCCAGTGCCATCGGTGAGCGTTTTGCGACATCCACCGCAATTCTGTGGGTCGACTTCAAACAAACCTTTCTCAAAGCGGTGTTGATCGGGTATTCCATGGGCTGCCTGTCAGGTTTTCTGGTAGCGTTGCTGATAGATCGATCGCCGTTTTTGAAGCGCGGACTGCTGCCAGTGGGGAATCTCGTCTCAGCGTTACCCGTGATCGGGATCGCTCCCATCATGGTGATGTGGTTTGGTTTTGACTGGCCTTCCAAGGCAGCGGTTGTGGTGGTGATGACGTTTTTCCCGATGCTGGTTAACACCGTGGCCGGGCTGGCTGCAGCGGATCAGATGCAAACCGATCTGATGAAAACCTACGCTGCCAGCTACACCCAGTCGCTGACCAAGCTGCGCCTGCCACAGGCGCTGCCGTTTATTTTTAATGCGTTGAAAATCAATTCAACGCTGGCCCTGATCGGCGCAATCGTCGCGGAGTTTTTCGGTACGCCAATCGTTGGTATGGGGTTTCGAATTTCGACTGAAGTAGGTCGTATGAACGTTGACATGGTTTGGGCAGAAATTGCCGTTGCCGCCGTCGCGGGCTCGGTTTTTTACGGGCTGATCACCTTGATTGAACGGATGTGCACCTTTTGGCATCCCTCTTTTCGCTAACAGGAGAAACGTTATGAAGAAATTGCTCGGTGCTATTGGCCTTGGACTGCTCGGTGGTTTGGCCAACGCTGCTGATGATCTGACGCTGCAGCTCAAGTGGGTGACGCAGGCCCAGTTTGCCGGCTATTACGTGGCCAAGGACAAGGGCTTCTATGACGAAGCAGATCTCAACGTGACCATTAAGCCTGGCGGGCCGGATATCGCACCACCGCAGGTGATTGCCGGGGGTGGCGCCGATATCATTATTGACTGGATGCCATCGGCGCTGGCCAGTCGCGAAAAGGGGGTTGCGCTGGTAAACATTGCACAGCCGTTCAAGCGCTCCGGCATGATGCTGACCTGCCGCAAGGAGACTGGTATTGCCTCACCGGCCGACTTTGCCGATAAAACCCTTGGGGTCTGGTACTACGGAAACGAGTATCCATTCCTGAGCTGGATGTCGCAGCTGAACCTTGCCACCGATGGCAGTGCAGGTGGTGTGACGGTACTCAAGCAAGGCTTCAACGTCGATCCGATACTGCAGAAACAGGCGGATTGCGTATCGACCATGACCTACAATGAGTATTGGCAGATTATCGATGCTGGCATTCCGGAAGACGAGCTGCAGGTTTTCAAGTATGAAGAGCAGGGTGTGTCCACTATGGAAGATGGTCTTTATGTGCTGGAAAAGAACCTGGAAGATGAAGCGTTCGTAGATAAAGCAGCCCGTTTCGTACAGGCGTCTATGAAAGGCTGGGCCTGGGCTCGCGAAAACCCGGATGAGGCAGCGGATATCGTACTTGAAAACGACGCTTCCGGTGCGCAGACAGAAAAGCATCAGCGTCGCATGATGCGCGAGATCAACAAGCTGACCGAGGGATCAGATGGTAAACTTGACCCTGCTGACTACGAGCGGACCGTCAAGACCCTGATGTCGGGCGGATCAGACCCGGTCATTACCAAGGTGCCGGAAGGCGCCTGGACTCATATGGTTATCGACAAAGCCATGTAACCTTATGCTTCGAACGGCAGCTGGCCCCCGGCCCTGTCGCAGCTGTTCAGCCTGTGCCCCGGCCTTTGCCGGGGCATTTTTTAATTTAGAACCCCGTGTATGAACAATAAAACGCAAACAGACCTGGCTCCGGTACCGGACACCACCCGCAAGGTAGCGGACACGTTTGGCATCGACATCGATATGGAAGTTCCGGCCTACAGCGAAGGGTCTGAGCTGGTCCCTGATCTCGATCCCGATTACCTGTTTGACCCGCGTACGACCATGGCAATTCTGTCAGGCTTTTGTACCGACAGGCGCGTGCTCATTACCGGTTTTCACGGCACCGGCAAATCCACTCATATTGAGCAGGTCGCCGCCCGGCTCAACTGGCCCTGCCTGCGCATCAATCTGGACAGTCACGTCAGCCGCATCGATCTGATTGGTAAGGACGCAATTGTGCTGCAGGACGGAGTGCAGGTGACGGAGTTTCAGGACGGTATTCTGCCGTGGGCCTACCAGCGCAATGTGGCACTGGTTTTTGATGAGTATGACGCTGGTCGTCCGGACGTTATGTTCGTAATACAGCGCGTGCTGGAATCTGCCGGCCGACTGACTCTGCTTGATCAGAGCCGCGTTATTCGACCTCACCCGGCGTTCCGATTGTTTGCCACTGCCAACACGGTTGGCCTTGGCGACACCACTGGGCTCTATCACGGTACGCAGCAAATCAACCAGGCGCAGATGGATCGGTGGTCTATCACCACGATCCTGAATTACCTGGCACCCGAAAAAGAGAGCGATATCGTCGCTGCCAAGGTACCCGACTATGCCGCAGCGCATGGCAAGGGCTCGGTTGAGAAAATGGTGGCGCTGGCTGGCCTGACACGATCGGCTTTTCGCAACGGCGATCTGTCTACCGTGATGAGTCCGCGCACGGTTATCAACTGGGCGCAGAACGCGTTGTTTTTTAACAGCACGCCACTGGCATTTGAGCTGACTTTTCTGAACAAGTGCGATCCTGTCGAGCGCGACCTGATTGCCGAGTTGTACCAGCGCGTCTTCAACGAAGAGCTGTCTGATGCCGCAGCCGCCATGTTCGCGGACGCCTGATGCTCAGGCGCATAACACCGTGCTGAGCCGCCCCGAATGACCCAGTCTTCTGACAACGAAGCCGACAGCGATGCGCTGAAAAAGTCGCTGGGCGCCTGCGCCAGAGCAGTCGCACACGACGAATCATTGCTGGTCAGTTTTGACAAAGGGCAGGGTGCGCTCGAAATAGGGGGTACCCGAGTAGCCGAGCCCGAGGCTCAGCTCAGCGATGAAGCACTGGCCGTCACGCGCGGTCAAACTGATTCTCTGGCATTGTGGCGCGCTCACCACGATGCACGTGTACACCAAAAACGCGCCCCGTCTGACGTATTGGCGCGGCGTGTATTCGATTCAATAGAACAGGCGCGCGTCGAGTCGGTTGGCTGCAGGCACCTCGACGGGGTTGCCGCAAATCTTGAGCAGTCACACAGCGCGCGGCTGCAGTCCATGGACCTGCAGTCTGATCAGGGCGTGCTGGCAGAGGCGATGGCGGTTCTGATTCGCCAGCACCTCGGGCAACGTGAAGCGACAGATATTGGCAAAAAATTCCTGCAACACTGTCGTGCACACATTGACAAGGTATCGCCGGAGTGGCTTGAGCGGCTGGGCAATGAACAAGACGATCAGGAAGCCTTTGCCCGGGAACTCAACGATCTGCTGGTGTCGATGGACCTGCTATCGGACACCGAGGCAGGCGATGACCCATCCAATCAGCCACCGGCTGATGAGCCGCCGGACAGTGAAAAGTCTGAAGACGACGGAGATTCAGCCGGTGAGGACGCCGCTGATCAACTGATCGAGCATGATGAAAACGTAGAGGACGACGGCGACAGCGGCGAGGCACCGGAAAGCGAAGACTCGGCAGAGGACGGTGATCCGGCCGAAACCCCCGGCGCGGCGATGCAAATGCCCGGCAGCATCCGCTTCGCAGATACGCAGCGCTACCGGGTGTACACCACCGACTACGACGAGATCGTCAAGCCGCAGGACGTCTGTTCCGCCGTTGAACTTGAGCGGTTGCGCGAGCGGCTCGACGATCACGTGGGTGATCTTCAATCGTCGGTTGGACGCTTCGCCAATCGGCTGCAGCGACGCCTGATGGCTAATCAAAACCGCTCGTGGGATTTCGATCAGGAAGAGGGCGTGCTCGATACGGCGCGTCTGACGCGAGTAGTGACCGATCCAATGCAGCCGCTGTCATTCAAACGTGAGCGCGAGGCACCCTTCAGGGATACGATCGTAACACTGCTGATCGATAACTCGGGCTCGATGCATGGTCGGTCGATTGTTGTCGCGGCGTCCTGTGCAGATGTGCTTGCCAACACGCTGGAGCGTTGTGGTGTCAGTGTCGAAATCCTCGGCTTTACCACGCGCGCGTGGAAGGGCGGGCAGTCACGCACGCGCTGGGTAGCGGCCGGACATCCACCCAACCCGGGGCGTCTGAACGATCTGCGCCACATCATCTATAAATCTGCGGATACACCGTGGCGTCGCGGACGTGCCAACCTCGGGCTGATGTTGCGTAAAGGATTGCTGAAGGAAAATATTGACGGAGAGGCACTGACCTGGGCATACCAGCGTTTGGTCACGCGACCGGAGCGCCGCAAGATATTAATGATGATCTCCGATGGCGCGCCTATTGATGATTCCACCCTGTCGGCCAACCCCGGCAAATTTCTGGAGCGGCACCTGCGAGAAGTTATCGCACAGGTTGAATCTGATCCAAGTGTAGAACTGACTGCTATCGGGATCGGCCACGACGTCACGCAATACTATAGACGCGCCGCGACAGTGGCGAACGTGACAGAGCTGGCAGGTGCCATGACAGCGCAACTCGCGGACCTGTTTGATCAGGATGCAGCGCCGGTGCGTCGTACCGCACGGTTGCTGTAAAGCGGCAGCTTCAGTGTCGGGCACGTCGCCACTGCAGTTAATCGATTAGTGGTAACCGGCGTATTTAATATGAATTTTAAGCATGTGCAGGTGCGCCAGGCAAAGACCCGGCACCTGCATACGCTGTGATAACAGACTTTCTTAAAGCTACGAGGAGTTAACCATGTTCGCTAAGGATGAAACAATAGCCGGCTTCGATGATGAGCTATGGCAGGCAATGCAGGATGAAGAGCGCCGACAGGAAGATCACGTTGAATTGATTGCTTCAGAAAACTACACCAGCCCGCGTGTACTGGAAGCGCAGGGTTCGGTGCTGACCAATAAGTACGCCGAAGGCTACCCGTCCAAACGTTACTACGGCGGTTGCGAGCATGTTGACGTGGCTGAGCACCTGGCTATCGAGCGCGCAAAGAAACTGTTTGATGCGGCCTATGCCAATGTGCAGCCGCACTCCGGTTCGCAGGCTAACGCAGCGGTTTACATGGCGTTGTGCAAGCCCGGTGACACAGTGCTCGGAATGTCTCTCGATCATGGTGGTCACCTGACGCATGGTGCGTCGGTTAACTTCTCTGGCAAAATTTATAACGCTGTTCAGTACGGGTTGAACGAAGATACCGGTGAAATCGACTACGATCAGGTTGCCGCGCTTGCCAGAGAGCACAAGCCGAAGATGATCGTTGCCGGTTTTTCTGCCTACTCAATGGTGATCGACTGGCAGAAGTTTCGCGCTATCGCCGATGAAGTGGGTGCTTACCTGTTGGTCGATATGGCGCATGTTGCCGGACTGGTTGCAGTTGGTCTTTACCCGAACCCGGTGCCCTTTGCCGATGTCGTAACCACTACCACACACAAGACGCTGCGCGGCCCACGTGGCGGCATGATACTCGCCAGAAGCAACCCGGAGCTGGAAAAGAAGTTTAACTCCAATATCTTTCCGGGTATGCAGGGTGGTCCGCTGATGCATGTTATCGCAGCAAAGGCGGTGGCGTTCAAAGAGGCAATGGAACCGGAATTTAAAACTTATCAGCAACAGGTGCTCGACAACGCCAAAGCGATGTGCAGCGTGTTTCAGGAGCGAGGTTACAAGATCGTATCCGGCGGTACCGAGGATCATCTGTTTCTGCTCGATCTGATCGACAAGGGCATTACGGGCAAAGACGCCGATGCAGCATTGGGACGGGCACACATCACTGTTAATAAAAACACTGTTCCGAAAGATCCTCAATCGCCGTTTGTTACCAGTGGCCTGCGAATTGGCTCCCCGGCCGCTACCACGCGCGGGTTTAAAGTGCAGGAAATGCGAGACCTTGCGGGCTGGATGTGTGATGTTCTTGACGACATCGGTAATGAGACTGTTGCCGCCGACGTACGCGAGAAAGTCACGGCACTTTGCGCCAAATTTCCGGTTTATCGCTAACGAAGTCGTAACGCGCTACGGGATCTTTTTCTGGTGCTATTATCAGACGGTTTGGGATCGGCGCTGACGGTCCCATGTTAGTCTGACACGGCTGCGGCGCATTGTCGCAGCAATAATATTTTGGCCAGAATCTGAGGGCAGTTGTGAATAGAACGCTTGTTAAGTTGCATCAATGGTTACCGGGGCGTCAATCGCTGCTTCTGCGCCTGAAGGTTGCGCTGGTCGCTGCCTGCGTTGTTATTGCAGCGCCGGTTGGCGCTCAGAAAATCAGCGACCTTGAACAGCCGGGTGGCAGCGCGACGACAGGTGCGGATCAAAATGTCACAAAAATCGGTGACTGGAGTCTGGTCTGCGAAGCTAATGGCGCACCACCATGCGCGATGACACAGCTCGGCAGAGACCAGCAGGGTTCACCGGCAATCGAATTTGTCGTACGCAAAATTGATGATGAAAAAGCCGAAATCAACGGGGTTAAGGTAGACGCCATCGCAGATATCATTACACCGCTCGGTGTACTGCTTGAGTTTGGTCTGCGACTAAAAATTGATGACGGTGAAGAGCGTGGCGCTCCGTTTCGCATTTGCCAGCAGCACGGTTGCCTGGTGCGCGAGCCGCTGAGTGGCGATGTTATCGACGCGCTGAAAAAAGGCAACAATGCCACAGTCGTGGTTGCTGCAGAGGGCGCCGGGCCAGTGCAGATCGAAATTTCTTTGAGAGGTTTCACCAAGGCCTACGGGTCGCTGTAGGCCAAAACTCTAATCAGGTTTCAATGTCTCGCGAATCCGCGAGACATCTGCAGCAGGCGCTCTATCCGTTGGCGTACTTTGTCACTGACATGCGGTTTAGATTGTCGCCAATAGCCTTTGCATACAACGCTATATATTCAGACGCACTGCGGTTCCAGCTATAGTTGGCTTTCATGCCAGTGCGCTGCAATGATTGCCATTGCGGCTTATCCTGATAGTGCTCAATGGCCCGCCGCATACCGCTGATCAGGTTTTGAGTGGTGGCGTTATCGATCACAAAGCCGTTCTTCTGTGCGGGCTTAACATCTTCGGCGTCAACATCAAATACTGTATCTGCCAAACCGCCAACCCGTGTCACCAGCGGTACGGTACCGTAGCGCAGACTGTAAAACTGATTGAGCCCGCAGGGCTCATAGCGTGATGGCATAACAAACACGTCAGAACCAGCCTCAATAGCGCGGCTGAGAGATTCATCATAGCCAAAGCGCACTGCTACTTTGTCGGGGTAACGCTCTGCCAGTTGTGATAGCTGGGATTGTAATTCAGTTTCACCGGCGCCGAGTATCGCCAGTTGAAAGGAATCATCGGGCATGGCTGCGATTGCTTCAATCAGTACGTCAATGCCTTTTTGCACAGCGAGGCGGCTGATGGATCCAAACAGCGGTATGTCTTTATCGACCGGCAGTTTCATACGCTGCTGCAGGGCGACTTTATTTTCGGCCTTAAGCTCCAATGAACTGACGGTATAGTTTTGCTTCAGGTAGGGGTCGGTGGCCGGGTTCCACTCATCTTCGTCAATGCCATTTAGAATGCCACTCACACGGTCGCCGCGGCTGTTGAGCATGCCGTCCATACCATTGCCAAATTCAATGGTTTTTATTTCACTGGCATAGCTTGGGCTGACCGTGTTCACTCTGTCTGCGTAGGCCAGACCGCCTTTGATAAAACTTGCCTGCCCCCAAAACTCAAGTCCATCTGTGTGGAACAGTGACTGTGGCAGACCCAGATCTTTATAAGCGTTAAAAAGAATGTTGCCCTGGTAGGCAAGGTTATGCACCGTGAACACAGTGGCTGGTCTTTGATGTGACAGTGACAACAGCGCTGGCGTGAGACCTGTTTGCCAGTCATTGCAGTGTACGATATCGGGCTGCCAGTCCAGGTTGGCACGGTTTAATCCGATTTCAGCAACCGCTTGTGAAAACAGTGCAAATCGATACGGATTGTCGGGCCACGCGCGGTCGTCGTCCGACATGTAAGGATTGCCGGTGCGGTTACTGAATACCGGGTGTGTCAGCAGCAGGACTTCGGTGCCAGCCAGGGTCGCAGCACATACCGCAACCGGCCCGAGTGGCAAATCCAGATGACAGATGTACTGCGGACGTTCAATTTGATCGAGTACAGCCTTATAACCAGGCAGTGCGATTTTCACTTCGGCACCGGCGCGGCGCAGCGCGTGCGGCAGGCTGCCACTGACATCGGCGAGGCCGCCCGTCTTGACCCACGGTGTTAATTCGCTACAGGCGAATAACACGTTATATTGATTCTTTTGCATATCCATAAATAATAGTTCACTCTGCGCGCTTCAGCACGATGGCACCCAACGGTGGCAGGGTCACGGACAACGCATACCGACGCCCCATAGCCGGTTGCGCCTGCGCCTCGCAGACCTGGGTATTGCGAAGGTTGCCACCGCCGTACTCAGCGCTGTCGGAGTTGAATATTTCAACATAGCTTTCTGCAGCATCGATCCCGATGGCGTAGCCTTCCCGGGGTACCGGGGTAAAGTTTAGTACCACCATTAACGAGCTATCGGCGCTGTAGCGTCGGTAGCTCAGGACTGAATTTTCGGCGTCGTCGGCCCATACCCATTGAAACCCGGCGCTGTCAAAATCGAGTGTGTGCAGCTCGGGGTGTGTGCGATACAGTGCATTAAGGTCGCGCACCAGTTGCATGATACCGCGGTGTGCCGGAACCTCAGCCAGATGCCAGTCCAGCGGTGTGCGAAAATTCCATTCTGATCGTTGTGCAAACTCGCATCCCTGAAACAGCAGTTTCTTACCGGGATAAGTAAACTGATAGCTATATAACAGGCGCAGGTTGGCAAACTGCTGCCAGTCATCGCCTGGCATTTTTTGCAACATAGATCCTTTGCCATGGACAACTTCGTCATGGCTGAAGGGCAGTACAAAGTTCTCACTGTTGACGTACAGAGCGCCAAAGGTGAGATCATTGTGGTGATGCCTGCGGTGTATCGGGTCTTTGGACAGGTAACGCAGTGTGTCGTGCATCCAGCCCATATTCCATTTCATGGTAAACCCCAGGCCACCACCGTCGGGCGGCGCGGTCACCCCCGGCCATGAGGTGCTTTCCTCGGCAATGATTACGGTACCGGGCATCTCGGTTTGGGTGGCGCTGTTGAGCTTGCGCAGAAACTCAACGGCTTCGATGTTTTCTCTGCCGCCAAATTGATTGGGTATCCAGTCACCCTGTTCTCTGGAGTAGTCGTGATACAGCATAGAGGCGACGGCATCGACGCGCAGGCCGTCGATATGAAATTCGCGCAGCCAGTAAAGTGCCGATGCAAGCAACATGTTGCACACTTCATTGCGGCCATAGTTGAAGATCAGCGTACCCCAGTCGCGATGTTCCCCGCGTCGCGGATCCTCGTGCTCGTATAAATAAGAACCATCAAAGCGCGCAAGGCTATAGGCGTCTTTCGGAAAGTGTGCCGGTACCCAGTCGAGGATGACGCCAATGTTTGAGCGATGGCAAAGGTCAATCAGATAACGCAAATCATCAGGGCTGCCGAAGCGACTACTGGCGGCAAAGTAACCAGTGACCTGATAGCCCCAGGAGTCGTCCAGCGGGTGCTCGGTTATTGGTAGTAGCTCAATATGGGTAAAACCCATGTAATTCACATACTCCACCAATCGATGCGCAATCTCCCGATAATTTAAGAAGCTGCCATCGTCTGCACGTTGCCATGAACCCGGGTGGACTTCGTAGATGGATGAGGGTGCATGCTTCCAGTGGGTGGTGCTGGCACTGCGTGAACTCATCCATTGCTGGTCCTGCCAGTTAAAGTACGATTCGCTCACCAGCGATGCGGTAGCCGGACGCATTTCAAAGGCGTTTGCGTAGGGGTCTTGTTTGGTTTGTATCTCGCCAGTGTCGGCGTTGCGAATTTCAAACTTGTACGCCATACCATTGGCAATAGAAGGAATGAATAATTCCCACACGCCGCTGTCGCCGCGGTTGCGCATGGGATGGACTCGACCGTCCCATTGATTAAAGTCTCCGACCACACTGACTCTTGCTGCCGCCGGTGCCCAGGTGGCGAATCTTGTGCCCAGTACGCCATTCTGTTGGCACACATGGGCACCGAGTACCTGATAGAGCTCAAGATGATTACCTTCGCCGAACAGGTAAAGATCGTAATCGGAAATGGTGGGCGCAAAGCGGTAGGGATCGTCTGCTATTTGACGATTGCCAAACTTATCGATCGTCAGCAGGCGATAGTCGTCCGGCAGGCTGGCGGTGGTTAGTTCAAACAGATCGCTACCTGTTACACGTGTTAACAACTCTCCTGTTTGTTCAATGCTGATTTGTTCCGCTATCGGGTTAAATACGCGCAGCAGAGTTTGGTTTGCACTGCTATGAGGACCCAGCACTGAAAACGGATCGTGGTGACAGGCATCAATGATTTTCTGTACACCCGAATCCAGTGATTGTCGGGAACTATTATTATTTGCCATTCGCTTCAGCCTGCATGTGGATCAAGACAACGATCTGGTTAAGCGCTATATTGGACTGGTACGTATCAATTGGAATCTTTATTGCGATTGCCTCTGGCCTGGAGTTCGATCTGAGCTTGTCGCCGCTGTTAGGAGTTCGCGTAGCGAGAGTGTGACCGGTTGTGCCGCGCAGACTCCTGGGGCGATCTTCGCTGATATCACCTTACGATGACCATAACAGACCTTAGACGTGTATAGCCAAAATCCAACACCCGCCGGACGATTTGTCAGTCGCCTAACGCGCGACACCCTCGCCCTTGTTCTGGCTGGTGGCAGGGGTTCGCGGCTGCAAAATCTGACCGACTGGCGTGCCAAGCCCGCTGTTCCTTTCGGTGGCAAGTTCCGCATCATCGACTTCACACTGTCCAATTGTCTGAATTCGGGCATCCGCCGAGTGGGGGTCCTGACTCAATACAAGGCCCATTCCCTGATCCGCCATATACAGCGCGGGTGGGGCATGATCGGTGGCGATTTTGGCCCGTTTGTCGAGTTGCTCCCGGCGCAACAGCGAATCGACGAGAATTCCTGGTACAAGGGTACCGCAGATGCGATCTATCAGAATATCGATATCATCCGAAGTTTCGATCCGAGTCACGTCATTGTGCTGGCCGGGGATCATGTCTACAAAATGGATTACGGTCCAATGCTGGCGTATCACGTCGCGCAGCAATCTGATCTGACCATTGGTTGTATTGAAGTGCCGACAGAGGCGGCATCGGCTTTTGGTGTGCTCAGCATGGCGGATGACGGACGCGTTAACGAGTTCAACGAAAAGCCCGCACAGCCGGATGAAATACCGGGGCGACCTGGCGTGTCACTGGCGTCGATGGGTATCTATATCTTTGATGTCGAATTTCTCTACCGCGAATTGATCAAAGACAACAAAAACCCGAACTCTTCGCATGATTTCGGCAAAGATATCATCCCGGAGGTTATCCACAATGACCGCGTGTTCGCCTATTCCTTTCTGGATAAGCAAAGCGGCGGGCAAAGCTACTGGCGCGACGTTGGTACAGTCGACTCATTCTGGCAGGCCAACCTGGAACTGACGCGGGTGCTGCCGGAACTGAACCTGTACGACAAAGACTGGCCAATCTGGACTCATCAGGAACAGGTACCGCCTGCCAAGTTTGTTTTTAATACCGATGAGAAAAAAGGCGCGGCGTTTGACTCGCTAATCTCGGGCGGCTGCATTATTTCCGGTGCGGAAGTGGTGGAGTCATTGTTGTTCTCGAATGTTGCAGTGCAAAATCACTCGCGGGTAGAGCGCTCTGTGGTGATGCCGGAAGTGCAGATTGGCAGTAATTGCCTGATCCGCAATGCTGTTGTCGACAAGGGATGTCTGATACCCGATGGCACGCAGATTGGTGTCGACCTGGAAGCTGATCGGAAGCAGTACCACGTCAGCCCGGGTGGTGTGGTTCTGGTGACACCGGACATGCTTGGGCAAAAACTGCACAGTGTCGAATAGCGGTGTCGGGTCGCTCTGCCGCAGTCAGTGCGGAAAAAAGATCTGCCGGCGCCATTGGTTTTAATGCAGCCCCTGCGGCAATACCCGAGCTAACGAATCCACTGTCGCAGCGTCGTGCCGGTATTCTGCTGCACCCGACATCTTTGCCCGGGCCGTGGATCATGGGCGACTTCTCCCACAACGCCTATCGCTTTGTCGAGTTTCTGGCGGCGGCGGGACAGACCGTCTGGCAGGTGCTGCCGCTCGGGCCCACACATGGCGATCTCAGCCCGTACCAGTGTATGTCCACTCATGCCGGCAACCCGCTGTTGATCAGCCTTGACTGGATGGTTGAGCGAGGCTGGCTGAACGGTGACGTCTGGCAACACGCAGAGCCTGATCCGCAGTGGCGACGCGATACGCTTGCACGCGGCTGCGATGCAGCACTGGCGTCACTTGACGGCGCTACACGCGCCGATTTTGACCAGTTCCAGCAACAGCAATGCTACTGGCTTGACGACTACGCTCGCTACAGTGTGCTCAAGAACCTTGAGCGCGGCGCTGCCTGGATGGACTGGCCCCGCAATCTGCGGCGCTGTGAAGCAAGCGCGGTAGACGCAGCGCTTGCACCGCATGAGGCATCGCTGCGCCGCTGTAAGTTTGAGCAATACCTGTTTTATACCCAGTGGCTTGAATTACGCCGCTATGCAAATCAGCACGGTGTGAATCTGTTTGGCGATCTGCCAATTTGCGTTGCCGGCGACAGTGCAGATGTATGGGCTAACCGCGAATGGTTTACCGTTGATGCAGACGGCAACAGCCAGTCGGTCGCCGGGGTGCCACCGGATGCATTCACCGACGAAGGGCAGCGCTGGGGCAATCCACTTTTTAACTGGGATCGACTACAAGCCGATGGCTTTGGCTGGTGGCTGGATCGGCTGCGCACGCATTTCAGGTTGTACGACCTGGTGCGAATCGATCACTTTCGCGGCCTCGAGTCATACTGGGAGATCCCCGCATCATCGCCAACGGCAATCAAGGGCAAGTGGGTTGAAGCACCCGGGGCGGCGCTGTTGCAGGCCATCAGACGTGAGTTCGGTGAGTTGCCGCTGGTGGCGGAGGACCTCGGTATTATCACAGCAGCCGTCGATAAACTGCGTGAAGATTTTGACCTGCCCGGTATGAAAGTACTGCAGTTCGCCTTCGATGGCGACCAGCACAATCACCATCTGCCGCACAACCACGCCAAAGATATGGTGGCCTACACCGGCACCCACGATAACGACACCACTGTTGGCTGGTATCAGTCACTGACAGAAGATGAACGTCATCAGGTACGTCGCTATCTGAATTGTGGCGACGATGAAATACCCTGGGCAGTGCTGCGTTGCGCCATGATGTCGGTGGCGCAGTTGGCAATTCTGCCAATGCAGGACGTACTGGCGCTGGGGGCAGATGCGCGCATGAATACACCGGGCACGGTAGCTGGTAACTGGAGCTGGCGTTTTGACTGGCCGCAGCTGGGAGAGCACGTTGCCGCAGAACTGGCCGACCTGACACGCAACTACAGCCGACTGCCTGACGAGGGCACTGGCGACGACATACTCACCAATTAATAGCACACCTGCGAGTTGCACTTCGCCTTTACCTTCCAGTGGCAGCGAGTTAGGGTGTCGCACTTCCGTTGCCAGCCACCAGTAAACTCACCTCGTGCCCACAACCTGCTTCGTCGCCTGCGCCGCTGGCCTTGAAAAAATACTCGAAAGCGAACTGCTCGCACTGGGCGTCAAACGCCTGAAGCTACGTCGGGCCGGCGTTGATTGTGCACTCGATCTGGCGCAAATCTATCGTGTGTGCCTGTGGTCGCGGGTTGCGAACCGTGTGCTGTATCCGCTGACAGCGTTCAAAATAGATGACGAAAAACACTATTATCAGCAGTTAAAAACCGTCGACTGGTCAAAACACCTGACTGCCTCCGGCACACTGGCGGTGGACTTTTTCTGTGCCGATTCGGTAATCACCCACAGTCGCTATGGTGCTCAGTTGACGAAAGACGCGGTAGTAGACTGGTTTCGCGACGAAACAGGTCAAAGGCCGAGCGTCGATCGCGACACGCCGGACGTGCGCATCAATGTCTATCTGTATAAAAATCGAGCGCGTGTCAGCCTCGATATGGCTGGTTCCAGTCTGCATCGTCGCAACTATCGGCAGCAGTCCGGGCAGGCGCCG
>CAYMFQ010000007.1:42416-78215 GCA_964389335.1 uncultured Granulosicoccaceae bacterium
TGGCGCTGATGTTGATGCCAGAGCAGTCTCAACGGCACAAACTAATATTGAGGCAGCGGGTCTGGCGGACGTTGTCAACGTGCGTTGTGAAGATTTTTTTGAGTCATCAGAAGCGCTGGGCAGTGGCCCCGGTTTGCTGATTACGAATCCTCCCTATGGCGAACGGCTCGAAGACAGTGACACTATCGCCGGCTTTTACTCGCAGTTTGGCAGAGCGGCAAAGCGCCGTGCAGCTAACTGGCAACTGGCGCTGTTTACCGGCAAGCCGGAACTTTTTCATCGCACTGGCCTGTCGCGGCGCGTATTGCTGGAATGTGCCAACGGCGGTATCGACTGCAAATTGCTGGTGGCTTCCATTCCGCCGCTGAGCGCACATGCGCCACAGAGCACACAGAAAGAACAGCCAAAGCCGGAAAATCGCAAACCCGCGGGCAGGGCGCCGGACGCGTCGTCAGTGACTTCCGCTGCGAATGCGCCAGCTTCTGCAAACGTGCCCGGACTGGACCAGTTTTCGGACAGGCTGCGCAAGAACCTGAAGCAGCTAAAAGGCTGGGCGCGCTCTGCGGGTATTACCAATTATCGTGTCTACGATGCCGATCTGCCTGACTTTGCTATTGCGGTAGATGTGTATGGCGTCGACACAGGGCCTTACGTGTGTGTGCAGGAGTATCGGGCGCCGGCGACCATTGATCCGGTGCGTGCGCAGCAGCGCCTGGACGGTGCGGTCGCCGTGGTGGCGGAAGTACTACACTGTCAGCCTGACAATCTGGCCGTTAAGCGCCGTGAGCGGCAGCGAGCCGAAGCTCAGTACCAGCGTCTTGAAAAAACTGGTCAGACCCATGAGGTATCGGAAAACGAGTGTCGGGTGCTGATCAACCTGCACGACTATCTCGATGTTGGTCTTTTTCTCGATCATCGCAAGGTTCGGCAATGGATCGGTAAGGTCAGTGCCGGCAAGCGCTTTCTGAATCTGTACTGCTACACGGCGGTCGCCACCCTGCACGCGGCGGTCGGCGGTGCTTCCAGCTCGGTTAGTGTGGACCTTTCGCACAAGTATCTGGAATGGGCTGCTGCAAACTTCGAACGCAATGGTATCGACCGCCAGCAGCATGAGCTGGTGCATGCTGACTGCGGGAAATGGTTGCAGGAATATGTTGACAGTCACACTAGTAAAGAGCCGAATAATGGCGGCTTCGATTTGATTTTTCTGGATCCGCCAACATTCTCAAACTCTACATCGATGGAGACCGACTGGGATGTACAGCGCGACCACGAGTCGATGATTGATCGATGTATGGCTATACTAAAGCCAGGCGGTACGCTGGTATTTTCCAACAACTTCAGACGATTTCGGCTGGCTCAGGATGTCAGCGCTAAATTTCGGGTTGAAAACCGCAGCCGGTGGAGCTTGCAGAGAGATTTCTCTCGCAACCCGCGCATCCATCAATGTTGGTTTATACAACATGCAGATGGCTGATTCGGCCGACTATGGGTAGTTCACTAATAACATTGGAGTTCTTAGCGAGTGGGTGAGTTTTTTACAAACTACGGTCTGTTTCTGGCGAAAATACTAACGGTATTTGTGTTTATTGTTGCGGTGGTGGTGCTTATCGCCTCAGTGGGTGGCCGTGGCAGGCGTGGCAGTGGCAGCATCAGTGTCGTTAAGATTAATGAGCAGCTCAATGAAGGCCGCGAGATGCTGCACTCATTGGTGCTGGACCCTGCTGACTTTAAAGAGACACTGAAAAGACGCAAAAAGCAGGAGAAGGCCGATGCCAAGGCGCGAAAGCTGAGCGCAAAACGTGCGGCCAAAAAGCGCGGCGATGGCGAGACTATTGTCGATGAGAAAAAAAAGAAACGCGTTTTTATCATCGGCTTCAAAGGCGATATCCGCGCGTCTCAGGTCAGCAGCCTGCGGCGTGAAATAACCGCCGTATTATCACTGGCCGATGTTTATGACGAAGTGATGGTCAAGGTCGACAGCGGCGGCGGTACAGTTCATGGCTACGGTCTCGCCGCAGCGCAGCTAAAGCGTGTCAGAGATAAGAATATTCGACTGACGGTGTGCGTAGATAAAGTTGCCGCCAGTGGGGGTTACCTGATGGCCTGTGTGGCCAACCATATTATGGCCGCACCGTTTGCCATTATCGGTTCTATTGGCGTAATGGCGCAGATACCGAACATTCATCGACTGCTAAAAAAGTACGATATCGATGTGGAGCTGCTGACCGCTGGAGAGTACAAACGTACGCTGACAGTCATGGGCGAAAACACTGAAAAAGGCCGGGAGAAGTTTATCTCTGATCTGGAGATTATCCACACACAGTTTAAAAACTTTATCAGTCAGTTTCGGCCACAAACTAATATTGCAGAGGTAGCAACCGGTGAGGTGTGGAGCGGTGAAGGTGCACTCGCAGTGAAGCTGATCGATGAGGTGACCACCAGCGATGAGTACATACTGAGTTGCTGCGAGCAGGCAGATGTCTACAGCGTAAAATACGAGGCCAAAAAGTCAGTCGCCGAACGGATGGGCTTTAATGCTGAAATGGTGGCCGATCGGCTGATCGACCGTTTGCTGCAGCGCGCCAACAATGCGCGCCTGCCGGGTAGCTAGAAACTACTTCCGTGTTGTGTCGCGGCTAGCGCGACACACTGCGCCGGCCACTGCCGGCAATGTTTACGCCGTACTTCTTCATCAATCGATACAGGGTCACTCGCGATACACCGAGTTGAGACGCTGTTTCGGTCACATTGTTGTAGTTGCGTTCCAGCGCATTGCGAATAAATTCACCTTCCGCTTTAGCACGTACTTCATCGAGGTTAGTCGGCTCGTCCGAATCCTGTTCGGTAGCGGTACCGGAACCAAGCCCCAGGTCAACCGGCTGAATGAGACTACTCTCGCACATTACGATGGCCTGACGTACCCGATTCAGTAATTCACGTACGTTGCCCGGCCAGTCGTGCTGATGCATGGCGATTTTAGCCTGCTGCGAGAAACCTTTGATGCGACCAGGTGACTCTTCGACATGCTTTTCAAAAAAGTACTGAGCCAGTGAGTCAACATCACCAATGCGCTCACGCAGGGGTGGTATCTCGATGTGCAAAATATTCAGACGGTAGTACAGGTCTTCGCGAAACGCACCTGACTTTACGGCTTCATCAATGCTGTTTGAACAGGCGGTGATAATTCTGACATCGACCGGCACTGGTGCATTGCCACTGCGTTCTACCGTGCCTGACTGCATAAAACGTAACAGTAACATTTGTTGTTCGGCGGGCAGGTCAGTGATCGAATCCAAAAACAGTGACCCACCATCGGCCTGTTCAATACGACCGGGGCCTGTCTCTGCCGAGCCAAACAGTTCAGCGCCAATTAATGTTGCAGGCACTGTGGCACAACTAAGTGTCACGAATGGCTGCTCGCGACGAGGCGACTGATCGTGCAGTGCACGGCCTACCAGTTCCTTACCGGTACCTGTTTGTCCGGTGATCATTACCGGTGCATCAGCGCGCGCTGACTTTGAGACAGTCGCAAACAGGTTCTTCATGACGTCGCTGTTGCCGACCATAAAATTGCCAGCTACAGATCCAACTGAAGGTACCGCCGGCTTTGGTCGCAGTGCAGACATACCGTACGCATGACCGAGTGTGCCGATCAACTGCCGTGTATCACAGGGCAGCGAGTGGTAGTCGTGGCAATGGTCCGAGATGAGGTTGGCAACGCGCTCGTCTTCAATAACTTCCGGCTCAACCACAGCAACCCAATACAGCGGGTGACGGTTGAGCAGGTTTTCGAGTTCTTCGATACGGGAATAGCCAGTTGAACCTGCACCGCCACTACTGGTCAGTGTATTAGCAGGTTCGAGATCGGTTTGCTGCAGGGTGAATACGCCAACTTCACAGGCGTTCTCATACAACGCAGAATCTGCCTGCTCAACGGTAGTCGTAGCGACGACTTTCCACTGTGCTGCTGATATTGCCTCGGCTATAGAGCCTTGTCCGCCACTCAAATCGATAAAGAGCGTTTTGCGATCGACAGACAAGCGGTCCCCGGACGCGCTGTTTGTTTTCACAGTCCCCCTTTCGCGATTGTGAGTTGCATTCATTGATGTGTTCCGAATTCAGCGATCGCGCCCTCTCAATCCGTAAAGCAGGGCAGACCATAAAGCATAAATGTGCGTTGAAGGTACTGTCAGTCACACGGCACTGCGGATAATGTAACCGAACGACCGACGTGTAATCTTCGCAAAGCGTCATAAAAATGACATGCGGGCTCGTATTTGTATCCGTATTGTCACTACGAGGTGGCGAAATAGTAACAGTTTTCACGTTTGATTCAATGCCACGCGACGACGCAGAGCGCGATTTCCGGTAGCTTTTTTTCGAATCAGCAGGAAAACACTGGCAGCGCGGCTTGCTCTGCCGAGATGGCAAAGTGTGACGAAGTTCTGCACAAACGGTGAATTAAGTCCGAATGACAAGTGGCTGACAGCGTACCTATGGGGCGTTTTGCGGGTTAGCTGGCCAGTGCGTTTGCGCGGTCGCGCAGCACAAATTTTTGAATTTTGCCGGTGGAAGTTTTGGGCAGATCGGCGAACACCACCCGTGACGGACACTTAAAGTGAGCCATATTGTCGCGACACCATTGAATCAGAGTTTGCTCATCGACTGTTGCGTCGGTCTTTAATGTGACAAAGGCACAGGGGGTTTCGCCCCATTTGTCGTCTGCCATGGCAACGACGGCAGCTTCCAGCACGGCGTCGTGCCGGTACAGCACATCTTCAATTTCGATTGACGAGATATTTTCACCACCTGAGATGATCACGTCTTTGGAGCGATCCGTAATGCGCAGATAGCCGTCTTCATCCATCACGGCAAGATCACCGGAGTGAAACCAGCCATTGGCAAACGCCTTTTGGGTCTCCTGCGGGTTCTTTAAGTAACCGCGCATCACAATATTGCCGCGAAACATAATCTCACCGGTTGTGGTGCCATCGCGTGGTACCGGAGTCATGGTGTCCGGGTCCATCACTTCCAGTCCCTCAAGCACCTGATAGCGCACGCCCTGGCGTGCTTTGAGTCTGGCCCTCTCTGCATCGTCTTTGTCATCCCAGGCGTCCTTCCATGCGCACATCACTGCCGGGCCGTAGGTCTCCGTCAACCCGTAGACATGCGTCATGTGGAAGCCCATTGATTCCATCGTCTGCAAAATAGAGGCGGGCGGTGGTGCGGCGGCAGTCATCACTTGAATGGGATAGTCAAACTCGCTTTGTTCGCTTTGCGGGGTGTTGATGATCATACCGAGCACAATAGGTGCGCCACACATATGTGTGATTTGATGTTCTTTTATAGCGCGGTGAATCACCGGCCCGGAAACCGTACGTGAGCATATGCTGGTACCCGCCAGCGCCGCCAGCGTCCACGGAAAGCACCAGCCATTGCAATGAAACATAGGCAGTGTCCACAGGTAGCGCGGGTGTCCGGTCATTTGCCAGCCGGTGATATTGCTCATGGCGTTGAGGTAGGCACCGCGGTGGTGATACACCACACCTTTGGGGTTGCCGGTGGTGCCGGACGTGTAGTTCAGGCTAATGGCGTCCCATTCATCGTGCGGTAGCTCAGGGCGGTAGTCCACCGTGCCGGTGCCAAGAAACTCTTCATACTCAATGGTGCCGAGTCGTTCACCGTTGGTGGTATCTTCGATGTCCACAACAATTGGCGGGTTGTCGAGCGTCGCCAGTGCATCGCTCACCACCTGGAAGTATTCCGTGTCTGTGAGCAGCACCTTCGCTTCGCCGTGTTGCAAAATAAACCCGATGGTCGGCGCGTCGAGGCGGGTATTGATGGCATTGAGCACAGCGCCGCACATCGGTACGCCGAAATGCGCCTCGAACAGTGCGGGTATATTGGGCGCAAGCACTGCCACGGTATCGCCGCGCTGCACACCAACCGCCGCCAGGGCTGATGCCAGGCTGACACAGCGTTGCCGAGTCTCTCGCCAGTCCCGTTGCACAGCGCCGTGGATGATTGCAGGCAGTTCCGGGTAGACATCTGCTGCACGATCGATAAAGCTAAGTGGGGAAAGCGGGGTATAGTTGGCTGGCGTTTGATCGAGATCCGTTGAGTAGAGTGTTGAGTTTGCCATGGTTTCGCTATCCCGATCAGCTGTACTCATAAAACACTACCTTCAAAGCGTGGGACTCGCAATGAAAAACCAACGACCGCTCGACGGTATTAAAGTACTTGAACTCGGACAGCTGATTGCCGGGCCGCATGCCGGGTCAATTCTGTCCTATTTCGGTGCCGAGGTTATTAAGGTTGAGCCCCGCAACACCGGTGATCCGATTCGCAGCTGGCGCGAGCTCGACAGCACCGGCACATCTTATTGGTGGCACAGTGTGTCCCGCGACAAGAAATCAATCACGGTTGATTTGAAATCGGAAGGGGGTCGCAAGCTGATCCACGATCTGATCAATAAGGTCGATGTGGTGCTGGAGAACTTCCGCCCGGGCACGCTTGAAAAATGGGGGCTTGGTCCCGAAGAGTTTAAACAGTCGAATCCGTCACTGGTGTTTACGCGTGTCAGTGGCTACGGACAAACCGGTCCTATGTCATCGCGACCCGGTTACGCATCTGCGTGCGAAGCCTATGGCGGTTTTCGCTATGTCAACGGCTTTGCCGATCGCCCACCCGTGCGACCAAACCTGAGCCTGGGTGACACACTCGCCGCTACCCACGCAGTCATCGGTATCTTACTGGCGTTGCTGAGCCGACAAAACTCCGGTAGCGGGCAGGTTGTCGATGTATCTATTTTCGAATCAGTGTTTAACATGATGGAAGGGGTGGTGCCCGAGTATTCCGGCAACGGTCTTGTTCGCGAACCTTCAGGATCGACCATTACCGGCATCGTACCCACCAACACTTATCTATGCAGCGATGAAAAGTATGTGGTTATCGGTGGCAATGGCGACTCCATTTTCAAGCGCCTGATGAGTTGCGCCGGTCGTGATGATCTTGCCAACGACAGCAGGCTCGCACACAACGCGGGCAGGGTGGAGCACGAAGCAGAAATCGACGTGGCCATATCAGAATGGACATCCAGTCTGACGGCTGAAGAGGTTCTTGGCGCGCTTGAACAAGCCAACGTACCCAGCGGTCCGATCTACAGCGTGGTAGATATGTTTGAAGATCCGCACTATCAGGCACGTGGGCTATTTGAGGAAATAGATCATGTGGAAGGCAAGTTGAGCGTTCCGGCCATTCATCCGAAGCTGACCGATACACCCGGCCGCACTGATACCGGTGGTCCGTCGCTGGGCGAGCATAACGAGGAAATTCTGCGTGACGTACTGGGGATGGATGCCGATCAAATAGAGCAGCTAAAAGCGTCTGAGGTGATTTAGTGGGCCCCCACTAAAACTCAAACGAGTAAAAAATATCGATGGCCTTTTCCAGACCTTGCGTCGTTTCTATATAGAGTTGCTCTGCCAGATCGTAGCGCAGAAAGAGCGTGTTGACCGCGTTGAACACACCAACGCCGTAGCGAATCAGCAGTCGATTGTTTAGTCTGCCGCTGAGCATTACCTGAGTTTCGTCACCGGTCCCGGTGGCGGTCAGGTAGAAATCTTCGATGCCCAGATTCTCGGCAATGTTTTGCGAGAAACTGCGACCATTGGAGATACCCATAAACAATGCTGCATTGGTCAGCATCTGCGAATCATCGGTCGAGCCAAACTCAAGACTGCGCCCCAGTACTACATACGAGAGTATTTCCTCTTTGGGAAGCGATGGCTCCGAGAACAGTGTGGTGGTTGGGTTTTGCAAAGAGCCATCAACACGCAGCCCGGCCAGAATGTTATCGACCTCACGCACTGCTTCCACAGTAACCGCGGTTTGCTCCAGCGGTCCGACAAAGGTGATGCGACCGTCGCGAATTAGCAGGTTTTGACCATACGAGCGATAGGTGCCATTGTCGACCATTATCTCACCGATCAGCTCAGGCGGGCGCTTCGTATCCAGTGCCAGTTTGAAGTCACCGCTGAGGTCAGCTTTTAATCCATAACCAGTAAAACGCACGCGTTTGCCAAGCGATACATCCAGTTCAGTGGCGAAATACTGTTTGCTAACCGGCGCACGCTGTTTATCCCTGTCACTGGCGTCGACGATCACTACATCACTCGATGTAGCAATACCACCGGGTGCCAGGTCATTAACAACAACATTGGCCCGATGTACATCCACCTTGCCATTGACGCGTACACCGAGCGGTGTGATATGAATATCCAGGTTGGGAGAAACTAACCCGCCACGCACAAAGTCGGTATCAACGTGCAGGTTGTCGGCCGCCACATTAATGGTCGATGACCAGTTTTCATCACCGTGCAGGCGAGTGCCCTTGATTCGAATTGGCGTGTCGCCGGATACGGCGGTACCTTTGATGTGAGACTCGTTGTTGTTGAACTGAATATCGAGAGCAATGTTCTCAAGGTCAATTGGCAGCGCTGCGGACGATACCGTGCCACCCTCGAAATTAATTACGCCGTCGATCAGTGGATCAGCGAGTGTGCCGGCGATTATGCCATCGGCGGAAAGCTTGCCATCAAGGGTGGTGGCGTCAGGCAGGTAAGCGCGCAGCCAGTTAACATTGCTGCTGGCCAGCGCCACAGAACCGTTTAGCGGATAGTTATTTTCCGATGTGTCAACGTCAAAGCGAATGTTTACCGCGCCCAGGCCGTTTGTTTTGATCCGGATATCCGATGCCACCTGATTGCCTGTGGTGGTCACATTCATATTTACGCTGTCGAGTGGCAGTTTAACTTTCTCACGTCCATCGCTGTCGAAAACAGAAACGGTAGCCTGGTTAATGTCACCGTCTATGGTCACTCCCGGGGACTTACCGTAGCCCCAGGTGAGTTCACCGTTAGAGTAAAGCGTTCCGGCCATTGCAAGCGGACCGGATGGCAGTGCATTCAGGTCGTGCAGTTCCAGTGCGTTTATCGCAAACTTAATGCGGCCGTTGGCACCCACCGTTGCAGTATTGGTAACACAACCGTTAGCAAGATCAAGCCTCCAGCAATGCGGTTCGAGCACCAGCGATCGCTGATCGTGAAGCCAGCGTGCATTGAAAGGCTGCTGCAGTTTTATCGGGTGACCGTAGAGCCTGCCGTGCGCGGCGCTTATTGTTCCCCGCCAGTCGACCTTATCTCGCAGACTGCCTTCGACATGCAGTTGCTCCGCCGTGCCGAACTCGTGATCAAATGCAATTTTAACCATGTGATCGAACAGGCTGCCGTTGAAGTTTAAGCGCGCGTCGGAATACTGCTGTTGTTTAGCGCGGACTGTCTCAGCGACTGTGGTGACTTCGCTGTGTTGATGACCAGCCTTGCGTATAACTCCCTCGCTCTTGACATTGGTCAGTTGCAGCTCACCAGCCCGCAGGCTTGCAGAGCTGACAGCGCCACTGATATCGGGTTGAAGCAGGTCACCGGTGATGGTGACATCGCCGTGCAGGCCACCGTGCAGGTGTTCAACAAACTGCTGTATCGAGCGCGAGTTAAAAAGCAGCTTCAGGTTGCTGTCTGGTCCGATTGTGCCGTTAGCATAAATCTGGTTGTCATTGTTGACTGCCTCAACTGCAGACAGATGCCAGTTGTTAAACGGATCCTTAATGACATCCCCTGTCAATCGGAACTGGTGCCCGTGCATGGTGCCGTTAGCGGCTATGTCCGCAAAGCCCAGTCTGGTCTGGCCGTTGTGTGAGCGACCGGTAAAGTGCGTAGTACCGTTGAGCAGCCCTTTGATGCGAGGCCAGTATAGATCGGGCCATAGCTCGGTCGCGTCAAGGTTAGCATTCCACGACAGACCATTGCGCCATTTAAACACGCCTTCCGCCTTTAACTGTCCGCCGAGCGTGTTAAACGTCATAGGGAAAAAGGTGGCCTTACGTGAATTGATTTTGCCCTGCAGTACCACATCTGCCGATGGTATGCGGGTGCCGTGAACAACCGCGGTAGCATGGGTTTTATAGTCCGGACCGGTGCCGCTAATAACGAGTTCGCCATTGTCAACGAAAACACCGGGTTCGCTGTCGTGTCGTGGCCAGGGCGCTGTGTCCCAGTTGATGGTAACGTCTGCCGGCAGGCCGTTGCGCAGCAGCGAATAGGTTCCGGACAGTTTGCCCTGGTACGGGGCAGTGATGTCTGCATCAAGCACCAGACTGAGCAGGTCACCGCCGATATCCCACTGGCTTTTTACCGGCAGGGCCAGACCCGGGTCAGTGCTGACCAGTGTGCCATTGGCGGCTATCGGATAGTTTTTGTTCAGTGTTAGCTTGCCGCTTAAATCAGCCTGTAGCCACAGCCAATCGACCCGCAGCTTTTCAGCCAGTAACTCGGCACCTTTCAGCGCACCGCTAAATTCAACATTGCTGAAAATCATCGGGCTATCACCCACGTTATTAACGATGATTTCACCAATGGACATCGAATCGGTCATTATCGAGACCGGCAGGTCAATGGCGGCAAGTGTTTTGACCTCGGGTGGCTCGCCATCTCTGGCAACATCTATCACCAGTTGGTCAACGATAAGTTCCGATATACAAAGTTCCCGGGCGTGCCAGCACGCCGGGTTCCAGCGAAAGGTAACATTAGGCGCGCTTACAACGGTGTTGTTGCGGAGTGTCCAGCGAACTTTCTCAAGGTACAGGCCGCGGGCGAGGGTGCCTGATTTGTAGGTATATTCAAGTGTGCTGAAGCGATCCTTAAGGGCGTTCAGAGAGGTGCTGCTGCCAGATGTTGTGAATAACATCCAGCCGAGTAACAGCGCTATCGCAGCGAGAGTCACGCCGATGCACTGCAGTGTTAATTTGCGCGCCGCCGGCCTCACAGCTGTGGTCCGATAGATAAGTGCAGTCGCACGGGTTTTTCTTCTTCGCTGATGCCGTAGCCGACATCGACCCGCAACGGACCAACCGGTGACAGCCAGCGCAAACCGAAACCAATACCAACCCGATAGGGGTCGGAGGCATTCTTATAGGCGCGCCCCGTATCGATGAACGCGGCCAGTGCCCATTGCTTTCTAAGCGTGTAGTTGTATTCCAGTGACGCGGTCGTCAGGAACTGTCCGCCCACACTTTCATTGTTATCATTGACCGGTGAAATAGACTGATAGGCGAATCCCCGCACACTGGCATCACCGCCCGCGAAGAATCGATGCGAGGCTGGCACCTTGTTGAAGTCATTGCTGTACAGGCCGCCCAGTTCTGCTCTGCCAATAAGAAAGTGCTTGTTGTTCCACGAACGCAGATGCTTTGCCGATGCGGTAGCGCGAATCAAATCAATGTCGGATAGCAGCTTTCGGTCTCCGGCGAGCAACTTGAATGACAGGTAGCTGCCTCGCTTTGGATATAGTCCGCCTGTCGATATGGTTCGGGAAAAGCTGATACCTGGCAACAACAGATTGATACGCTTTTGCGTGTCCCCGACCCGGAACTGCTCGTTTTCCCAACGCAGAAAAATATCGCGATGCCAGCCGCTGTTTAATTCGCGATGATCGCTTAAGTCAAAGGTTCGCAATTGCGAAAACGTATCGTCAGTGCGATGGTTTTGCACGCCAAGGTCGAATGAATAGTTGCCCGTTTCCGGACGCTTTTTGTGTGGTATGCGATAACCGGCGGACAGTTGCTGTCTGAGCTGTGAAATACTGGCGCTGGCCTCAAGTGCATGGCCCCGACTATTGTGGTGCGGTCGCAGCCAGTTGCCTTTGACTCGTGCCCCGCTGTCGGTTGCGTAGCCTGCACCCAGGCTAATAATGTTCTCACTGGATGATTCTAGTTCCACCAGTAGTGGAACCTTGTGGTCGATTGATTTATCGAGTTGCGGTGTTACGCGTACGTGTTTGAAATACCCACTGTTGCGTAGGTTCCTGGTCAGGTCGCTGACGTAGGCGGCACGATAAGGCACCGTAGCTTGAAATGATTGCCATCGTTGCAGGAA
Source organism: uncultured Granulosicoccaceae bacterium (assembly GCA_964389335.1). Classification (GTDB taxonomy): domain Bacteria; phylum Pseudomonadota; class Gammaproteobacteria; order Granulosicoccales; family Granulosicoccaceae. Next base: position 54,410 of record CAYMFQ010000007.1, read on the forward strand.
ATTCGTCGGGAACAGTTCACTCTGATAGTTAACCTGACTAATGCTGTAACGTTCACCCGAGTTAAAGTGAACATGGATATCAGCTTGTCGTTCCTTTTTGGTGATCAGCACCTGTGCGCGCTTAAAGCCGGCATCAAAGTAGCCCAAATTACGTGCACTGCTTATTAACAGGCTTTTTATCTGCTCGTACTTTTGATGGTTAAATATATCTCCCTTCCTGAGTGGAAAGTCGCGAACCTGTTGCAGGAACTCGGAGTTAGTCGATGCGGCACCATTCAGGATGACATCAAACGTTTTCACGCGCACCGGTTGTCCGGTTTCTATCTGAATGCGTAACTCGGCAGTGTTGTATCTGCCAATCGTTTGCATTTCTATAGATGGATGATAGAAGCCGACCGCCTGCAGGCTCATCCTTATCTTCTCAGTGAGTTCACGCGTGAACATCGGCAGGTCTTTCAGATCGTCAGGCGATGCTTCTCCGATGTACGCTCTGATTTGCTTTTCCAGATCTGAGGTGACGCCATCGATCACTATCTGCAATCCGGGTGTTGCGGTTGGCCTGGACAGAGTAGGGCCTGACGCAACCAACACCAGCGCGATCCACAGGATAAACAGTCCGTTCCACGGTAAGTGTTTATTGTTGAACAGGCGGGCAATCAAAACAGTGTGCAATGGTTTGATTCGTGAGCTGGCTGCCACCGGGTGCTGTTTTCGTAAAAATCACTGGAAATTTGTGTAGACCGACGCAGTTTGTTTTTATAGTTATAATGCCGACGTACCTCTAATTCTCATCGAAATTGCGCAAAGATCGCGCCTTATGCTGCTTGCTTCCGCCAACACGGCTTAAGCGTCGCATGCATAAAATGTTGGTTCCTTCGTTTCAACGCTTAAACAACGCGGTCCTCTTGTTGCTACTACACAAAGTCTGTGGCAATTGTTTCACTTTGTTATTGAACTTATGAACAACAACAAAGTCGTGAATACTGGGTAACCGGTGAAGCCGCGTAACCGGGCGTGTCCGCTGGCATCCCGGCGATAAACTCAAAATTCATACCAAAGGTAAAAAAGCGTTATGTTGTCGAGCAGTTTTCTACCAGTCCGTCGCAATCGTACAAGACCAACCTGTGCGGTAAATCACAATGGCCAGGCTCTGGCGAGCAGGTCGCAGGCTCGAACGCTGTGGCCCGGACTGGTTTTGTCACTGGCACTGGCTGCAGCGCTGGCATTAGCCCCGAATGTGTCGCGCGCTGCGCTGGAGATTCAGGAGCTCGACGGCAACGTTGTGCACCTTGAGGATCGCGTGGGCAATGGTAAGTGGTTGCTGGTGATGTTGTGGGCGACTGACTGCCACATCTGTAAACAACAAAAACCGGAGATGTCCCGATTCCACGATTTACATAAAGATACCGATGCAGAGGTGCTCGGCATCGCGCTTGATGGCATGGGCGCAGTGGAAGAGGTGAAGCAGTATCTTGAGCAATATCAGCCTTCGTTCCCCAACTATGTCGGCGAGATTGCGATCATTGCGTCACACTATCTGGTGATGACTGAAGAGGACCTGCGCGGAACGCCAACGTACCTGCTGTTTAATCCGCAAGGCGAGTTGGTTGGCAACAATCCAGGTCCGCTGAGTATTGATGCGCTTGAATCCTTTATGGCAAAGAGCGGTGCATAGCAGGTAAAGATGCGCGGCGCCAGGAGCGCCGCGACCACTCAATCAATTTCCAAATCGCGCCAGCGCTGGTAGCAGGCGCCGATTTTCATCCAGTCTGGGCTGCTTGCCCGCCAGTCTGTCCTCGAAGTACTCCAGTTTCCACGTGGCGGCTTTGGTGTCTTCCGCATCCGGCCCGTATACATCCCGATAGATATTGAGCGCCAGTCGCTGGTGTGTGATCGCTTCTTCGAGTGAATCCTTATTGCGCTCTGCCACCCAGGCCAGTGCTTCCAGCGTTTGGGCGGTTTCGGGGTGATACAGTCCGAGCGTCTTGGTTTGAATGCTCAGCGCACGATTGTACTGCTGCTCAGCTATTCGATAGTCCGATTCCATTAACGCCGCCAGAAAGTAGGTTCTGGCAAGACGCCCGTCGTCACTGCGGAACCCGGCGGCGATTTTTCGCGCGGTGCGGATCCATGGCGCCGGGTCGCCGTCGTTCGACATGAGATAAAACTCCGCATTCTCGACCGCGATGCGCCACATTTCATCTTCAGTAGAGGCGGCTATAAACTGCACGGTTTCAGCATTATCTGCGGGTTCTGATTGCGCGCTGGCCACCGTTTCTGCCTTTGCCGATGTGCTTTCCTCGGATGTGGCAGGTGCCTCGGCGCGCGGTGGCGCGTCGTCAGTCGGGGTAATCAGGCTGTCAGCCGCGACCGTGGCGAAGGAGGCGTCGTCCAGTGCCTCCTGATTACCCGCGTCATTGTCTGCATCCGCGTTTTCTGCGGTGGCAATTGTCGGTGTTTCTGCCGACGGCAGGTTAGTCGTGATGCCGGATGGCAAATAAGGCAGCAACGCAACTGCGCCGGCGATCGATGCGGCGGCTCCGAGGCCAACCATCACCTTGCGATTCTGCATCAGTGCCTTTACCGGCAATCGACCGCGCTGGCCGATCCACTCTTCGACTCTGGGTTGCGGCCGGCGTGCGGAACGCGAAGTGATTGCGGCGTGAAAAGCGCGTGCGCCGCTGCGGGTAAAGCGGAAAGTCTGCGTGTCTGACTGGCGCAATATATTGCCTTCCAGCAGATGCTTCACGTAACGAAGATAGAATCCCAGTTCCACCGACAGATGCTGTTCAGGTTGAAGCAACAGCGAATTCTCATTTGGCAGCCATGTCGCGGCCAGTCGGCGATGTCGCTTCCATTGCGAGTCCAGGCTGCTGGAGCCGGCATTCTGGATAAATAAATCATCCAGATCTGTGTTGTTCTGCAGTGGCTCAAGTTGTAATGCACCGGGCTGGCTGGTGGTTACAATGCGCTGGCCCTGCGTGTAGTAGTTGGTAAAATAGACCCACGAATCACAGTGAAACAAATCTGTCAGCAGCGCGTAGACATTGTGTTCCACGTTCATGTACACAAACACACTGGCGACCTGACCTTCCTGCTTGCCGATCGGGTTATCTACCAGAATTTCATGAGAGTAGATAAAACCAAGATCCAGAAGCTGTTCAATGAAAATTCCGTTTGCGCCGGACTGCTTGTCGGGCAACGGCTGTGCCTCGGCCAGTGCCAGCGATGGCATGGCCATTCGCACACGCATCAGCGCTTCGGTGTGCAGGGCAGGCTTTGATCGAACTTTGCTCGATTTCATATTGTTCTTATTGTGCAGTTAGTGGGCAAGCCATTGCATAGCTGTGGCGAATATGTGGTCTATTGCCATGAGCGAGCTCCGTCAGTTGAGCAAGCGTAATCTGAGCGCTGGTTGTGGCGGTCGATTGCAGGGGTGGCAATCAGTCGCGAGTCCCGGTGCTATATTACAACTATAGGCCATTTTTCGCTCGTTATAGTGTTGTATTGTTGCCACGATGTGTCAGCAATTATTGGTGTCAACAAGCAGTGCCGCAACAGACCACGGGTCATTTTTTTGGCTGGCCACACTTCATCCAAATAACGTTGTTCCCAAGAGAACTATTGCAAGTCATGAATAACACGTCTATCGGTAAATTTCGTTCCCTCGGCGTGACGACGATTCTTGCCGTCTATCTGTTGATTCTGGTGGGAGGAGCGGTGCGCGCGACCGGCGCCGGTATGGGATGCCCTGACTGGCCCACGTGCTTTGGGCGGTTTATCCCCCCGACCAGCGAGCAACAGCTGCCTGCGGATTACCAGCAAATATACGCTGATCGTGGTTATGCAGATACGCGCTTTAACGTTCGCAAAACATGGATTGAATACCTGAACAGACTACTGGGAGTGTCGATCGGGATCGCCATTTTTTTGACGATGCTTGCCAGCCGCCGCTACTGGAAAAAAGATTCAGTGGTAACCGCAGTTTGCGTGGGTGCTTTTTTCGCAGTCGCTTTTCAGGGCTGGCTCGGTTCAAGGGTAGTTGCCAGCAATCTCGAGCCTGGGATGATTACCGTCCACATGCTGATGGCGCAGGTTATAGTCGCAATGCTGATCTACGCCATCGTACGCTCACAGCGGACGGTCGCGGATGGTGCCGGACTCGACAAACTGCCACCGATTTTTCACAAAGTGCTGCTGGCGGCAATGGGCATGATTCTGCTGCAAATGGTAATGGGCACGCAGGTGAGGGAATCCGTCGATATTATTGCCAAAGCAATGTCTAACGAGTCGCGTGAGTTGTGGGTTGAGCGGCTGGATCTGATTTTCTATGTGCATCGATCATTTTCATCAATCATTCTGTTCACGAACCTGTGGCTGGTTTGGAAACTCTGGACCACGTTGCCGGCCGGACATATCATCCGCACCTTCGCAGTCGGACTGCTATTTCTACTGGTAGCCACGATTCTGCTGGGCGTTACGATGGACCGCTTTCATATACCGGCATTTGCACAGCCACTGCACCTGTGGTTTGCTTCGTTGATCTTCGGGGTGCAGTTTGCCATTTATCATCTGTACCGCAATGGTTTGAACTACGGCGATAAACCGGTCTCCGGCGCACCGGTTCTCAGCGCTGGTTGACCTGTAAACCCAGGCTGCTAAATAGAAGGGAGTTCTGTTGCAGGTCACGTTTTGTGACTAAAACAGGGCTCGTGTGCGTCATCAAATAGCGAGGTTGTCACAGTAAAAAAACGCGAATCCGTTTAGTATTTGTCCGGCTACGGCGCGGCGTGTTGCACGCCAACAGTCGTTGCAAAACATCGCTTAACGCAGCGTTTGCCGGGGGTTTCCTTGTCCTATCTCGTATTATTGCCTTGCTTGCTATTCGTATTTTTTACGTTGAGGAGTCACGGTTATCAGGGGGCAGGGTTTACCGTCGGAACTGCCGCGCTGACTTTAGTAATTTCCAGCACCGGGCTAATGGTGCCGGGTGCTGATGCACTGCTCGCCACCAGCTTATCAATGTGCCTGTTTAACGTGGTCAAGCAGCTTTGGCCGGCACAGGGCGCAGCTGACAGCACGGTCGGTAATAAAACGCCGGTTCACACAAGCGCTTCGACTGCGAACACCTCAACTGTCGCGGCAGTCAAACCTTTTTGTTCGTATCGCACTCACGACTTCGCTGTTCCGTCCAGTGCCAATGACTTTGCCGTTAACCTGATTGAGGCCGAGCGTTGGGATGAACTGGCAGATACACTGGCATCGTTAAGCAGCAGTGAGCGACAGGGGTTCTTTGCAAGCTTTGACTACGGGCAGCTGGTAGCGCCATCAGACAAAGACGACACCGGTAAGCGACTGGTTGGTTTTACCAACGCATTACCACACAACGCCGATGCACACGTGTTGTATGGCCACTACCAACTCTGCGAAGCCAAGCGCATGGGTCTTCAGCCCGGCGCCATCCCTGATGCCGACAGTGCGGCTGCACTGGCTGTGGCGTTTCGGCACTTTCGACTTGCACTGAGGTTATCGCCGGATCACACAGAAGCCATGTGCGGATTAATTCTGGCCAAAGGGTTTACCGGCCTGAGTGATGAGCACATCGAAAAGAGCCTGCAGCGATTACTTGAAGTTGACCCGCTGCACTTTCACGGACTCGTTGCCGCTGCCTGTTTTGTCGTCCGTTCCACGGCTGGTGCTAATCGTTTTGTGTCTGTGGTAGAGCGCAGTGTGGGTGAGGACAACGCAACGGCCGCGCTTGCCAGAATCGTTGCTCATGTCGAATGTATGATTGGCACCAACAGCAACCCGCTGCTCAATTCGGCAACAACCGCTGACCTGCATCGACAGCTGCGCGTATATAACCGCGATGCTGCCACGCTAGGTTTATGGCAGCAGGCTATCTCCAATAACATCATCGCGTTTGCATTTGAAAAAATTGGCGACGATCAGGAGCGCGAACATTATCTTGCACGTGCCAAGGGCTTGTTAAGCCCCTATCCGTGGCAGCGATCAGTGCTGCTGGCAGAGGAGCCGGAATCGTAGCCCGATTCGCACCGGACTGACAATTCAGTGTCAGTCCGTACCGCAATTACTTTGCGGAAGCCGTTGTTGCCGCACCCTTGAATACAATGGCGCTGACATCTTCGAATGATGAAGCGAAGTGTACCTGCAGTCCTTTTGTGATAGCTGCTGCCAGTTCGTCATGATCGCGTTTGTTGTCGGCAGGCAGGATTATGGTTTTTATGCCCAGGCGTTTCGCTGCGATCAGTTTCTCTTTGATGCCACCAACCGGTAATACCTGACCCGTCAGTGTTAGTTCACCCGTCATAGCAATCGATGCATTTACCGGCTTGTTTAATGCCAGTGACAGTAGCGACGTGGCCATGGTAATACCCGCACTCGGGCCATCTTTAGGCGTCGCACCTTCAGGCACATGCAGATGTACAAAGGCATTGTCATTGAGATCATTTTTAACCTTGTAGTCCTGCATCGATGAAGTGACATAGCTGTAGGCGATCTGCGCTGACTCTTTCATCACGTCGCCGAGGTTGCCGGTGAGCTTGAAACCATTTTTAGCGTCATTAACGATCGATGATTCGATCGGTAACGTGGCACCACCCAAAGCCGTCCAGGCCAGGCCAGTGACGACACCTACACCTTTCAATTGCCGCTCCTTGCGGAACACAGGCGGGCCGACGAAGTCGGTCAGTGTCTGATTGTTGATGGTTACTTTTTTCTCACCGCTCAATACCTTTACGACTGACTTGCGCAGAATCTTCGCCAGTAGTTTTTCCAGGTTGCGCACACCTGCTTCGCGGGCGTAACCCTCAATCAACAGTTTGATCGCAGAGTTGGACAGACTAACCGTGCTCTTTTTAACCTTGTTGCGTTTTAGCAGGCGAGGCCACAGATGTTTGGACGCGATCTCCAGTTTTTCATCCGGCAGGTAGCCGGCAAGTCGAATATCGTCCATGCGATCGAGCAACGGGCGTGGAATGGTGTCCATCTGATTCGCGGTACACACGAACAACACGCGGGACAAATCAACGCGCAGGTCGAGGTAGTGATCGAGGAACTCGCTGTTTTGTTCGGGGTCGAGTACCTCGAGCAATGCTGACGCCGGGTCACCCTGAAACGATGCGCCAATCTTGTCGACTTCGTCGAGCATGATGACCGGGTTTTCCACCTCAACTTCTTTTAACGCCTGCACCAGCTTGCCCGGCATCGCGCCGATGTAAGTGCGACGATGGCCCTTGATCTCGGCTTCGTCTCTCATGCCACCGAGACTAAAGCGATAAAACTTGCGTCCGAGTGACTCGGCGATCGAGCGACCAATAGAAGTTTTGCCGACACCTGGAGGCCCCACCAACAGCAGAATAGAGCCGGAAATCTCGCCACGATAGGCGCCCAGTGCGAGGAATTCGAGTATTCGATCTTTTACATCCTCAAGACCGGCGTGGTCCTGATTCAAAATCTCGCGCGCCTGTTTCAGGTCGAGCTTGTCCTCAGAACGCACACCCCATGGCACGGCGCTGACCCAGTCGAGATAGTTCCGGGTTACACCGTATTCTGGCGAGCCGGTTTCCAGCACCGAAAGCTTGCGCAACTCTTCGTCAAAGCGTTTCTGCACCGGTTCCGGTGGCTCGCGGTTTTCCATACGCTCTTTGAACTCTTCGATGTCGGCGGTGCGGTCATCTTTGGCAATGCCGAGTTCACGCTGGATTACTTTCAGTTGTTCACGCAAGAAAAAGTCGCGTTGATTCTTTTGAATCTTGCTTTCGACTTCCTCTCGAATCTCGCCCTGCAGGCGCGCCATTTCAATTTCTTTGCGCAGTAACAGGAGCACTTTCTCCATGCGCTGCAAAATAGGAATGGTATCAAGCACCTCCTGTAACTCGTTGCCTGGCGCCGTTGTGATCGCTGCGGCAAAGTCGGCCAGAGGTGAAGGCTCGTTTAAATTAAAGTGATTGAGAAAGTTCTTTAACTCTTCGTTGTACAGCGGGTTCAGCGGTATCAGTTCCTTGATTGCCTGAATCAGTGCCATGGCATACGACTTAACTTCATCGCGCTTTTCATCCGGCTCTTCCGGATAGGCTACCGAACCGACAAACGGCGGGTTCTTACGCAGCCACTTCGTAACGGTGAAACGTTGCAGGCCCTGCGCAATGAACTGAATATTGGACTCCTGCTCAACCACGTTGTGCATTCTGACGACGCAGCCGGTGGCAGAAAACTCATGCGTACCCGGGATCTCCTCAGCGCCATCATCCACATGTACCAGACCAACAATATGTTGTTTGGTATCGCGCAAATGGTCAAACGTGCTTTGCCAGTGATCGCGATCAACAACCAGCGGCTGGATTTGAGCGGGAAAGAACGGCCGCTCGTAGACGGGCAATATCAACAGCTTGCCGGGGAGTGCCTGACCTGGAAGTATCAGTCCGGTGCTGTCATTGTCCTTTTTTTTGATGATTTGAGGGTCGTCTGTGCTCATCTCAGGTACGTGTCTGATTCTCTAACAGAAGCATAGCCTATTGGCGCAGTTCCTCTGTGCAGAGCGGGCGATTGGGTGGTAAAAAAAGAGTGGAGGGTATCGACCCGTGTGTTACAGGTCGTTTTGGGGAATGTATGCAGAAACCCTCAGAATTCAAGTGACGACGCCGCGCGCGTCGCACTGACATCAAACACGCATACCAGATCGGTCACAGCGACAGTGAGATTGTCACTGCAGCCGCGGCAACGATGTCCTCAACGGTGGCGCCACGTGACAGATCGCAGACCGGTTTGGCAAAGCCCTGTAGCACCGGCCCGGTGGCCTGCGCGCCGCCACAGTATTGCACCAGTTTGTAGGCAATATTGCCGGCATTGAGGTCCGGAAAGATCAACACATTGGCCTGGCCAGCTACCTCGCCAGTATCTTTGAGTTTGGTGCTGGCCACCCGCCGGGACAGCGCGGTGTCCACCTGCAATTCCCCCTCGATATGAATCTCTGGTGCTTTCTCGCGCACCAGTGCCACGGCCTCTGCCACCTTCGTCACTGAATGATGGCTGGCGCTGCCGTGAGTTGAAAACGACAGCATGGCCACGCGCGGTTCGGTACCGAGCAGCCGTCGTGCGCTGTCCGCAGACGTAATGGCAATTTCTGCCAGCTGCTCAGCATCCGGCTCGATGTTCAACGCGCAATCGGCAAACAATAAATCGCGCGACACTGATTCCAGCGGGCTTTGCAAAGACATCAGAAAAAAGCTCGATAGCGTCTTGAGGCCCGGCTTTGGGCCAACGGCAAAAGCCGCCTCCATTACGCGGGCGGTCGGCAGCACTGCGCCTGCCACCATGGCGTCGACTGATCCGTTGTTAAGCAGGGCAGCACCGCGATAAGCGGGCAGGGCCAGATACTCACCTACGGTTTCGGCGGTAATCTTGCGCCGCCGACCAATCAGCGCGTCAGCCATTGAGGCGTCGGGCTCAGCCGTGGTATCCATAATTTCTATGTCGGCCAGATCCGCATTAGACTGCCGAAGGGCAGAGGGCTCACCCAGCAGCACCGGTGTAGCGATGCCAAGTTCGCGGATCTGCAACGCGGCAGTCTGTACCCTCGCATCGTCACCTTCCGGCAACACCAGGCGTCGGGAGCTGCGACCGGCTTTTTCAATACACTGAGCAATGAGTTCGTTCATGATGGTCTGTAGCTGAGCAAAGGGTTGCAACTATACTGTATTGGCGGCGTTCGCTGAACAAAACCATACTGTATTTGACATGGCTGAGCGTGCGGCTTAAGCGCTAACCCTTTTGGCAAGAGCAACCGGTATTAGTGAAGATAGTTAACCACTGGCTTGAACAGGCTGTGCATTGTCGATCACCGAATCAGGACCAGCGTCCTGAAGGGGTTGTGATCGACAGCATGGTCATTCACAACATCAGCCTGCCGCCAGGTGAGTTTGGTGGCAATCACGTGTCGGCACTTTTTTGTAACCGGCTCGATGCGGCAATACATCCATATTTTAGCGAGATTGCGCATCTGCAAGTCTCGGCGCATGTACTGATTGATCGCAATGGGCGCTGTACCCAGTATGTCGGGTTTGATCAGCGCGCCTGGCATGCAGGTGTGTCCAGCTATCAGGGGCGTGAGCGTTTTAACGATTTTTCCATCGGCGTGGAGCTGGAAGGCACGGACGACACCCCTTACACATCGCTGCAGTACCAGTGCCTGACGTTACTCACCTGCGCATTGTTAGTCGAGTATCCGGCTATCACGTTAGACAACATCGTCGGTCACGAGACGATATCTCCCGGGCGCAAGACGGACCCCGGCCCCTCTTTTGACTGGCCACGGTATCGAGCGGGGCTGGTGGCTTTGTCCTGATTCGTTTGCAGTTGGTCAGCTTCTCGGCTTTGATCACATTGCTGTCAATGAATCGACGATCGTGGTTTGCACGGCGTTTGCAATATTCAGGTGTGAAGTGCGTCACACCATCCGGACTGCGCTTCGCATTCGACTAACTGCAGCTGGCGAGCGAACGTTCACTTGGGAAACCTGGCCATAAATTTGGGAAAGCGCTGGCTCGCAAGTCTGTTCCTGCTATTGACGATGTGCATCGTCGTATCGCTGCTGGCCGATATTCTGTCCATAGGTGTTAACGCGGGCAGTGTAGGCGAAGCGTCGGGCTCGCTATCGTTGAGCTATCGCTTCGAGGTCGATCAGGTACAGTCATTCTGGCACGCGGGCCTCGCCAATAAGGTGCTTGCCGTGGCGTTGCCCGCGCTGTGCCTTGCGTTACCAGGTTTTGCGCCAATAGCAGCACTTGCTGTTGTATCCGCGACAGGAGCGTTGGCACTGCTGGCAGCGCGGTTTGGCTTTGCCACCAGCATTGAAAACCGCGGCGTGATCATTGTTCTGGCTGCTATTGCGGTGGCTTATCTCCTCAGCCGACTGGTGTCGTATGTACTGACGCGGCGCAAGGTTGATCACTTCTTTCGACAGTATGTTCCGTCGCAGTTATCTAATCACTACATGCGCAATCCGAGTGAGATTGGGCTTGGTGGTGAGCTACGCGACATCACCATCATGTTTTGCGACATCAAGCGCTTTACGGCCATTTCAGAAACGCTTGATCCGGATGTGCTGCCACAGTGGCTGAATCGATTTTTTGACGTCGTCAGCGAGATAATCGTCAAGCACAACGGCACTATCGACAAATATATTGGCGACAGTGTTATGGCGATTTGGGGAGCACCGGGTCGTGATGTTGACCATGCGGCAAACGGATTAAATGCAGCGCTTGAAATATTAACTGCGGTTCGCGAACTGTCAGAACAATTCAAGGCTGCCGGTTGTCCGGAACTGGAAGTGGGTATTGGTGTGTCGACGGGCAAGGCTCATGTTGGACATTTGGGTTCGCCGCACAGAATCAGCTACACCGCAGTGGGTGATGCGGTGAATATGGCAGACCGACTTGAGCAGTGCACCGGCTTTTATAATTTGCCACTAATTGTTAACGATGCCACCATGGAGGCGGTCGGCAACTTTTTGTTTCGCGAGCTCGACACGGTACACGTGCGGGGCAGACAGCGCTTTATTCGTATCTACCAGCCGGTTTGCCATCAGGGTGATGCCAGCCCGGGTATTCATCGTCAGCTGCAGCAACATCGCAAAGCCATGCAATTCTATCGACGCGGTATGTGGAAAGATGCCGAGCTGTTGTTTAGAAAACTCAGCGCAGAAAGCGGTGAGCATGAGTTCTACAGCATGTACATCAAGCGCCTTGTCGACATACGCCAGTCACAACAGGAACACGGTGGTACCCACGTGGTGGATTTTACCCAGAAGATTGGTTAGTGAACACGTGAGGCCGCTTACTTGCCAAATGGCGCCCAGCGCTCATTGATGAAGCGCTCCTGCGGGGAAAAGTTGGCTTTGTATTTCATTTTGCCGCAGCCATCTATCCAGTAGCCCAGGTACACAAAGGGCGCTTTAAGCCGGGCTGCCAGTTCAATTTGAATCATAATAGCGACCGTGCCGAGGCTTCGTTGCGGAAATGCCGGATCGAAGAATGTGTAGACTGCCGACAATCCGCTGCTGACCTTGTCGGTTACTGCCACGGCGATGAGTTGTCCGTCGAGTCGCAGTTCGCAAAACACTGTGTCGCACCAGTCGCAGATCAGGAAGCGCTCAAAATCTGCGCGCTCCGGGTTATCCATGCCGGCGTTCTTGTGACGAAAATCCAGGTAGCGTTTGTACAGCTCAAAATACTCGTCACTGTAGCGTGAGTCTTCAACGTGAATGGTTAGATCGTTATTGGATTTCCTGGCCCGGCGCTGAGAGCGATTCGGTCTGAAGCTGCCAACGGGAATGCGCATCGATACACACTTTGCGCAGCCATCGCAGTGTGGTCGGTAGATGTGGTGGCCGGATCTTCTGAACCCTTTCTGGATCAACAGGTTATAGAGATCCATGGTCGGGGCACGAAATGGATCAGCGTAAACATTACGCGCAATATGGTGCTGCAGGTAGCTACAGGGCTCCGGTGGTGACTGAAACAGCACGATTTGCGAGTTATGTTGCATTGCGGTGGCAGCACAGATTTATCTGGACCAACAAACTACAAAATAATGATCAGTATTGCCAGTGGTCAAGTCGCGGTTTGTGGGCCAGCCGATTTAACTCATAACACACGGCAGGCGCGTGGGCAGACAGTTAGGTCAGGGATTGCGGCTGTATCTCGCCACAGACTCGCCGTATTCCCTCAGCGCGGCAATCAGGGCGCGAGATTCCGAATCATTCGATTGCATTTGCGACAGGGTTTTTTCGTATTGATCGATGGAGCGAAAACCGTCGTTTCCCTGATGCACTCGACTATTACAGAAAGTTCTCCAGTGTTTCACTTCGCTGTCGGTCAGTGTATCCGGCTGATTGCGTGCCCGAACTCTAAGAAACAACTCGTCGAGGCGACGGTCTTCGAAATGAATAGCACGCTGCTGTGATCCATCCGTGAGGTACGTTTGCGCTGCGTTCATGATTTGTCGGTCACTGTCACTGGCAAAGCTGCCCGAATAGAGGGTTAACTCCGGGTCGTCGTTATTGGTATCCGTATAGCGGGTAAACACCGTGGTAAGTTTGTCCTTAACCTGATCGATATTGGCCACCAGTTGATCGCGATATTGCAGCGCCAGCGGTAAGTCGATTTCCAGCGTGGCTTTGTTTTCATCCGTGAGTGCAGACACCGGTGCAATTGCCGGACAGCGGTTCAGATGAACAGTTTTAATGGCAATGCGTTCTATGTTTTCCGGCAGTTCACTTCTGCGGGTAAAAAGGCGCTCGGCAATGGCTTCGGCATCCAGTTCAATGAGGCTTGTCGGGTCAATGCGCAGATCGTAAGCCAGTATGCCATTCGCATTACCCGGGTGCTGACACAGTGGTGCGATGATCGACAAATTAAGCTGGCGAGCGCTGTACATGCCGGATACATGAAGTACTGGTTTTACTGAATGAATATCGAGGGCTTCTGCTACTTTTCTTTTAGCTCGCATTTGCAGTGCGTAGTCGTATAGTCGTGGTTGCTTCTGTTTGATTAACCGTGCAATAGCGATAGTTGCTCTGACGTCAGCAAGTGCATCGTGTGCATCGCCATGCGGAATATCATTCGCCTCGGTCAGCTTTTCCAGTTTGTTGGTAGGGTAGCCCTCGGCGTCAACCGGCCAGTTAATTCCGTCCGGACGCAGGGCGCGGGTGAGTCTGACAACGTCAATAACGTCCCAGCGCGAGTTGCCGTTTCTCCACTCCCGCGCGTAGGGATCGAACAGGTTTCTGAAGAATAATTGCCGGGTAAATTCGTCGTCGAATCGAATATTGTTATAACCCGCCACACAGGTGCCGGGGTGGCTCATCTGTTGATGAATGGCCGTGGCAAATTCGTGTTCACTCAAGCCGTTTTCGTTGGCGGTTTGTGGCAATACGCCGTGAACCAGACAGGATTCGGGATCGGGCAGATAATCCGCTGTCTGGCGACAGTAGATCATCAGTTCATCGAGGGGATTTAAATCAGTGTCTGTGCGAATCGCAGCAAACTGTACTGGCCGTTCTCTGGCCGGGTCGCGTCCAAAGGTCTCGTAGTCATGCCACAAAAACGAATCGGGGAGCATGTGTTACCACTGTAAATCGTCTGGTACCTGATAGTCGGCGTAGTCGCCTTCCAGTTGTTCCTTTTCTGCGTCTGTTGCTTCCTCGAGATTAAACACGCTCCACTGCGGGTTAATCTGTTTGATCGCAAGGCCGGTTTCCCTCGGGACAATAAACGTCTCGCCGTTGTAACGCGTGATGGCAACTTCGCGTGCGGTTAGCCTGGGATGGCAATCCTCAGAGACATAAAGCTCACGTATTTTTTTATCGACGAGGTAGCGATAGACGGATTCGCCTTTCCATTTTTCTGTTTTGCTTTCGTCAATTAAAGCCTTGATTTGCGCTTTTAGTTTTTTGCGCTCTTCTATCTTTGCAGCGCTTTCCTGTTCCGCACGTTCTTTGGCGCTGTTGTCTTTCGCCTTGCCTTTTGCATGCTGTGCTTTCGGATTTTGGGCTTTCGATTTCTGAGAGCCGTTACCCTTGGCGCGAGCCTGATCCTGTGGCTTTCTCTTGCCGCGCTTGTCCGGACCTTTTGGCTTTTTGCGGGGCTCTTTTTTAGGAGCCTCAAAGCCGGCTGCGATCAGTTGATCGCGTAGGGAATCAGCCATGATTTCTATCCTGCGAAGCCGCAGATAAGCGCACTGCCGTGTGCGGTATCCGGTACTTGTTGCGATCGTCGGTCAGGTTGTGTGTAAATTCAGTGTCTACGTACATCTTAAAAACCATCTTGCAACCGGCTTCGTGCTTGCGAGTAGCGTGATGCTACCTGTGTACGGGTTCCGAGTGCACCCCTGAATGCGCACTGGGGCGCACGAAAAACAACGCCAGTGATAACAGTGCAAAAACAATGAAAACCCCCATGGTGGCTTCAGGCAATGTAAAGCCGAGAAATTGCCACTGGATATCAGCACATTCGCCGGATCCGTTCAATATTGTATCCAAAAAACGACTGAAAGGCATTTGATTCTGTCTTACGCCGTCGAGCATAAACCAAAAACCCGCGCCACAGTCGGGTACCTTGTCCGCCGGCAGATTTTGCAGGTAGATGTGACGCGCACAGATAGCGATGCCGGTTGCCGAAAATAAAAGCCCCAGTCCACCATAGACGCGATTGCCCCAGCCAGCCGGGTTGTGTAGCAGCGCCAGAAAGAACACAACACCGAGCGCGATTACCACCCCGCGGTCAAGTATACAAAGCGGGCAGGGATCAAGATACTGAATCATTTGCAGGTAAACGACTGCAAACAGCATTGAAACAATTGCCAGTAAAACTCCGGCCGAGCTGATTTTTCGGGTTGTAAGCATGCCTTGGGGTATTGCTCTTGTTTCGATTGCGAATGTTGCGGCTGTGTTGCGCTTGCATTGTGTCGGTCGTATGTGGCAGCGTAATGAATCTCCGCCAGACATTTCCAGAACTGATGATAGAGCAAATTGTGCGTGTTGACCGGGTGCATCTGGATGATGCCACGTTCGCGCAGTACATTGATTTTGCCTGCGAGCTTGCAGATCTGGCCGCTACGCAAATTTTACCGCATTTCAGAACGTCGGTAGCGGTGGAAAATAAACGCGCTACCGGCGGGACCGATTCAGCGGCAGCTGTGGATTTCGATCCGGTTACCGTCGCTGATCAGCGTGCCGAAGCAGTGATGCGCGAGCGAATACGGGCTGCTTATCCGGATCACGGAGTGCTCGGTGAGGAGCATGGATTGCATGCGAGCGACACTGGTTTAACCTGGGTGCTCGACCCAATCGACGGGACTCGTGCTTTTATTACCGGCGTGCCGCTATGGGGCTGTCTGATCGCACTTTTTGATGGTCAGGAACCGGTATTGGGAGTGATGGATCAGCCCTGGCTGAAGGAGCGATACATCGGTGCCCAGGCGGCCGGTTTCAGTCAGTCCTACTGTCTTGATGGCAGGGCGGAACCTCCGGCTCAGGTCACTAAACAAACGCTGCAAACGCGCCACTGCACCCATTTGTCCGATGCGGTAATGATGACCACAAGCCCGGACATGTTTGGCACTGCGGCTGAGCGGGCTGCCTTCGACGGGCTCAGTGCGCAGGTCAAAATGCAGCGATTCGGGGGTGATTGCTACGCCTATTGCATGCTGGCACGCGGCCTGGTCGATTTGGTGGTTGAAGCGGATTTGCAAGCCTATGACATTCAGGCGCTGATACCCATCATTCATGCAGCGGGTGGGGTGGTCAGCGACTGGCATGGCAACAGCGCCCGAGCCGGAGGACAGGTGCTGGCGGCGGCTAATCCAACATTGCACAAACTGGCACTGGCAGCGCTTCAGCCTGCCGCCCTATAGCTTTCAGGCCCTTTAACGCTTTGGACTCTTAATGGCTTTGCTGCGACAAATAGCCTCGGATAATTTTCTGCACGACGGCCGGTTTCTCGCTGTGCAACCAGTGCCCGGTACCGGCAACCACCTTGACTTCAGCCTTTGGAAACAATGACACCACTGCGTCCCGATGTGTCTCCAGCAGGTAGTCTGAATCTCCGCCCTTGATAAATAATGCAGACTG
Organism: uncultured Granulosicoccaceae bacterium; assembly: GCA_964389335.1. Lineage (GTDB taxonomy): Bacteria > Pseudomonadota > Gammaproteobacteria > Granulosicoccales > Granulosicoccaceae. The sequence continues at coordinate 71,061 of CAYMFQ010000007.1, forward strand.
AACCCCGATGTGCTGCTTGCCCTGCGTTGGCGCTGCAGGTGCTATCGCTGCGGCAATTGATTCGTATTGATCGACAATGGCGTCGAGATTGATGCGTAGCTGGTATTGACCCTGCTCGTCCCTTTGCAGGTTTTTCAGCAGAAATGATCGAATACCGGCTTCGTCGACAAATTCGCTGAGGTGGTTGTCCGCCTCTTTACGTGACGCAAGTGGCTGCGCGGCAATCGATTGCATGCCCTGTAATATTCGCTGATGGTGGGGTGGGTATTGAACCGGAGCAATGTCGACCACAATCAAACGCTCAACAAGGTCAGGAAAATCCAGCGCCAGCTGCATCGCGGTTTTGCCGCCCATGGAATGGCCAACCACATGCGTGCGCTCAATGTTTAGTTGCCTGCAGGTGTGGGCAACATCGGCTGCCATAAGCGGATATGTCATTTGCTCACGGTGAGGTGACTCGCCATGGTTGCGCAGATCCATCAGAGTGACCTGGAAGCTGTCGGACAGCTGCCGGGCATGCGAGCGCCAGTTTTCCCAGTTGCCAAACAGGCCGTGCAAAATAACCAGTGACGGGCCATTGCCCATTTGTTGTACATGAAGCTGGACTGGAGTGTCGGTGGCCGCCATAGTGAGTATTCCGGGCTTGCAGTATTCGGGTGGTGTGTGCGGGTATAATACCCCGGTGCGCGTTGTTATGATGAAACTGCAGTGAAACAACATCGGGTCGTGGAAGCGGACGCTGTATCTCCCACCGGGTTACCCGCCAATGGTAATTCAGACAGTAGCCGACACGTTCGGCACTGCAATGACACAGAGGATTCCTCTTGTACACAACCGCCAGAAGTCGGCTCGAAACAATATATCAACACTGTAGCGAAAGACCGCTGCGTGGCCGTATGGTAGGTGTTGAAAAGGAATGCCTGCGCGTTGGTCGCGACGGCACTCTGTCGACGCGTGCGCACCCGGAGGCACTGGGGGCGGCTTTAACGCATCCGTCCATTACCACAGACTTTTCGGAAGCGCTGCTTGAATTTGTAACGCCGCCATTTACCGACATGGCCGATACCCTCGAATGTCTGTCGCAAAACCAGAGTGTGGTGTACGCGGGGCTGCCCAAAGGCGAGTTTTTATGGGCAACCAGTATGCCTTGCGGCCTTGCTCTCGACAGCGATATCCCGATTGGTCGCTACGGTAAGTCGAACATTGGGCGTATGAAAAATGTTTATCGTCGCGGGCTCGGTTTGCGTTACGGGCGCAAAATGCAAACGATAGCCGGTGTTCACTATAACTATTCGTATCCTGATTCATTTTGGGCTCTGATGGCAGAGATCGATAAAGAGCCCGCTGTCAGTCAGGATTACATATCCCGGCAATACTTCGCACTGGTGCGAAACATACTGCGTTTTGGCTGGCTGATACCCTATTTGTTTGGTGCATCACCGGCGGTATGCGGCAGCTTTTTTGGCAGTAAGTGTCCACCTGAACGCATGATGAAACTGGGCCGCAACACACTGTACGAACCTTATGCCACATCGTTGCGCATGGGTGATATCGGCTATCAAAACAATCGGGAAGAGTCGGGCAGGGTCGATGCTGACTACAACAGCCTGGAGGGTTACGTGGCGTTTTTACAGCAGGCCATCAGCTCGCCATCGGTGCGCTATGATGATATGGGCCTGTTTGATGCTGACGGCGAATATCAGCAGCTCAACACGAATATCCTGCAGATTGAAAATGAGTACTACAGTTCAATCCGTCCAAAGCAAATCACCAGGCCAAACGAAATGCCTTCTATTGCACTGGCACAGCGTGGCGTTAAGTATGTTGAGCTGCGTTCTCTTGATGTAAATGCCTATGACCCGCTCGGTGTTAACGACGAGCAGCTCCGATTTGTCGAGTCCTTTATGTTGTTCTGTATGCTTTGTGAAAGCCCGCCCATTACACTGGAAGAGCAAAAGGAAATTACCTCTAACTTGCTGACGGTTGCGCATCGCGGGCGGGATCCAGACCTACACCTAAGCCGCATGGGCGAGCAAATTTCATTGCGACGCTGGGGGTCGGAAATACTTGATGTTGTCGGCGAGATGTGTGATCTGCTCGATACCGAAGGCAAGCCCAAACTGTACTGCAACTCGCTAAGTCAGCAGCTGGCCAAGCTGTACGATCCGGATAAAACACCCTCAGGGCAAATGTTGCAGGAGCTGCGTGAAAACGATGAAGACTTTTTTGATTTCGGGTTGCGCAAGTCACTGGAGCACCGCGACTGGTTTGCCGAGCGTCCGGTGTCGGCCGAGTTGCAGCAACAGTTCGCGGATACTGCGGCAGAGTCAATCGCTGGTCAGGAACGTATTGAGCAACAGGATGAGCTGTCATTTGATGAGTTTTTGCAGCAGTATTTCTCGCAACTGAGCCGTCCCGCAGATTAATGTGCAGAAGGCGTATTAGCAGATGGCTGCCGCAAACATGTATTGAGCGGGCGTATCGTTTATGAGCACTGACACCACAGATTCACCCGAACAGGCATCGTTGCAGCAGTCGATGCAACAGACGCAGGAGCAGGTCACCGGCCTGGTTCTGGCCGGTGGTATGGGGCGCCGTATGCAGGGTATCGATAAAGGACTGGTGCCATTGGCCGGTCGTGAGATGGTGGCTTATGTCATCGATGCTCTGCGTGTGAATGTCGCTGAGGTTATCGTGAATGCCAATCGTAACGAGCCTGACTATGCCGGCTTCGGTGTTCGGGTTATCGCCGACAGCATAGAGGGTTATCAGGGGCCACTTGCCGGCGTCGAAGCGGGCATGGCCGCCGCTGCCACACCCTGGTTATTTACCTGCCCGTGTGATTCGCCGATGCACTCGACCGAGTTGTTGCCTTATATGTGGCAGCAGGTGCAAACCCGTCGAAACACTAACCCCGACGTGGTTATCGGCATGGCGAGCGATGGTGATCGAACGCAGCCCGTGTTCAGTCTGTTGCATACAAGCCTGTTGCCGAGTCTGCGAAGCTATCTTGGTTCAGGCGAGCGAAAAATCGATCGATGGTTTGCACAGCATGCAATGATTACCGTTGACTGTAGTCGCTATGCGGACAGCTTCGTTAATGTGAATACCGAACAACAAAAGCAAGAGCTTGAATCACGCTTAGGCAGTGACTCTGCAGCTAATGGTCTTAAGAGCAGCGGTCGCAAGAGCAGCGAATGAAAAGACCTCTCGAAGTGCGTCTGTCTGTAATTGTTATAGTGACGACCGACAGTAACGCAGCACCGGTAACGACAGGCAGGATGGAGCACTAGTGGCAATCGACAAGCAACCCTCATGTGACGATGTTTTTGAGCCCGAGTTGCTGCCGGTCAGTGTGGCGATTGAAAGGATGGCAGCACAGATATCGCCCATCACCAACACACTTAAACTGCCGTTGCGTCAGGCGCTAGGTCGGGTTGCTGCGGTCTCCGTGACGTCACCGATCGATGTGCCGTCGTACACCAACAGTGCGATGGATGGCTTTGCGATTAACAGCGATGATTTGCCCGCGAGTGGCGAGAAGACACTGACATTGCTGGGCACGTCGTGGGCAGGCAAGCCACTTGATGTGACCGTAAAGCCGGGCCAGTCAGTGCGTATCATGACCGGCGGTATGATGCCTCCGGGTACCGATACAGTTGTCATACAGGAGCATGCATCGCTAAACGGTGATGAAGTAACAATCGACAATACAACCGACGCAGGTAAAAACGTTCGACAGGCAGGCGAAGATATCAACGCCGGTGAGGTAATTATTGAGCCTGGCACACTGCTGGACCCTTCCCATATTGGATTGATGGCATCACTCGGTATTGATCAGGTTGTTGTTTATCGCCGCTTGCGGGTGGCATTTTTTAGTACCGGTGACGAATTGCGCGCGCTGGAAGACCATGCCGGACAGGCGCTGGGGCCTGGAGAACTATTCGACAGCAATCGCCACACGCTTTACGCCATGTTGCAGCGACTGGATGTTGAAACCATTGATCTGGGTGTTGTGCCCGACACGCCCGAGGCCACACGCGCCGCATTTACCACAGCGGCCGAGCAGGCGGATATCATCATCTCCTCTGGCGGCGTGTCTGCAGGGCAGGCCGACTATGTCAGTTCAACACTGGCGGAACTTGGTGATGTCACATTCTGGAAGCTTGCGATGCGACCTGGCCGACCACTGGCCTGCGGTAAAGTAGGGAATGCGCACTTCTTCGGGCTGCCCGGTAATCCGGTCGCTGTTATGGTGGCATTCTATGAATTTGTACGTCCGTCCATTAAGCGAATGCAGGGATGCACACATGTCTACGCTCCGCGTTTTCCAGCAGTTTGCACCAGTAAGCTGCGCAAATCTCCGGGTCGCATTGAATACCAGCGTGGCATTTTCACCACCGCAGCTGATGGTTCGATCTCCGTGCGCTCTACTGGTAAACAGGGAGCAGGTCGACTCAGCTCCATGTGCATGGCCAACTGTCTTATTATTATCGATGCTGAAAAAGATGGTGTGGAACCGGGTGATAGTGTACAGATCGAACCGTTTCACGCACTGGTATAGCGCCTCAGAGCGGTTTACATGGACGAACCACTAGCCTGCAGGCCCGGCTGCGGTGCCTGTTGTACAGCCCCGTCAATTACCTCACCAATCCCTGGCATGCCTCAGGGTAAACCTGCTGGAGTGCGCTGCGCGCAGCTTAATGCCGACAACAGTTGCGCTTTATTTGATGACCCGCGCCGTCCACAGTTTTGCCGCACGCTGCAGCCCACCATTGAGATGTGCGGAGAAACGCGAGAATACGCACTGACGTATCTTGCGGATCTGGAACGTCAAACCGGTGCCTGACGCTAGCCTGCATTATTTCCGCTGAATGGCGAATCGTCACGCTTGTTGTCAGCCCGGCCACCGCGGCGCTTCGATCCAAAAAAATGACACTTTTAAATCAGCGTCTATACTTCTCTAAAACCGGGTAAAAGACCAGGTCACTGTTGCACTGCACAACATTCCGCAGGGCAGTGGACTGCGCCTGCAATTGCCCGCGAAGCCAATGGCGCGACCCCCGACTGCAGTAGTGCCGCGGTATAAAACAATAATTGCACAGCGAAGTTCCAACATGACGACGTCTACTCAATCTGGCAAGTTACTGGTGGTCGACTGTTCGACTGCTATGTTGCACGTGCTGAAGAATTTCACCAGCAGGCACGGATACGATGCCGATCACTACGCTGACCCTGCTGATGCCTGTGAGCGGCTGGACAAACGCTTCCAGGATTTCTCCTGTGACTATCGCAGCGTAATTCTGGGCTGGCCTGAGGGCCGTCTCGATATGGTCGATGATCTGCTTAAAAAGCTGTCAACCGCCGACCATGACACGCTGCCTCTGATTATTGTTACGCAGGAAATGAACGCAGACGTCATGGCGCTTACTCGCCGCAGGCCAAAAACGCGGGCCTTTTTATGGAGCGAGTACCAGACGATGGCTGATGACATCGATATGAGAGCCAGGCCCAGAGCGACGGCGGAGCCAGCCTCACCGGCACCCGGTACCGTTGCAGCAGCACGCCCTGTGGCAGATGCCACAGCTACTGCTTCGTTGCTACTGGTGGACACAGCGCCATCTGTGTGTGAAAGCCTGCACGCTAAACTGACCGCGTCAGGCTATCAGGTGAGTATCGCTGACTCTGTTGCTGCAGCAAAGCAAAAGATAAGCAAAGAGCGGTTTGATGTGGTGGTTACCGACTTCTTTCTACAGGGTGAATCCGGCGAGGTGTTATGTCAGTATTTGGCTGAATCGACTGCAGAACACAAGCCTCTTTGTGTGGTGCTTACTGCAAAGTATTCCGACAGCATTGTTCGACAATCGCTAGATGCTGGTGCTGTGGCCTGTCTGTATAAAAACGAGTCTACTGATCTTCTGTTTGCCCGAATTAATGCACTGACACGGTCACTTCGCATTCAATCCGGACAACGTCAGTCGTTTAACGCGCTACAGCCTGAGCAGATCAAGTCCGCGACCACCGGTAAGGCAACAGTATCCGTAGCCGCATCCGGCTCGGTTAAAACACCGTTGGTGAAGCCGAAACTGGTAGAGCGGACTGACGCCGGCGCACCTGTACAAAGTGCATCGTTGCACACCTCGACCCGTACTGAGTTGCAGCCTGGTGCAACTGCCACCAGTGCCGGGCAGCAGGGTAAAGTCAGACTGGTAACCCGCAAGCCAAAATCAACTGCGGGCCAGCAGGGCAACAACGCACCTGTAGTGGTGGTTAAAAAGAAAGCGGTTCAGCAACCCGTGAGTACCGTGAGTGGTGGTTCGTCTGCCAAACAAGAAGCCGACGCGAAACCAGTTGGCGCAGAGGCTGGTATCCTAAAGTCGGCCCAGGTCGCCACACCCGCTGCAAAGTCTGTACAACCTGCCAAAGTTGAAAAAGCACCGATCGAAGTATCAACAACCGAGTTGCTGGCGCAGTTAAAGAACAACACCGCAGCACAGCAAAGTTTATTGATGCTTGATTTTGAGATCATGGCAGCCACCGGTGATCGCATGCCACTGAGTGACAGCGAGCCGATGCAGAAGCTGGTGATGCAATCATTGCATAAGCTTTACCCAAAACAAAAAGCGCAGGCCTGTACTAAACAGGGGCAGTTTCTGTTGTTGCTGACCACCATAAAATTTCAGGATGCACTGGTTCTGACGCGCAAGATCCTGCAATTAGTGCCAAACATGGTGCCCTATCTGAACAATATGAAACTGGTGGCGCATGCGACGGTGGTTAGAGTTGATGCAACCCAGGCAGCAGAGCCGGCAGCTCTGCTGGAGCAATGCCAGACGGCTTGCTTAAAAGCACGTGCGGACGGTAAAGACAATGCTGCACTGGTATTGCCTAACAATCAGTATCTCAGTGCTGTCGTCGCGACCGAAGCCAAAAAGGCACAGTCTGCGGCAGGTAAAGAATCCGCTGCAAAAGCGGCCGATGTGTCGACTAAGCTGCCCGTGAAAAAGCCGCTGGAAAAAGCATAGTCCGTTCGGCAGTAGACTAAACATTTGGTGCGATTCGCACCACTCATGGCACCCTACGGTCGGGTGCCAGTGGGTGCAACGAACCGCACCACAAGTTAATCCACAAACTCTTCAGTGCCTGTTATGAAGG
>CAYMFQ010000008.1:0-23640 GCA_964389335.1 uncultured Granulosicoccaceae bacterium
CGCACTGGTGTATTGATCAACGCCAGTATGCGGCGCGTGCTTGCCATGGCACGTTCGTACAGATCAATGGTTTTGGCGAGATCAGTCAGTGGCCACAACAGGCGCTGCGTCAGGAACACGAGTACGCCATAAGCGCCAACATTTAACTCGCCTTCCAGTGCCAGCATGGCACCATAGACGAATGTGAACAGAAAGCCCGCCAGTATCGCCATACGAATAACAGGAATGAACGCAGCGCTTACCGCAATGGCACGACGATTGGCCTGCACGTAGTCTTCACTGGCCTGTGCCAGGGCTGCGGATTCCCGCGCTTCAGCGGTAAACGCTTTGATGGTAGTGATACCACCGATATTGTTAGCCAGCCGCGTTGCAAGTTTGCCAACCTGCTCTCGAACGTTTGCATACAGCGGGGTGGCTCGCCGCAGAAAAAAGAATGCACCCCAGATGATCACCGGTATTGGCATAAAGGCGAGCATTGCTATGGTTGGGGATAGATAGAAAAACACACCACCGACCAGCACCACTGTTACAAAAGTCTGGATGAAGTCGTTGGCACCTCCATCGAGAAAACGCTCAAGTTGATTGACATCGTCATTCAATACGGCAATCAGTTCGCCCGAGCTGCGGCTTTCAAAAAATGCCATGTCCTGCTGCTGTACTTTGTCGTAGGCATCCTGACGCATTTCCGCCTGAAGACGCTGTGAGAGGTTGCGCCACAGTATCAAATGAAAGTACTCAAACAGTGATTCGCCAGCCCAGATGAAAAACGTCAGCACCGCCAGTACAACAATCTGAGAACGTGCGCTGTCAAACCCCAGCGATGCGACAAAGCTACTCTCCTGGTTAACCACCACATCAATAGCGATACCGATGAGTATTTCCGGCATCACGTCGAAAACGCGATTGATTACAGAACAGGTGGCCGCCAGCATGATGTGGCGGCGATGCCCTTTTGCATAGCGCAACAGACTGACCAGTGCGGCGAGGCTGGATTGGGGTTTATCTGTCAAGGCGGATTCCATCTACGAGCGGGCGCAAATCGCCGAACACTATACCCCACCAGAAGACGGCCGAGCACATTATTACGCCGGCAGCGTCAGGAGTCTGCGAGGCAGAACCTGCGCTACAGCGAGTGCGCCGAATTGCACCTGAAAATGCCTTTACTATCGTCGCGCAGGAGCAACTATGCTTCTCAAACAAATTTATTCTCAGGCACAACCGGTCACACTCTCACTACGCAGACTTCTACCGCGCAGACTCCTGGCCAGCTTAACAACCGCGTTGATCCGAATTCTTTCAGCCAGGCGCTGTGGAGTTGGCACTCCATCGTTCAGCCATGGCAATTGCAGCGCATTGTCACTATGCTCCCATTACAGGTAACACTATTCAGGAGTCGCGAGCATGGCAGGTGGCATGGCACAGGGAACAATCAGTCCGATAAAAACCTGGGCGGAATGTGCTGCCCAGCTAATAGCCGTTGCAGCCGGACGCGCAGCAGCCACACTGGTTATTAGAAACGCAACGTGGGTTAACGTCCATAGTCGCGAACTATTACCCGCGCATGACATTGCCATCTCTGAAGGCCGCTTTGCCTATTGCGGCCCCGATGCCAGTCATTGCATTGGTGACGACACACAGGTCATTGAAGCTGACGGCCACTATGTACTGCCAGGCTTTTGTGATGCACACATGCACATCGAAAGCGGCATGCTGACACCGGCTGAGTTTGCGCGTGCTGTCATCCCGCATGGCACCACCAGTATGTTCACTGACCCGCACGAGATCGCCAATGTACTGGGCTTGCCGGGCGTGCGCCTGATGCACGATGAAGCCCTGCTGCAACCGATCAACATCTATACGCAGATGCCCAGCTGTGCGCCGTCTGCGCCCGGTCTCGAGACCACCGGTGTTGAGATAACACCGGAGGATGTGGCAGAGGCGATGACATGGCCCGGAATTATCGGTCTTGGCGAGATGATGAACTTTCCCGGTGTGATCAACGGTGATGCAAAAATGCTGGCCGAGATAGCCGCGACGCAGGCCGCCGGCAAAACAGTGGGTGGACACTATGCATCGCCAGACAGAGGCCCCGCGTTTCACGCCTATGCGGCAGGCGGTCCGGCGGATGATCACGAAGGCACCTGCGAAGCAGACGCAGTGTCACGTGTGCGACAAGGCATGCGACACATGATGCGACTCGGTTCAGCGTGGTACGACGTAGAAAGTCAGATAACCGCAGTCACCGAGAAAGGCCTGGACCCGCGTAGCTTTATATTGTGTACCGATGATTGCCACTCGGGAACTCTGGTCAACGACGGGCATATGAATCGGGTTGTACGCCATGCCATCGACTGCGGTGCCGATCCACTGGTAGCGATACAAATGGCTACGATCAATACGGCAACACACTTCGGGCTTGAGCGCGAGATCGGGTCTGTCGCCCCGGGGCGGCGCGCCGATGTGATTATGACATCTGACCTTACAGCGCTGCCAATTGACACGGTTATCGCACGCGGGCAAGTTGTCGCACGTAACGGTGAAATAAAAGTTGACTGCCCTCACCTCGACTGGCCTTCCAGTGCACGCAATACGGTTAACGCCGGTCGCAGCAAAACCGCTGCAGACTTCGAAATACAGGCACCCGCCGGCGCCAATCATGTCGAGGCGCGAGTGATAGGTGTTGTTGAAAACCAGGCACCAACTAAAGCGCTCACCGCTACGCTGCCGGTGGAAAACGGACTGATTAACGGCGATCCGGATCAGGACGTCTGTCAGATTGCGCTGGTAGAACGCCACCGCGCCACCGGCAAGGTAACCAACGCACTGGTCTCCGGGTTTAACTATCGTGGCAACATGGCTATGGCTTCAACGGTTGCACACGACAGTCATCATATGATTGTGGTTGGCACCAACCGCGACAATATGGCGATGGCAAGTAATCGTCTGGCCGAGGTTGGAGGCGGTATCACGGTGTGGAAAGACGGTAAAGAACTGGCTCTGGTCGAACTGCCGATAGCCGGGCTTATGTCTGACTCACCGGCGCAGGAAGTCGCCGCTAAGGCAGACAGGATGGTCGCCGCGATGGCCGAGTGTGGCTGCACCCTTAACAATGCCTATATGCAGCACTCACTGCTCGCGCTGGTTGTGATTCCTGAACTACGTATCAGTGACCTTGGGCTGGTGGATGTATCGACGTTCAAGTTTACAGAGTTGCTTGTGGAACCCTAGGAAACCTCACACTACGCGTGACTACTTTGGCATAGATTCCCTATCGCGCCGCAGTGAACAAGCTTCACTGCGTACACTCCTATGTAATCGCTAAGTTACGATCACTGTAACCAGCTGTCGACTGTCTCTGCGTTATCTTTTACCCACTGACTGGCAAACTCTGCCGGGTCCTGCTTTTCAACGATTAGCGCGTAAGTCATGGCGGACACGGTTTCAGAGTCAAGCGTAACATTGGACAGCATTTGCGCCGCTTCCGGCTGATCGGCTTCCAAAGATGCCGCATAGTGGATATGCAGGTACGCCGTACTCCACGCGACACCTGCGGTAGAGCGTTCAAGCCAGCCAGGTGTTGCAGACGGCTGTACAATGAGCCATTGCGACTTATCATGTGGTGGTTCTTCCAGCACCACCAGATCATATTGTGCAAACATATGATGCGGCGTGTAACAGAAAAACACGATGTTCTCGCCTTTCACAATGGCATTATCGACTTCGGCAAGCGCCAGGCTCTCGTCCATTTCCTTTAACGTCATCGTGTTGTCATAGCCGTATGAGCGAGCGCGTATTTTTTCTATCGTGGTCGATGCCCAGCCTGTTGCACCAATCCATATTTCGCCCATGCCATCACCGTCGGTGTCAAACTTCCCTGCCATTTCCGGATCGGTCAGCTCAGTCAGTTTGACGATACCCGTGCGCTCCGCGGTGTCCGCTGTAACACACATCGCCTGTTCACCGGCAACCCCGTTGGGATTTATGAGAACCGTCTTCTTGCGATCGACATATTGCTTTTTCAGGTTCTCCTGATTTGGCAGCCATACCTCCGGGTGCACATGCATTGACCCGGAGTCCATGGCTTCGAAGACCACCGGGTTGGTGCCATTTTGCAGCTCAACCTCAAGGCCAAGGTTTTCTTCTATCGCAACTTTCAGTACATGCGCGGTAGCTCTGACAGACGGCCAGTTGGGCACGCCAATCACAATGTCAGCCGCCTGCGTTACCGCACAACACAGCGACAATGTCACCGCACCGCTGACGTGCAGCAATCTTTTTAAAGGCATTGTTTCACTCCTGTGTATTCAATGTGGTTGTAATGGGCTGGACCTGACACAGCGCTACTCATCGGTCCCGGACAGGGTTGTTTGCAGACCGGCTGCCTCTCGGCGTCCGTCGTTGTAGATTGCCTTAATCAACGATAAACACTGAAGCACCATAACCAGTGAAAATGGCAGTGCGCCTATGACCATAGCAGTTTGAATTGCCTTAAGTCCGCCAACGAGCAGCAACGCCGCCACCACTGCACCGAGCGCCACACCCCAAAACAGAATATGTGGTCGAGCCTTTGGACCTTCGTCCCCACCGGCGTTGATGGTGTTGACGATAAGCACGGCGGAGTCAGCTGTGGTAACGAGATACGTCATCAACAACACGACAATTGTCACCGACATCAGCCACGCCACTGTCTCAGAGATTGGCGTCAGCATGAAGGTCGTCATGGCAAATATTTTGTCGCCGTCGGGTGCACTCATAATGATCCCGTCTGCACCTCCGTTGAGTTCAAGGTCAATCGCGGTGCCACCTGCCCAGGTAAACCATACAAAGCACATGAGGGACGGTACGATCATCGCGCCGAGTACAAACTCACGTATGCTACGGCCTTTTGATATGCGCGCCAGAAACAGCCCAACAAAAGGAGCAAATGCAATCCACCAGGCCCAGTAGAATACAGACCATCCTCCCTGCCAGCCTTCAAGCTTAGTGGCAACGCTTTGTGGATCACCATCGCCTTTCCATACGCGAAAGCTCATTTCAGGTAACGCCACGAGGTAATCCCACAGCCCGACAACCAGCGCCTTCAGACCAAAAAAGGTTGCGCCAAACAACAGAAAGAACGTCAGCAAGGCGATACTGAGTCCCATATTCAGGTTCGACAACCACTTGATGCCCTTGCCGACACCGGAGAGTGCCGACAGTGTTGAAGCGACCATAATGACCAAAGCCCAGGGTCTGTGCGACACCGAGAATGGTTGCAACCACGGCGACCACATCAACCGTGTGTCCGAGTGAACCACTTAACCTGGAACCAAACAACGGCGTCAGCGACGACCGCATGGTCAATGGCAGTGACCGCCGCCTGTCCACGTACAAGTATACGGGCTTCGGGTTTAACTCACCGAACATGAATGCCGGCAGAGAGCTCGGGTTCAAACTCACCGCCAAAGTACACAATGAAGAAGCACTGAAAGTGTTGCTATTGTCGGGACAGTTCATCGGGTTTTTACCCGTGCATGTTGCAAAGCCATTCGTCGACCGGGCGGAGCTCGCGCCACTGGCTCAGGAAAAAACCAGTTACCAGACTCAGCTGGGAGCCATTGTGCGTAAACACCCGGAGGTCGGCCGAAAAACCAAAGAGTTTTTAACCTGCCTGCTTGAATCACACTGATTGAATTTAGCGCCAATAGCGCAACATCCACCGCCTTATGCCGCTTAGTTGCAGTGCGTGTGGCGATCAACTTGTCATAAAAATGCTAACGCGTTAGCAATTCATGCCGTGCTTAGCAGAACCGTCACGTTTTAACCAACGGACGGTCACTGTCATTAAAAAACACCTTCATTGAATGCTGTGTTTGCCGATGCCCCGTCGCAGGCGTAACGCTTTATTTATTTTACATTGACGTAGGTATTAACATGCAGACGCTTCTAAAAAGCACCGTAGTCGTAGTACTCTTAAGCGCGTTTTTGTCCACCGCTGCCGCAGGCATCTATGTCTGGACAGACGAGAACGGTCGAAAGCACTTCTCCGACAAGAAGCCAGTTTCAAACGTCGATGTAAAGGAAATCAAGCAGAAGCGGTTACGCCCATCCACAGGAGCGGCCCGCAGAGCAACGGACAGCGATTCCGCAGCAACCAGCAGACAAAAGCCAGTCGACAACAGTGTCAAATGCCGAAAAAAGCGCACGCGTTGCGAAACCCAGTGGCGGGACGAGTACGACTATATAGTGAGCCTGTGCAGGGGCAACTGGTCTGCTGCGGCAGCTATTGGAAACGCAGCGTACGGTGGCAACCGCACCGGTCGCAGCATGGCTCAGGACTGCAAGCGCGAAGCGCGCGACAAACGTGACACCAAACTTAAGTCGTGCAGTAACTCATACAGTATGTGTATGAAAAACTAGAGAGCCTCTAGCCTGGATTATTCATAAGATAAGAATCCTCATGAATTATCCAGGAGCACTATACATTCAACAGCAAGTGCTCGCGCTCCCATGGGCTGATGACGCGCAGAAACTCTTTATACTCGTCACGCTTAATGGCGAGGTATACATCGCTGAAGGTATGGCCGAGTGTTTCTCTGAGTTTGTCACTCTGCTGGTACAGGTCAAGCGCTTCAACCACACCGACCGGCAATGAGCGCGGCATGTTGTACGCCTCATGGTCTATTGCGTCTCGCGGTTTTAGCTGATCAATCATGCCGAGATAACCGCAGGCCAGGCATGCGGCCATAGCGAGATACGGGTTGGCGTCCATACCGACCACGCGGTTTTCAACACGGCGCGCCTCCGGCGCAGACACTGGTACCCGCAGGCCGGTTGAACGATTATCTGTTCCCCACTCCAGGTTGATTGGCGCTGAGGCATCCGGCACCAGTCTGCGATAGCTGTTGACGTAAGGCGCGAGAATACAGACAACATCATTCAACAATGCCTGTTGCCCGCCAATGAAATGATAGAAGCGCTGTGTGGGTTCGCCGTCGGGGCCAGTAAAAAGGTTTTTACCGGTCTTGATATCTACCACACTCTGATGAATATGCATGGCGCTGCCGGGCTCGTTTTCCATCGGCTTGGCCATGAACGTGGCATAGCAGTCGTGGCGCAGGGCTGCCTCGCGTATCGTGCGCTTGAACAGGAAAACCTGATCGGCGAGGTCAAGCGGGTCACCATGGTTCAGGTTGATCTCAAGCTGGCCGGCACCGCCCTCCTGCATCAGTGTATCGATCTCCAGGCCCTGGGCTTCAGCGTAGTCGTAGATGTCGTCGACTACCTTGTCGTATTCATCGACACCACTGATGCTGTAGGCCTGCCGACCCACGCCGCGTCTGCCGGTTCTGCCGACGGGGGGAATGACCGGGTCGTCGGGGTTGATATTCGGTTTGGTCAGGTAGAACTCGAGCTCCGGCGCGACCACCGGTTTCCAGCCCTGATCGGCATACAGATTCAGAATACGCCGCAACACATTGCGGGGCGCGAAACCTACCGGTTCTCCTTCCTGTGTTTCGAGGTCGTGAATGACCTGCATGGTGATATCAGACGTCCACGGCACGGCGCGGGCGGTTGAATAGTCTGGCACCAGCACAAGGTCAGCCTCGGTCCAGGCGTTGGGAATATCGACCTCGGCGTAGTTGCCGGTGATGGTCTGGTAGAAAATCGACGATGGCAGGAACATGCGCTGTGCGCGAAAAAACTTGCGTGCCGGCATGGCTTTGCCCCGGCCGATGCCAACGATATCGGACACAATGCACTCGACCTCCTCGACGTTACGGCCGTCAAGCCAATCGAGTAACGGCTGCGGTAAGTCGATGGTACTGTGCTGATTGGTATTTGGGCCTGCCACGGGAACGTCACTTTGCGTCGATGGGCAGATTTTAACCGATACGCGATGTGTTTACGCGTTTGTGCATTGCTGTTTTACAAGCGCCACCGGCCGCGCTGCCCGCGACCGGCACGCTTGCAGACGGGCGTGGCCTGATCGGGTACAGCGCTGGCTGGTTTCGGCTGTCTTTGACTACTCTGCCGACGCAGTATCGCGGCGGTCGACCAATCCCTTGTTGACCATTTCGACACCATTGTCGGTGAACTCCATGGAATACGACAACTCGCCGCTCAGGTACTGATCCAGAATATCGCTGATCTGCTGCGTGGTTTCGGTTTCGTCTATGCCCTGCATTGATGCAGTGATTTTATCGAGTATTAAACGCGTGTTAGCCTTAATTCGGAAAAAGCCTTCGGCTTCGTTTTGAGCCAGTCGATTGGCAAAGTCTGTACTCTTCTCACCGGCAAACAATACGATGTTATTGCCTTTAACCGCCGCTTTGATTTGCACACCTGGCGGCACTGGCAGCGGAAATGAAGACGTTACGTCAATCTCGCTGCCGTCAAGTGGCAACTCGCCCAAGGCACCGAACTGCGGCAACATCTTTAGAGTACCGACGAGCATGGCCGGGTTGTCTGCAGAGATTGCGATAGCAGTATCGATGCTCTTCACCGCTGAAAATCGATCCTGCGGATTAATATCTGCATCAAACACGTTAAGTGAAAGTCCGCGCACACCTCTGGCCATACCGCCAAACATCACTACCCCCATCGACATTGCACTAAGGTCGCTGCGAGCCAGCGCGTTTAACGGGTACAGAGGCTGGCACTGGTAATTAACCGACGCGAGCATTTCGTTAAGTTGCCCGAGTGCCTGTGCCATATTGTCTACCGTAAGACCCAGACCAACAGACAGCATGGGTTTGCTGCTCGACTGCGAGGAAGGCAGCAGCCCGCCAAACAGTTTAAGTGTATCTTTCAGTTTTTCATGGCCAATAACCATTGCCATGTGTGTATCGAAATCTACCTTTTTGTCATCGACTTCAAGCTTGCGATACCCGCCAACCATCATTGGCCAGTTGGAAACCAGTTGTGCGGCTTCAGCACGGCAGGGTTCGCTGCGCATCTGTTCGATATAGTTGCGCATGCGATCATCGAGAAGTGAGGATGCCAGTAACTGTTGCCCGGCAGTGTTGGTATCGTCCGTCACCACCGCAGCAATTTTTTCAAAGTCGATAAACGCGGCAAGCTCTTCACCGTAACCCCATTGCTTACGCAGCTTACCCAGTTTGTCGCTGGCAACAATTGCGGGGTCCGGTTTGTTGATACCCAGCACGTTGTGAATGGTGGTGATATCGGCGGCTTCCCCAACCAGGCTGAATACGGCATCTTTATCGTTAACACCGACCACAAGCCTGGCCGTGGATGCGGGCCTGGCGCTTTCTTCGTCTACGTTTGCACCCGCCGCTCCCTGCGCGTCACTTTTTGCCTCGACATTTTGTGACTGGGTGCCCTCTGCCGCTGCCATTGTGGCACTAGCAGTACCGTTAGCTACTGCGGCAATAGTATTGTCAGAGTCCGTCACCGATGCGTCTGCCTCGGTTTCAGTTTCATCTGTTTCACTGTCCCGGCCACTGTCGGGTGAATACTGTCTGATGGTCCAGCCATCCGCTTCCATGGTGGTGGCGGTGATTTGCCTTCGACGTTCGTACTGATCAAGTGCATTAACAAACTTGTCGGCGTCGGTTAACGAAATACGCAACACCGGTGACAACCCCACAGAGTAGGCGTTAAAAGATACCTGATCCTCTATGCCCCAGTCAGCCAGGCTCGCAACCGGATCCTCAAACCAGTTAGCCAGCTCGCTGAGCACCGCGTCATCTGAATCGATGTCGGCATTTCTACGCAGCGCTGCTACATCAGGCATCAGTGCGAACAGATGCTCCACTGCCAGCGGACGTTCGGTACCGAGATAGAAAAGCGTGTCTTCGGGGATGTACAAGTGCTGATCGGCAGCGGTAGACACTGTGCTGACTGTCAATAAAGTAGCGGCAAGGGCAGCGCCCAGGATCCGGTTCGAACGTTTTTTATACATTGAGCATACTCGTCGAGGTAGTCACTGAGAATTCATTTTTGTTGCCAACTCGACTCATGGTATTGGACATTCCGGTAAAAAGCGACTGCCGACCCGCCCGATAACGGCGCAACTTGTGACTCTGCACGGCTCGCGGTCCACAGGCGTTGCCTCGCCCGCAGCTTTGGCGCAAAATTTACCTTTGGAAACCTGCAGCGAATTCCCATGCCCCGAATTCATGTTGAAAAAAGCACACTCATCAACGCCCCGCTCGACACAGTCAAAGCGGCAACCGCAGACTTTGCCGAGTGGCCAAAATGGTCACCATGGCTGATTACCGAACCCACAGCGACTGTCAATGTGCAAGGGACCGCGGGGCAACCCGGACATGGCTATAACTGGCAGGGTGAGTTGGTCGGCAGTGGTGAAATGCAGATCGCCTCAGTCGATGGCGGACGGCAAATGATGGATCTGCAATTTCTGAAGCCGTTCAAGTCCAAAGCAAAGGTCGAGCTGCGGGTGAGCGAAAGCCAGGGCGGCACCGACGTCACCTGGACGATGGACTCATCGCTGCCATTTTTCCTGTTCTTCATGACCGGCATGATGAAGTCAATGATTGGAATGGACTACGAACGCGGGCTGAAAATGCTCAAAGCGTATTGCGAGACAGGCAGCGTAAACTCAAGGGTAGAGTTGGTTGGCATCATCGACGCGCCGGAAACACGCTTTGTGGGTTATGACACCAGCACGACCATGCAAGAGATTGGTGACTCTATGGCAGAAACGCTGCCTCGCATATCGGAACAGGCAGGTAAGCTTGGCCTGACACCGAATGCTTCTGCGATTGGTGCCATCTACAATAAGATGGAAATGAAGTCCGGACGCTGTGACTACACAGCGATGGTGCCGGTGGTTGAATCATCCGACAGCATTAAAGTCGCCGAGGGTTTTCGCTCAGGGGTGATTGGTGGCTGCAAAGCGATAAAAGTTGTGCACCACGGTGCCTACGAGTTTTTACCAAATGGCTGGAACGCAGCGTTTGCTTACCAGCGCAACAAGAAGCTTAAACTCTTAAAAAACCAGCGCCCGTATGAGTTCTACCCGGACGACCCGGACACTACTCCAGAAGCGGATCTGAAAACCGAGATCTATATTCCGCTCAGGGGCTGAGGCCAGGCACCAACAGCACTTATTCGCAAAACCTTTTTTTGATTAACACACCACGACGTTTAAAAACTCCACAAATCATAACGCAGTATTACTAAATATTATTTAGTTCCGGTCGCCGATATTTGAGATGGTCGGCGCGCGAGTTTCGTGCCCGGCACCGGATTAATTTGTGAGGCAGTTATGATTCGTGCAACAAGAAAGTTCGACGACAACGCGCTAGCCACAGTGATCAGACAGGCCGGTGCACGCTCGTCGCAAATGGCAGCGGTGGTCATGGTCAGCGCACTATTGACTGTAGGGGGCAATGCCTGGGCCGCGGTGGACTCTGACGGAGACGGACTTTCTGACATCCGTGAGAGCCAGCTCAACACTGACCCGACCAATCCTGACAGTGATTCAGATGGCCTGCAGGACGGTCACGAAGTAACACTCGGCAGCGATCCACTGCGAGTCGACAGCGACGGCGACGGCCTGCACGACGGCGATGAAGTAAACCTACACAACACCAGCCCCACAGAAACAGACACTGACTTCGACACGCTTACCGATGATCAGGAACTGAGTCTCGGCACTGACCCCAACGTGTGGGACAGCGATGGTGGCGGTATGGCAGACGGCACAGAGGTGGTAACCGGCACCAATCCCCTCGATGACAGCGATGATTTACAGGATCAGGATCTCGACAATGATGGCCTGCCAAACGATATCGATGGCACCGATGACTTTGACGGTGACGGATTGCCAAATCAGCTCGACCTTGACAGCGACAACGACGGCATACCAGACCTGGTTGAAGCAGGTGGCGAAGACGTCGACAACGATGGTCTGTTTGATGATCCAACCGATGCCAATGGCGACGGACTGGCCGACGCTGCCGCGGATTCACCTCTGGCAGCGCCGGATACGGATGAAGACGGTGCGCCGAACTTCACCGACCTGGACAGCGACGAAGATGGCGATTTCGATCTGATTGAAGCCGGCGGCAGCGATGCTGACAACGACGGCACTGTCGATAACTTTGCTGACGACGACTCAGACGGCAACGGCCTGGCAGACAGCCTTACCGGTGAAGACAATGGACTGCCACTAACTGACTCGGATGGCGATGGTGTAGCCGACTATCTGAGCAACGATGATGCGCTTGATCCTGCAGACCCGACTGATCCGGCAGAGCCGACTGACGGCACAGATGATGTTGAGATCATTACCGGTTTAAGTGGCCATCCGTTTGGCTGCACGCTGCAAACGGGCACCGCACATGGTGTCGATCCGGTGTTGCCATCAATACTGGCCATACTTGCGGCGATGGGTTTTGTACGCCGCCGCAGCACCAAAGCCTGATATATCCTTCAGTAAGTACGCGGTGTGAGTTCTTCACACCGCGTTAGCGTGATACCGCTTCCCTGCCCTCACAGGTTGGGCCACTGTCAGCCACCGTTGTGCGGTGCAGGTCTCTCTTTTTTGTATGGTCGTAGCGCCTGGCACGGTGCATCACCACGCGGTTATCCCACATCACCAGGTCCCACGGCTGCCAGCTATGTGAATAGACATACTTGCGCTGTGTGGCATGCTCTGTCAGATCATTGATAAACATACGCGCCTCCGGTACCGGCCAGCCCACAATAGTGCCGATGTGGGAAGACAAAAACAGCGATAGTCGATCGGTTTTCGGGTGACGTCGTACCAGCCGTTGCTGCACTGGTTGCCAGCGCTGACGCTCCTCGTCGGTGAAGTCATCAAAGCCAAGCTTGCCACGAGAATACAGTTGGCTGTGCTCACAGATGAGATCTTCACACTCGCCTCGCAACGCCTCGTCAAGGTCATCCCACGCAGCGCGCATATCTGAAAATTCGGTGTTGCCACCCTGTGCCGGAACAATACGTGCCGACAACAGCGAGTACTTCGCCGGAGTCGCTTTAAAGGAACTGTCCGAATGCCACAGCATATTGCCAAGGCCGAACAGACGCGCACGATCATCGCGACTGCGCACCTGGCCGCTGCTGTCGAGGTTGGAAATGTCATTGACTTTCATCGACAGGCGGCGATCATCCCGCGGGTTGATATCGCCAGTTGCATATTCCATTGGGCCGAAATGTTCCGAAAACTGATACTGCTGATCGTCGGTGACTTGCTGGTCAGGAAAGACCAGCACCGCATACTGGTCCATCGCCGCTTCAATGGCTGCAACCGTCTCTGCATCAACGCCCTGCGAAATACTGACGCCGGTTGCACGCGCCACAAACGGCTGACACTCAGTTTGCACGGGCTCAATAGTTAGGGTCATAAATTCGGGGGCTCCACGGACCTGACTGTACCGTGAAGAATAATACCATCGATAGCTGATGCCGGTCGTGCGGAGGGTGATCAGCCTGCGTAAGAATGGGTTGATTTACACTGGCAGTGTTCAGGCGGCCCTGCGCTGACTGTGGGGAACGAACGCACAGTCATCAGCGGGAACGGCATGGCCAAATAGATAACCCTGCCCGAATGGACAACCGCACTCGCGCAGCATGTGCAGTTGTTGGTCGTCCTCAATGCCCTCGGCAACGATACCAATGTCCATTGATCTTGCGAGTTCTATGAGCCCCGCGAGCAGCGCGCGCGAGCGTCTCGATTCGGTAGCGGCCTTCACATAACTGCGATCGAGCTTCACGCCATTGACCGGAAACCTGAGCAAGTGTGTCAGCGCGGAATACCCGGTGCCAAAGTCATCCAACTGCAGGCCCACACCGATAGCCGCAAGCTGTTGCAGCACTTGTATGGTGGTCTCGCTGCTGTCAAGCAAGCTGGTTTCGGTTAACTCAAGCACCAGCTGATGCGGCGCGAGGCTGTACTGCCGAAGCTGTTGTAACAGTGCTTCGGGCAATGCGTCTGTCAGCGTTGGACCGGAGAGATTGACATGCAACGCGCCGCTGAAGCCCTGTTCACACCACTGCTGCAACTGGGCCATGGCATGATCGAGCATCAGTTCATCCAATGCCTGCAGCAGCCCAAGGTCGCCTGCCAGCGCGATAAACGTGGCTGGTGAAATTGCGCCAAGATCTGGATGATGCCATCTGGCCAGTGTTTCAAAGCCTTCGAGCTCGAGGGTATCCAGACTCACTATTGGCTGGTAGTACGGCACAATCTCGCGTAAATCTATTGCTGCTTGCAGTGCCACTTCCAGTTCGGCCCGCTTAGTGATGGCGGTTTGTAACTCATGTGTGTACCAGGCAGTCTGTCCACGATGTTTGTCTCTGCCGGCGTACATCGCGACATCTGCCTTGTACAACAGTTGCTCAACAGTATCGTGCGGCTGCGCACTGGCTACGCCGATGCTCAAACCGGTTTGCAATACCACACGCTGGTGCGCAATCGGCTGCACCAGTGCATTGCGCACTTTCTCCAGAAACAACTCGACTTCTGTTTCACTGCTCAGGGTTACCAGTGCGGCGAATTCATCGCCACCCAGCCTGCCGCAGCTACCGATGGATTCGACTTCGCACTGCAGACGTTGTCCGGTCTCAACCAGGATCTGGTCGCCCGCTGCATGACCAAAGGTATCATTGATTGCCTTAAACTGATCAAGATCAAGCAATACCATTAAGTTGATCAGTTGCGAATTCGGCTCACCACCCGCCTTCAGTTGCGACTCACATCGCTCAAGGAATCCGCGTCGATTGGGAATCTGTGTCAACTCATCGGTGTTGGCACGTTCGCTGAGGTCATCCAGCGACACCATCGTATCACTCAGCTCTTGCTGCTTTTTCTCAAGGTCACACAACTGCATTTCGCGAAACTTATGCAGGATGAGCACTTCAGGTACCGTATCAAACGGTGCAAAATCCTTTAGGGAAAAACCGCTGACCAATAGTGAATCTGCTGCACTGACGAGCAGAGACCCCAGAAACAGCAGGGTGGTTTCAGAATTGGGAACGAACTGACCACGCAGCGAGAGTCGATGATGTATCGATTCCAGCACAACGAAACTATCGCTGTGCTTTATTAGTCGCTCGGTGGTGGTTTCCTTAAGGCACGGCCGCTTTAAGGTGAAATAATCTTGTAGTGGTGCCCCGCTAAAATCATCTGGCAATACCTTGCTTATGGCTGTGCCTGCGGACAGTAGCCGGGGATATGCATCGGTACTGCACAGCAGATGAAACGGGAAAAGTGCTGCGACTGTGTCGCCACTGAGCCTGCGCTGATCAGGCAGCTTTTGCATGAACCGGATCCGCGCCTTCTGCGGAAACAGGCCTCAGACAAAACGTATCGTAGCCGTTGTGTGCGCGTGTGTCGGTCTGCTCAACTGACCAGTGCTCGTCAAAGTACTCTGCAAGGCCTTCGAGCAAACCGTACACCATCGGCGCCAGCCCGTCGCGACTGGAATGATACTCCAGTTCGAGATAGCCCTCTTTTTCAAATAGACTGAATTGCGGCATGTCTGCATCGGGCATTGCTACTTTGACGCGTGCATGCATTTCATCGAGGCCGGCAAGGAAGGTTTGCATGTCGTGGCCGGTCATCTCAAAAACATCTGCCCAGCCCTCTCGACCGGTATAGAGTACCCAGTGACGGCCAAACTGACGCAGTATTTCTTCAGCGGGTGATTCGAGTACTTCACTGGCGGCGGCGACCAGTGCCAGGGTTACTGCATCGTCGTATTTTCCTGACGACTCAAAACCAACAGACCGCAATCCGGCGCGATCACAGATCGAGTGCCAGGCTTCCGTTCCCGCCGATGATACAACCAAATCTTCAATGGCTTGATTAACCAGTCCGTACACAGTGCATCTCCTTATGTCTGCGTCAGGCCAATAAAATTGCCGGTGTAATGCAAAAATACAGCAATAACTATGTCAGCTGTAGTTGGTTGTGATAGTCCTGCTATTGATAACTGCGCAGACTTCTATGACCACACTCGCAGTGCTTTTTGTACAGACGGCACATAGCTGCCGCCAAACTTGACGGCATGCACAATTAACGGCGCCAGTTGATGCAGTGCAACGCGTTGCTGCCATCCGGCATGCAGCGGAAAAGCCTCGTGATAGGCTGCAAAGCAATCGGCATCGAAGCCACCAAACAACTGCATCATGGCCAAATCGAATTCCCTATGGCCATGGTGCGCCGCCGGGTCAATCACCCAGCTGTGACCCTGCGTATCCACCAGACGGTTACCCGCCCATAGATCTCCGTGCAGCAACGTCGTTGACTCGATCGGTATGTCCAGTTGATCGAGACGCTGCGCCAGTGACTCCACTGCGTGAATGGTTTTCTGCGGCAATGCATTACGCTGCTGTGCAATCTGCGCCAGTGGCAACAAACGTCGGGTAGCGTAAAACTCAGACCAGCTGTCACAGGGTTCATTGGACAACGCCAGGCTACCAGTGGTACGGCAATCAGGCCTGCCAAACTGTGCACGTGAGCACCGATGCAGTGCCGCCAGTGCCTGGCCGAACTGGCTCTCCGTGGTGCCTGTGGAGGCGTGTGCAGAGCCTGAAAAATCGATCCATTGCAAAGCCAGATAAGGCGGATCGTCGCTTACGGCGCGGACATGAGGTACGGACACTGTGCCTGTTTCAGCCAGCCAACGCAGACCCGCAGCCTCTGTACCAAAAAAGTTTGGCGGTGGCTTACGATGCGTTTTTATAAATAATACTTCTTTGTTTTGCAGCAGCGCCTGATAAGACTGTGCAAAATCACCACCGCTCATTGGTGTCAATGAAACAATGTCAGAACCAAGCGCTTTTGCAGCCGCCTGCGTCCAGGCAGCGTGCAACGGGTTTGATGTGGGCATGAGTGACTACCAGCCGGTTACTGTTCAGCACCACTCTACACCACATCCTCCACCAACAGTTGACAACCGCTTTCAGTAACTGCTGACAACACCTCTGCCATTGGCGCCGGTTTATGTAAGAGATAACCCTGCGCATAGTCGATACCAAGCGCCCGAACGCGATCGAGAATCTCCGGGCTGTTGACAAACTCGGCGACCGTACTGAGCCCGAGTGTTTTCGCCACATCGACAAAGCAACGCACGGCAGCGGCATTTAGTTTGTCGTCGATCATACCGGTGATGAACTGTCCGTCGATTTTCAGAATGTCTGCGTCAAGCATTCGGAGATAACCGAAAGACGACGCGCCGGCGCCAAAATCATCGAGTGCAACCCGCACGCCCAGTTCCCGCACCTGACTGACAAACGCAGAGGCATCAGCAATATTGGTTACCGCCACTGTCTCTGTGATCTCCAGGCAAATGCGCTTGCATATATCTGTACCGGCCTGTTTGAGCAACTCGATGGCCTGTCGATGAAACTCCCTGTCTCCGACAGATTGCCCGGACAAGTTGATGCACAACAAGCGTACAACGCTAATATCAGGCACACAGCGCAATTGATCGATGGCATGTTTTAACACCCAGCGATCAATGCGAGTACATAAATGCAGCCGCTCCGCTGCGGGGAAAAACGCATTGGGTAACACCAGTTGATCGTCGCTGTCCCGGAGGCGAATCAGTGCTTCAGCGTAAAGACCATCAGACTGCCCTGATGCAACACCAATGCACTGTGCATACAGCACAAAGCGATCTTCATCTATTGCAGTCTCCAGGCGGGAGGCCCACTGCATATCATCGTGGCGGGCCTGTATTTGTTCATCGCCGTCGTGCCACTCGTGCACCCGATTGCGACCTGACTCCTTGGCAGCATGGCATGAGACGTCGGCTGCCTGCATTGCCGCCGCGATGCTGTTCCAGCGGTGATCGAACGGAACCAGACCGATACTTGCACCGATTCGAAAGCGCTGACCGTTATGAATAAATCGATACTCATCGACACTTTCACAAATCCGTTGTGCAATACGTCTGGCGCCGGAGGTGTTGCAATCATCGAGCAGTACAGCGAATTCGTCAGCACCCAGCCGCGCCAGTGTATCGGAACCACGCACACATTGACGCAGCAATTGCGCAACCTGAAACAGGAGCTGATCACCCACGGCGTGCCCACAGGCATCATTGACAAGCTTAAACTGATCCAGATCAATCACCATCAGTGCACTGCCCTGCCGCGCTGGTTGATTCTGTCGGCGCGACTCGAGTTGTGCTTCGAACTCAGGACGATTAAATAAACCGGTGAGCTGATCATGGGTGGCGCGAAAGCTCATCTCGTCTGACAGGCGCCGCGTCTCGGTAACATCGTGAAACACCAGTACAGCACCGAGTATCTCATCCTTCTGATTGCGTATTGGTGCAGCTGTTTCCTTGACACCATATTCAACACCGTCGCGCGAACGTAGTACCGCATTGCCATTTAGCCTGACAGCGGTGCCATTGGTCAGACAGGTATCAATCGGGTTTTGCAATGGCTCGCGACTGTCGCTGTCAACGATAGTTACGATGTCGTTCAGCGAGCGCCCCACAGCAGAGGATACACTCCAGCCAGTCATCTTCTCAGCCACTGGGTTCATCCAGCTCACCTCGCCACTGGCATCGGTAGTAACGATGGCATCGCCAATCGACTGTAACGTAACACGCAGCAATTCGTGTTGTTCCACGAGTTCATTACTGAGCTTGCGCAACGGTGTGACATCCCAGTTGACACCAAGCACTCGGGTTACTTTACCGCTGGCATCGCGCTTGACGTTACCGACCGAGCGAAGGTAGCGGGTACTGCCATCAGGCCACTGTACTCTGAATTCGCAGTCGACCGAGTCATGGTGCTCTATCGCCAGTTGCAACTCTGCGGCTGCAGCGTCTCGATCATCAGGGTGCACGCAGCGATGCCACAGATCGTAGCTGACCCTGTCGCGCAAGCCGTCCACACCATACAACTCGAACATTTCAGCTGACCAGCTCAATTCATTATCGATAACATTCCAGTCCCACACGCCGATGCGACCGTTGCGTGTTGCGATCGTCACGCGCTCATGTGCCTGCTCCAGCGCCTGGCGCTGCTGCGTCTGTTCAGTGATGTCCTGAATGGCACCAATCAGTCGAATCGACCGATTGCCTTCGCGCACCGCTGTGCCCTGCGACCGCACCCATATGCGCTTGTTGTCGGCGCGGATAAACGGCAATTCGAGGTCCCAGCCTTCACCGGTTTTTATCGCATGGCGAACGGCATTCGTGATGACCGATCTGGCCTCCGGTGCATAGAACCCGATTGCATTGCCTGCGATTGGGCGGTGACCGGGCACAAGCCCATGGATGATGCAGGTTTGGTCGGTCCAGCGCAGTTCCTGGGTAGCAATGTCGAGTTCCCATCCACCAACATTCGCAAGCATACCGGTCTGCGCCAGCAGTTGCTGGCTGCGGCGCAGTGCTGTTTGTTGCTGTTGACTATGATGGGAGCTAACGCCGTTAAACCTGTCGTCAAGCAGTGTCACCACCACCTGTGCAAGTTCAGCCAACGCACGCTTTTGTTTTTGATCAAGCGTCCGTGGCACTCGATCAATTACACACAGAGTACCAACCACGGCACCATTGCCCAGGCACAATGGATGACCGGCATAGAAGCGGAATTTCTCCTGCTCACCGGTTACTAACGGATTACGACAAAAGCGCTGATCTTCACTTGCGTCGGATACGTGCAACAGGCCGTCAGATTGAATGGTGTAATCACAAAAGGCGATGGAGCGCGGTGTCTGGTCAACATCATTAAGGCCGACGTTTGCCTTGAACCACTGACGTTCGGTGTCAAGCAATGAGACGAGTGACACAGGCGTCTCGCAAATCGAAGCAGCCGCTGCGGCCACCCTGTCGAAGGCTGCCTCCGGCGGAGTATCCAGTAGGTTGAGTCGATGCAGAGAATCAACGCGTTGTGATTCGTTTAATTGCGGCATACGCGCGGCCCGGCTGTGCAAGACAGCACCTGGTTAAACTATGCATACGATGACGTACGAGCAGCAACGGATACAGCGCCTGAATACTGACGTTTGGTAGGTTGCCTCGAATAACCATCCCCAAATTCGCAGCCAATGCAAAGCGGTAATCACATACCAGGGCACGGGCCACTAAAGAAATATAGGTCAATCCCGGCGCAAACACACTGATTCCTAAGAACCTTTGTTCTATTTTACATGCTGTTGATACATACACTGCGCAGTGTTTTCTTATATGCGGGTGTGAATCAACCCGACTTCGCTGCCGGACGGTCTCCTTTCAGAGTTACCCGATGCAGCAGCCTGCGGTGACCATGATAGTCATTGATCGGATAATGCAGCGTGCAGCGGTTATCCCACAGCGCAAGGTCACCAACGCGCCATTGATGTCTGCAGCTCCACTCAGGCTGTATCTGCACATGGAACAAACAACGCAGCAGATCGTGGCTTTCATCTTCCTGCCAGCCAACAAACTGTGTGGTGTGCGCAGGACTGACATAAAGACTGTGTTTACCGGTTTCTGGATGCACACGTATTACCGGATGCTCAGCACTCAAGGCCTCCGCTGCCACACCGGTGCCCTGTTCTTCTATGCGCGCGGCCCGCGTTGCAGCCACTGCTTTGTTACCGGCCCGGGATATCGCAGTCATTCCGCTGAGTGTGCCCAACAAAGCATCCGACAATGACTGTAGCGATGCATACTGGCTGGCAAACAGGGTATCGCCTCCACACGGTGGAATTTCCAGCGCATACAACAGCGTGGCCATGGGGGGATGAGTCTGGTAAATCGTATCGGTGTGCCACACCCCGCCAAAGTTTACTTTTTCGGTTTCCCGCTTTAGTACCTCAGTCACCTGCGGATAGCCAGGTAACCCGGTAAGGAACGGATAGGTGTCCGGCTCACCCAGCGCGGTGGCAAATCTGAGCAACTGCTCGGGCGATAGTTGCTGCTCGCGCAGGACAATAACCTGATGCTCAAGCCACAGGGCTCGAAGCTCGGCAACCAGTGCGTCATTAAAACCATTAGCGATATCAATGCCGGTGACAATCGCACCAATCTGCGGGGACAGCGGCGTTACCTGCATCATTCAAGCTCCGGTCGATCAGGGTAGACCTGCAATGACACTATATACAAAAAACCCCGCAAGCGGCTACGCTGCGGGGTTCCGTTAAAACCACTAACGAGCTACGGCTTTTCTATTCGATCCAGCCCTTGACGACGTCCATGTTTTCTTCAACCCACGCTTCGGCAACGTCCTGCGGATCTTCTTTGTCCCGACCGATCTTCAGAATCCAGCCGTTAACGACGGCAGGATCAAGTTTGACCTGAGACAGGAATTTCGCTGCCGCCGGGTTGCGCTGTTCCAGCGATTTGGAATAGGCGACAAAGATTGACGCATCTTTGTTTTCACAATTGAAGCTCGATACTTCGAGCCAGTCTTCCTGATCGAGCGCCAGGTCTTCGCAGCCTTCTGTGCGTGGTGCTTCACCGGTTACCGGCGACAGGTCATAAGCGGCGTGAACCCACTCAGGTGTCCAGTAGTAGAAAAGAATCGGCTCTTCACCGGCAATGGCACCTTTCAACTGTGCGAGGAAAGTATCCTGAGGCACGATTTCAGGCTCCCACAGTTCGTTAAGTTCATAGCTCTTGAATTTAACCTGCCACATCTTGGTGGATTTCCAGTCTGCGGCGCCTGCCCAGTACTCGCCTTTACCATTGCCGTCTTTATCGAACATGGCAGCGACCTCAGGCTTGGCGAGATCTTCAAAAGACTTAACGCCTTTCTCAGCCATATAAGCCGGTACATACATCATCTGAGTACCCTGATAGGGTTCGTTGGTCGCAACCGACTGAGCGCCGTCGATGTACTTGTCCCAGATCGCCTGCTGATTAGGCATCCACATATCGGTGTAAACGTCGACCGAGCCGTCGCCTTTGTCCATACCTTCAGCGATGATTGCCTGCTGCGACATACCGTCGATTACTTCAGCTTCGGAGTCGAGCGGACCGTTGATGACCGCCGCCAGTACATGACCAATGGCCTTGGCACCCGTCCAGCTCAGGTCGGAAATAGCCACTTTTTCCTGCGCGTGCACAGCACCGGTTGAAAGCACCAGCGCTGCAGCTAACAGATTTTTCTTTAACATCGTCGTTCCTCTTTTAATGAATGACAAACTAACGCAGCATTAGCTGATACCGAAGTGGCATCATTGCTCGCTGCGATTCGCTCTTTGCACAATGCGATCAATCACCATAGCGATTAGTGCGATCGCAATACCGGCAAGCATGCCGCGCCCGACCTGGCTTTGGCCAAGCGCATCGACAACAATAAAACCCAGCCCACCGGCTCCAATAATGGCCGCGATGACCGCCATCGAAAGGCTCATCATGACCACCTGATTAACCCCTGCCATAATTGATGGTGTGGCCAGGGGCAACTCAACCCGGGTTAACAACTGACGCGGGCTGGCACCAAACGCAAGCGCCGCCTCCTTGGTTGATTCGGGTACCTGCTTAATACCAAGTGCGGTGAGTCGCACCATTGGAGGCATGGCAAAGATGACCGTCGCCAATATGCCCGGAGGCTTTCCAATCGAAAAGAACGCGACCGCTGGCAGCAGGTAAACAAAAGATGGAATGGTCTGCATAACATCGAGGATTGGCGTGACAATAGCTGAGCCTCGCCTCGATTTACCCACCCACACCCCGAGAGGCAGACCAACGACAATACAAATAATGGTCGATGCAATAACGATCGACACAGTACTCATTGCCGTTTGCCAAAAACCAAAATAGCCAAGGTATACCAGCGTGGACGCTGTGAACACGGTGACCTTTGGCCCGGCAAAGTGATATGAGATCAACAAAAACATGGCGGCGGTTACCGGCCACGGTGTACCGACAAATATTGCTTCTATGGCGTTTAGCAGTGTACGCAGAAACTTTGTGATGCCATCAAACACATGACCGTAGTAAGCCTTGGCGTAGTCGATGCTCTGATCGATTTTTTCAGACAGCCATGTGTTAACGTTTACCGGCCGTTTAGACGTAGACGGTGTCCATTTTTGCGGTGCGGGTACCATCGTCGTTTCGGACAAACGAAAGCTGATCCGGCCGCTTGAGCCAGGTTATAGTCGGCACTTCAGAAATGGTGGCGCAGTCGAAGCGATCCTTAAAAGACACGTCTTTGCCATCCTGCAGCGCACGCACCTGTTTGATGCAATAGCGCTGCTCCGGTGCCTCCTGAGTGGAACGGTAAAGCGTCAGTGGTGCCACCAGTGCCACGATTAGCCCCGCGGTTAGCCAGCGCTTTGCACTGACACCGGAGTTGACCGATGAGTTAATACGCCACGCACTGTATTGCTTGTAGTAGCGTCGGTCCGCCATCCAGCCCAGCACCAGCCTGCCAATTATGAAGATTGCAATGGCGGCGATCAGGTGCTTGCCGGTCCAGTCAGTAAAGCGCTCAATCAGATAGGCTTTGTCAGCTTCTATCGCCGCAGCCTTCGCCACGGAGTATCGATAGACGAGACCAAGATTGGCCGCTGCCATCATGTCAAAGATAAAACCAAGCCAGAACATCAGCCAGTTGCCACGCAACGCCGCCCATATAAACCCGCCAAACATAGCGGCAAAGTTAAAATGAAAAAACGGTAGCCTGGCTTGCTGTATCTTTAAAAAATTATCAGCGTAATAGGTGGGGTTTTGTTCGGCGAACTGCTCAAATGCC
>CAYMFQ010000008.1:23740-31303 GCA_964389335.1 uncultured Granulosicoccaceae bacterium
GACGGCATGCGATCACCGTAGCCCTGCAGACTAACGGTTTCTATCACTTTGTCCGCGACCTGCATGCGGGTAAACGCATCGACGTTGCGCAACTCCAGTGCGAAGGCGATGTTGTCTCGCACCGTGCGATGCGGCAGCAGTGCCATGTTCTGAAACACCATGCCAATGCGATCAGCGCGCAGCAGACGAAGCTCTTTAGCATTGAGCTTGCTGACGTTGACACCGCTGATCAGTATCTCCCCGTGGGTAGGCTCAATAAGGCGGTTGATATGCCGCACCAGCGTCGATTTGCCGGAACCCGACAAACCCATGATGCAAAATATTTCGCTCTGGTGTACGTCAAATGAAACCTCTCGCACACCAACGACTGCTTCGTAGCGCTCCAGCACTTCTGCTTTGCTGAGGTTGTCGCGGCGAATGACTTCCAGGGCTTCATTGGCGCGTTCGCCAAATATTTTCCAGACATCGCGAACCTGCACAACCGGTTCGGTCTCGGTAACGGCGGCAGCATTAGTATTCATTGATTGGAGCGTTCTCGTGTGGTGTTACCTGCGGGCCTGCGATTCATGCACGAGCCCGACTGCGAGTTGGATCAACAAACGGTATGTCGACGATGGTGGCGGTTAACCGCTTGCCATGATGATCAAGCTTGCCCACCTCAATCTCACTGCCGGTTTCAGCGTGCTCTACGGCGAGACGTGCCATTGCTATCGCGCATTCAAGCGCGGGCGACACTGTGGCACTGGTTACAACCCCAACCGTTCGACGTCCGATCATCACCGGGTCTCCATGTACCGGTGCTTCATGACCCACAAACTTTAAGCCTTTAAGCACTCGCCGAGGTGCTTCACTGTTGCGACTGAGCGATTGTTTGCCGATAAAGTCCGCTTTGTTTAAATCGACTGCGAAGCCGAGCCCGGCTTCAAACGCATCGACATCTGTACTGAACTCTGCTCCGGCAGCCATTAAGCCGGCCTCGATACGAATGGTCTCGAGCGCATCAAGCCCCATTGGAGTAATACCCAGATCACTGCCAGCCTCCATTAATGCATCCCAAATTGGCAGCGCGCTTTTTTCGTGACAGAAGATCTCGTAACCCAGTTCACCGGTGTAACCGGTGCGGGTGAGTTGAAACGGTTCGCCCTCGCGGTCATGCAGTCGCGCTATGGTTGAACCAAACCAGCGCAGCTGATCAATGTCGGCGTGGGTTGGTTGCGTAAAACAGATACGCCGCATTAGCTCGCGACTATTAGGCCCCTGCACCGCAAGGTTAGGCATGGCGCCGTACAATGATTTGATCCAGACGTTTAAACCTGATGCTTCAGCCAGCGCTTTAAGCTGCAGGCCGCTGTCGTCCGACCCGCAACACCAGCGAAACGTATCCGGTGTTAGCCGGAACAGTGTGCCATCGTCGATAACGCTGCCGGTGTCGTCGCATAGCAATGCATAAAAACCACGATTCACACTGAGCCGGGTAATGTCTTTAGTGAGTGCCTGTTGCAACAACGCTTCAGCATCGGGCCCGAGCACATCAAACTTGCGCAGCGAAGACATATCCTGAATGGTCACCGCATTGCGACAGGCGTTGTACTCTTCATTGCTGCGGGTGGATTCATAAGAGCGCGGCAACCACAGGTCTCGCGCCACTCCAAACTGCCGCGTCAGCGCGCTGGTACGTTGATGAAAGGCTGAGTGTTCGGTCAATATTGCCTCCGCGTCAGGCTCACTGCGGTAGGCAACCGCATGCCGGACAGGTGTATTCTTGCGATAAATCCGCACGTGTATGTCAGTGGGATTCCAGCCATTGATCGGGTCGACGTCGTCCGGGCATGCGGTGGAAACCGCCACCAGATCGGTCATCGCCTCCAGTGCCACATAGTCACCCGCCTGCGACCACGCTTCATCAGATTGAATCAGGTTGTCACCCTGATCTATCCATGAATTAAAAAAGAAGTTGATTGCTGGCCATGCCGCACGCGGCTGAATTCCGTGCTCTGCATAGACCT
This sequence comes from uncultured Granulosicoccaceae bacterium, assembly GCA_964389335.1. Lineage (GTDB taxonomy): Bacteria > Pseudomonadota > Gammaproteobacteria > Granulosicoccales > Granulosicoccaceae. The sequence continues at coordinate 25,747 of CAYMFQ010000008.1, forward strand.
GCGAGATGTTATCTGAGCAGTTAAGGTGGCCGAAGAAGCCACGTTCTTCATATCCGCGCGCAGTGCACGCATAGGCGAAGGTATCGTGTCGGCCGACGGTATCCTGCTTAAGTTTTAACAGCGGGCGAATGTCCTGGTCAAAAAACTTGTCGTGCAGGCCAGGCATCGGATACGCACCACGCACCATAGACCGTGTAACGGTTGAATCAATGTAGCGTTCAAGACCATCATCCAGTGCGCGGGCGTTCATCGCCATAAAGTCGGAGCACTGCTGCCCTTCTACATCGATGATCTGTACACACTCGCCCTCTGCAACCTGATACGCTTTGGCAGTACCACGCGGCACGGTAAACTCATCGCGAATGTCGCCCAGTGGTTCAGGCAGTGTGCAAGTGGCGCTGTCTGCGGGAACGTGCTCCCAGGCAACAGCGCCACCCATTCGGCCCTGCAGCAGGCAGTCGGTGCCAAGGGTTTGCTCGGGCTCGGTTAACATCCATAACGTACAGTGCGCGGTGGCTCGTACGGTAAAGCTATCGCCTGCAGGCGTATTGAGATCAAAAATTTGTACCGCCTGCAAACTTTGAGTGTTGCCACCATTGCCGCTATGCCACTGGCGGATATCGTCTATGCCAGGTGCGCCTGGAGTATTGTTACTGCCACGGTTAGCACGGGTGCTAGCGAGTAACGTATCGACATTTGTGGACGGGTTGTTTTCGAGCCCTATAGCGGCGAAATCAGACTCTCCGCGCTGATTAAGCGCAAAGAGCAGCACTGGTGTTGCGCCATCCGTATTGGTGAGAGTCAGCAGATCACCGTTGTGCAGTGCCAGCATTGCCGGCCGCGCAGGCCGCAGACATCGCCTGCGCTGCGCCGTACTGTAACCACGGCCATAGCCGCTGTAACGTCGCGACTGAGAACTGAATCCACCGTGCGGCGGGCGATACAGCCAGTCGAGCGGCACTGGTTTTTGCGTTGTTGAAACGGGAGCGATAGGGGTCCTCCGGTGCTTTGTTAGAGCGCGCCTTGGTACAGACCTGCGGATTGCACCAATGTAACCGGTTACACCCCTATAATATCGATATATTGCTCAACAGGTCAAGACATCGCAGCGTCATTGATCATAGATAATGCGCAAATTTTGGCCGCGATGTTTCGCCTTTCATCGATCCGATGGGTTACATTGTGACCTCATGAGCACACGTAACGATAAATCCGGCATCAGACAGGTCGCGGAAAAAGCCGGTGTGTCCATCGCCACAGTATCGAGAGTGCTTAATCGCAGTGACAAGGTCAGCCCTGACACACGCGAGCGCGTGCTGCGCGTACTCGAAGACTCAGACTTTCGTCCCAACGCCGCGGCCAAAGCGCTGGCCACCAGTCGCACCCGTACGATCGCCGCAATTATTCCAACGCTTGAGCACTCTATCTTTGCGGTTTTTCTGAATGCCATTGAAGATGAACTGGCACAGGCTGGCTACAGTCTGGTTATTGCCACACATGGTTTTGATCAGGACGTTGAAGTCCGACGCTGCAACGAAGTACTCAGGCTGGGCGCCGAAGCTATAATTTTGTCGGGCTCTCAACATAAGCCGGATTTTCTGCGCACATTGCACAACACCGGTGTACCCTGCTTGATCACCAGTGTGTATCAACCCGACTACCCCTACCCTACCTACGGCTACGATAACCGCACACTCGGCACGGATGCGATCAGATATCTGGCCGGACTCGGTCATCGACACATTAGCGTTGTGCACGGACCACTGGCAGACAACGATCGTATGCAGTTGCGTGTTCAGGGCGTGAGGGATGCACTGCAATTTGTTGATGACCTTGAACTTACTATGCACGAAGCATCACTGGGTGTGGGCGGCGGCAATGCTGTTGCCAGTGAGTGGTTTGCTCGCAAACAATTGCCGGAAGCCTGTTTGTGCCTGGCCGATGTACTGGCACTGGGAGTGCTGTTCGAAGCCGGCAGACATCGCGTTACTGTGCCGGATGCATTTTCACTAATGGGCTTTGAAGACCTGGAATGGGCCGCCCACTGTACGCCGAAACTCACAACCATTGCATTGCCAGCAGCTGAGATGGGCAGAGCCGCGGCCAGCGCCCTGGTTGCCAGACTCGATAGAGAGAAACCGCTCGACCACCAACTGTTCAGTGCACGTATTATCGAACGCGACTCTACAACAACCCGACAACGATAAGCACGTTTCATCATGACCGACCAATCCGATACCTCCGCAACGGGTAGTGAAAAACCATTTAAAATCGGCATCAGTGCCAGTCTGCGTCGACCGGATGGTAGCGTGGTCATACCGGAAGTCGATTTAAGCGCACTTGAAACCGACAAGCGGATTTGCGTCAGCACACTGCCCGATATTGGCGGCGAGGTATTAACCGCTGAACACATCGCAGACAACGATGCAATTGTGCTGATGCTTGAACGCATTGACGAGCGTTCGTTTTGTGACGACCAGTCACTGATTGCCATTGCCCGCTACGGCGTTGGTTACGACACCATCGATACCGACGCATGTACCCGTAACGGTGTGGCGCTGGCGATTGCACCCGATGGTGTTCGACGACCGGTGGCTACAACGGTAATCGGACTGATGCTGGCACTGACACTGCGAATACCTGAAAAAGACAGGCTCACACGTCAATCCGATGCAGGCTGGGCGGTCAAGACAAACTACAATGGCACCGGCCTGGTAGGCCGAACACTGGCTGGTATCGGCCTCGGTAATATTGGCGCAGAAGTATTCCGACTGGCGCAGCCGTTCGACATGAGAATGATCGCGCACGACCCGTATGTTGACCGTGCCGTTGCAGACTCGCTCAATGTGGAACTGGTCGATTTGGCAACCGTATTCAAAGAAGCGGACGTGCTAACGGTCAATTGCCTGTTAAACGAAGAGACCCGCCATATTGTCAACGCAGAACGACTGGCGCTTATGAAGCCGAGTGCGTATCTGATTAACACTGCACGTGGCCCTGTGGTTGATGAACGCGCATTGATAGACGCTTTGCAGCAGCAGATTCTCGCCGGCGCCGGACTCGACGTGTTTGAACAGGAGCCTATCGCTGCAGACAATCCACTGGTGCAGATGGACAATGTTATCCTGACTCCACATGCGTTGTGCTTTACTGACCAGTGTATGGCAGGGCTGGGCGCGGCAGATGTCAAAGCCTGCCTTGACGTGATGAATGGCAAGGCACCTGCTGCAGTGGTCAACACAGAGGTGCTTGACGATCCGCGGTTTACTGCTCGCCTAAGTGCACTGGCAGACAAACCTTAAACCAAACGCCGTGCCTGAGAAACCCACCGTATTTTCTATCGCACCTCAGTCACCAAGACTCCATACACTAGTGCAGTCGATCTGGTGTTATCAGTCACAATCATCCGCGGGGTTTGAGCAGATTCAAGCGCAGAGCATCGGACAGTTATTGATTAACCTCCACGACTGCGAATTGCGACACTTCGACCGCCAGCAGCGCTTAACCCGATGCATCGGGCCGGTTGGCGCTCAGGGTATTCTTACCGCACCGGTGCTTATCGACAAGCTACAAAAACGCTCGATATGCGGCGTGGCGTTTTCATGTTTTGGGTTGACTGCGTTTTGCGATATAAGCGCGCATCAACTGACTGATACCATCGTCGACGCGAGCACACTGTGGGGACAGCAATCAACACAGTTGCGCAACGCACTGATTGACGAACCGAACATTGAGATTCGTTGTCGGCGCATTGAAGCGTTTCTACTGCACAACCTCCGCAGCGATGAGCTCGAAAACAATTTGCTCGATGCCATAATGAAGGCACTGCGGGCAGGAACGGACATCAACACAATTCGTCGAGACACAGGGTTATCACAACGCGCGTTGTACAGACTATTTGAGCGTCGCATTGGCGTTAAGCCAAAAGTGCTGGACCGCATTGCACGGTTTGGCTCAACACTGGCACCGATGGCCAAACGCTTACCACTGACTGACGTTGCGCATCACAGTGGTTACGCTGATCAGGCACACTTCTCTCGCGAGTTCCGCGCGTTCACCGGCCAGACACCCACCCAACATAAACCAGTCTGCAATGAACCAAACCATGTCCGTGTTACAGGCGAGTAGTGATTAACCACATGTTGTTCTGTGTAAAAAATATTCAAGACATGCACATAGTCAGAACCTAATCTGAACTCATGACTAATCAGCTACCTCTACATCCACGACTCGTAGTCGCAGACCCTGATGCGGCGCTGGCCTACTACCAAAAAGCCCTTGATGCCGACATCATAGAACACTTCACCGACGCCGATGACCGTGTCGTCCACGCAGCGGTCTCTATCTTCGGCGCATACGTATCGCTGACGCAAAGTGTTCCACAATGGGGGCTGCATGATCCGTTATCACTTGAGGGGTCTGCTTGTCTGTTACACCTCACCGTGTCGGATCCGGATGCCATTGCCACGCGCATGGTACAGCACGGTGGCGAGGTGATTATCGCTATCGACGATCGGCCCTATGGCAAACGTGAAGGTCGAATAGCTGATCCGTCCGGCCATCTGTGGATACTCAGCACAACCATTGAAACGCTGGACAACGACGAGATCAGCCAGCGACTAAAATACGGCTAATTAATCCGTTTTAGCGGGAGATACACCGATTTAACACCATAACGGGTACACTCAGTTTTTCAATTCGTGTATCACCTCCTTTGAAACCTGTATTTTTTACCGACCTTGACGGCACTTTGCTGGATCATGAAACCTATAGCTTTGACGCTGCTAAACCTGCGCTGTCGGCGTTAAGTGCGCGCAATATCCCACTAGTGCTTGCGTCCAGCAAAACCGGCCCGGAACTGCTTGCACTCCGATCCAGGCTGGGTCTTGATCACTGGCCTGCCATCATCGAAAACGGCGCCGGGGAGCTGCCGAGCGGCGCGGCGCCATCGATTGATCAACGCGATTATCAGCGGCTACGGCAAATTCTGTCGACGCTACCGAATGCTGTGCGCCGGCGCTACAAGGGCTTTGGTGATATGACATTGTCCGATGTTGTAGCCCTCACCGGGCTTTCGCCGCAGTCTGCACAGTGGGCACAACAGCGGGCTTTCACCGAGCCAGGGGTATTCGACGGCAGCGCGGATGATAAAGCACGCTTTGTAGAGACGCTGACCACGCACGGGGTGCACGCCCGCGATGGCGGGCGATTTTTGACTCTCTCGTTCGGACGCACCAAGGCGGACGGATTGCGTAGCATGGCACAACGCCTGAACGCAACCAGGACCATCGCACTGGGTGATGCACCAAACGACCTTGAAATGCTACTGGCAGCAGACATCGCTGTAGTGGTTCGCAATGATCACTCGCCGCGAATGGAGAAGATTCCCGACGCAATCTACACAGAGCAACCGGGCCCGGCCGGCTGGAACGAAGCCGTACTCGAACTGCTTAAAACGTTATACTGACCGATTAGGCACCAGAAGATTTCACATGGCTGATTTTCACCAGAATGGCAACATCGCACAGCTCCACAACCTGCGCACACAACCGCTGGA
>CAYMFQ010000008.1:31403-68705 GCA_964389335.1 uncultured Granulosicoccaceae bacterium
TTTTGGCAAAAGCTGGAGAAGCTGGGGATCGGACCGGTTGAGGACGGCAAAGGCAAGAACGTATGGACCTGCCTTGGTTATCTGTTGTCGTGCGCAGACACGGATGTTATGGCCATACACGATTGCGATATAACCACTTACAGCAAAGAGATGCTCGCGCGACTGGTGTACCCAGTGGCAAACCCGGCGTTTCCCTATCAATTATCCAAGGGCTTCTATCCACGTGTTGATGGCACCAAACTCAACGGTCGCGTAACCCGGCTGTTGGTGAGCCCGTTGTTAATTGCGCTAAAGAAAGTAATCGGTGACCGTGACTATATCGATTATCTGCGTGCCTTCCGGTATCCGCTGTCAGGCGAGTTCGCGATGCGGGCATCGACGCTGCCGGATCTTCGCATTCCATCGGACTGGGGTCTTGAAATTGGTGTGCTGTCCGAAGCCTGGCGCAACATGGCACCACAGGCTGTCTGTCAGGTGGAAATCGCCGACAACTACGACCATAAACACCAGCCTGTCAGCGCCGAAGACGCGGCTACGGGTTTAAACAGGATGTCAAAAGACATTTGTAAGGCGATTTTCCGCAAACTTGCTGCCGACGGTACTGTTTTCACGCCAAACGTTTTCCGAACCCTGAAAGCAACCTATTATCGCCGTGCTCTCGACATGATCGAGATCTACGAACACGATGCACGAATGAACGGGTTGTCACTCGATCGGCATGCGGAAGAAAAGTCGGTAGAGTTGTTTGCTGAGAACATCATGCTGGCGGGACAGATTTTTCTCGACACACCGCACGAGACACCGTTTATTCCAAACTGGAGTCGGGTTAACGCGGCATCTCCTGAGCTGCTGTCAGAACTCAACTCCATTGTCAGTGAGGACGAAGCGGAATTCGGTGCCCTGCCCTTTAAATCAGGTTCGTAATCCACCGACACTGATAAGCTGAAAGCGCTACTTCTGTCTGACCCTCTGTCAACTTTTCACCCGATAGTATGTCAATCCAGTCTTCATCCGCGATCAGATTTAGCGCTGACACTGGTATCGTTACGGTTTCATTGCTGACGTTATGCAGCGCAAAAACTGATTGCGCCCGATCGAGCGACTGACGCCAGACACCAAAAACACGTTCATCCAGCCGCAGGGTAAATTGTGTCGCGTTGGGGTGAAACGCGGGTTGTCGCGACCGCAGCCGCAATCGCTCCGACAGTGCTGACAACACACGGGCCTGATTAGTATCGGGATTGGCCAGCCTGCCACGCAGCGTGGGGTAGTCCCATCGATGTCGATTAATGGCGCGGTTCATTTTGCGCTTATCCACGCCCTCATAGTCGTTTTCGGTCGCAAGCAGCGAGTGTATGTAAAACGCTGGTACACCCTCGAGCGACATGACAATGGTTTGCGACGCTAAAAAGCGCGCCATGTGGTGGTCGTCGGGGCCATCAAACGTACGGCTGAGTGCGTCAAAGTATGTGCAGTTCAGTTCGTAAATTGCCTCAGTGCCATCTGCCAGTGCACGCATAGACGCCTTGCCACCGGCGTTGATAACTGCACTTACCATCTGCGCTATTTCATCGTCGGGTAACAGCCCTTCTGCCGGTCGCATGCCTATGCCATCGTGGCTGGCGGTAAAGTTAAAGTAGCTGCAGCCCATCGGGGCCGGTGGCATGGTTCTTTGCCACTGATTTAAGTACTTTGCGGTACCCGCCTGCAGTCCATGCAGAATCAGTGGCGGTAGCGGGAAGTTGTAAATCATGTGTGCTTCGTCACCACTGCCAAAGTAAGACAGGTTCTCCGCCTTTGGCACATTCGTTTCAGTGATGAGAATAATGTCTTCTTCGGCGTGGTCTGCCAGAACCCGCAACAGCTTCACGATTGCATGCGTCTGTGGCAAGTGAATTGATGAGGTACCAGGTTCCTTCCAGATAAACGCAACTGCATCAAGGCGAATGACCCGCACCCCCATTTCGACGTGCAGCCGGATAATTCGGATGATCTCGAGCAGTACTTCAGGGTTTCTGAAATCGAGGTCAATCTGGTCGTGGCTGAACGTACACCACACATGGCGCACACCGTCAGGTGTCTCAATAGGCTGAAGCAGTGGTGATGACCGTGGTCGGACCGTGGCTGATAAGTCCTCGTCCGGGCTGGCTTCAAAAAAGTACCTGTTGTACGGCACGTGGCCCTGACGATATCCGTTAAACCACTTTCCCTGACTGGATACATGGTTCAGTACCATATCAGACATCAAATTAAAGCTTGTGGCAATTCGCTGTATGTCGGCCCACGAACCGAGTGACGGGTTTACTTTTTCGTAGTCACTAACGGAAAAGCCGTCGTCTGAGGTATAAGGGAAAAACGGCAGTATGTGTACGCCATTGATAACACCAGGTAGTTGCGTGACGAGGAAGTCGTGCAACAGGTCAAGCGGGTTGTGGCGCCCGTCGACCAGATTGTCGCCATAGCTGATGAGGATTGCATCCTGTTGCGACCAGAGCGAGTTATCTGCAGCCCTGATTGTATTAACCGGGCTGCTTCCGTTTGGCCAGAACGTGTCGATGACCTGGTCGGTGAGACCTTCCGGGTCCATCTCGGGGTAGATCTGTTGCAACAGCCTGGATAGCTTGTCTTTTATCACCAGGATTAATCCAGCGGTTAGGGCGATGTTAGTTTATATTACTTTTATTCGCCGGCTTTGTATTCTCGCTGTATTCGCTCAGCGTATTCCCACGCCGTTTTTACTACTATTTCACCCGCGGGAACCCATGAGCTTGTCCGCACCTTCAACTCTCGGCGTCTCCCTCCTGCCTGTCTGCCTCTTCGTCCTGAATCAACTCAACCAGTTCATCCACAGACAGCACTGAACCGGCATCTGTACCCTCAAGCAGAGCGTTTGCCAGATCGCGCTTTTGCTCGTGCAGCTTGACGATTTTTTCCTCGATAGAGTCCTTTACCACCATGCGGTAAATTGTGACAGGACGCTTCTGCCCCATGCGATAGGCTCGGTCTGATGCCTGGTCTTCAACCGCCGGGTTCCACCATGGATCCATGTGAATAACATAGTCAGCAGCGGTCAGGTTGAGACCGGATCCACCAGCCTTAAGACTGATTAAAAACAGTTCGCCCTCGCCTGCCTGAAAATCATCGACAGCCTGCTTGCGCTTTTTAACACTGGTCGAACCGTCGAGATACTGATAGCTAATCGACTTTGAGTCCAGGTGCTTGCGAATCAATGACAGATGCCCGACAAACTGACTGAACACCAGGCATCGATGCCCGTTAAAGCGCAGTTCATCAACGATCTTGCTGAACGCACGCATTTTCGCGCTGTCGCAGGGCGGGTCATCCGTCACCAGCGCCGGGTGACAACTGGCCTGGCGCAGCGTAGTAATTTCAGCAAGTACCCTGAAGCGTTGTTCGCTGTCGAGCTCTGCATACTCACTGATTCGATGCAGCGCCTGTTCGCGCAGCTGATCGTAAAACGCGCGCTCATCAGTGCTCAGCTCAACCAGATGGGTAATTTCTGTGCGCTCGGGTAACTCGGTCAGGACCTCACGCTTTAGACGGCGCAGAATAAACGGTCTGATAAGATTCTTCAGTCGTTCTCGGGCCTGCTCATCCTGATGTTGTTCAATGGGCACCGCATAGCGTTGTTTAAACTGCTGGCTGGAACCCATTAAACCGGGGTTGATAAAGCGAAACAGATTCCACAGCTCACCCAGGTGGTTCTCGATGGGTGTACCCGTGGCGATAACCCGGAAGCTGGCAGACAGGGACATCATCGCCTGCGAGCGACGCGTGCCGGCGTTTTTAAAGGACTGCGCTTCATCGGCGATGATGGTTTGCCAGTGGATCGACTGCAGTGTGTCGATATCGTTCTGTAACACGCCATAGCTACATACAAACAGATCACCGGGCTTTGCGTCACGCAACATGCGCACGCGGTTGCTGCCACCCAGCCAGCGCAATCGCAACGTGGGTGCAAAGCGCTCGGCTTCTGCCAGCCAGTTACCACAGACGGATGTCGGTGCCACCACCAGTGTCGGGCCGCCCGCTGCACGCGACAGTATTAACGAAAGACTCTGCATGGTTTTGCCAAGCCCCATGTCGTCCGCCAGACAGGCACCCGCCCCCCAGTGCGCAAGCCTTGCCATCCACTGAAAGCCGTGCAACTGATAGTCTCGCAGTGATGCCTTGAGCTCGCGCGGTGGCACGGGTTCGAGCGATTGTGCCTCCTGCAGTTTTTCCAGTTGCTCGTGCCAGCCGTCGTCGTCCTGCAGTGCCATACCGTGTGTGGCCTGCTCCAGCACTGCAACCGACAACGGGTGCGCAACTCCGTCTGTGCAGATTGCGTTGAGTGCATCGAGTTGCTGCCGCAGCCGCTGACTCAGTTGTAGTATTTTGCCGTCATCGAGTGTAACGAAGCGACCGTCCGCATCCTGTATGGATGCAAGCAGTTTACGCAGGTCAATGGTTTCCGACCCAAACGAACCGGTGCTAATATCCGCCGCATAACGAGGCTGACCGTCCTGCCCGTCTAGCTTTAGTTCACCGGTAATATCAATGCCACTACCGTTGCTGCTTGCGTGAATCTGCAGTTGCATATCGCTGCATTCAAAGCGACGACTGAGATTGATCTTCTCGCCGGCAGGCCACAGCAGTTTGACACGCGGCGTCATTTCCTGAAGTGCTGACAGTACTTCCAGTGATTGTTCAGGCTCTGTCAGTGACCAGTGCCAGGTAGTAACCGATTGCACCAGACCGGCAGACTCAGCCACTTCGGCCGCTGCTAGGGTTTCATCGCTAAAGCAGCGAGTGGTGTTCAACACCACATCATTAATCAGCGCATGCACACCTGGTTTGCCACAACCCGGTTTAACCGATGGCCCGTCAACGCCGAGCGGGTAGTGAAACAAATCCAGTTCAAGACCCTGTTTCAGTGGATGCAGATGAAAGTACACACTGTTATCGGGCTCTACACTGTTGCCGTTGTCTACAACGATGTCAGAGTGAACTTCGATCAGTGATGCCATTGCACGCAGTGAATCCAGCACGGCATCGCAACCGGCTTCGGGTACGGTTAAGCCCTTGTAGGTTAGCGCGCGTGCCATATCGAGCTGCCCTTCAGTGAAGCGGTTTATTGCAAGCGTGCCTGCATCATCCCAGTAGCAGTAAAACGCGTCTGCGGTGTTCAGTTCATCTGACGGGTATGGACGCATGCTGATGTGAATAGAACCCTGGGCACTGTCATGCACAATATGCAGCGCCGGATGACACTCCCGGCTGCGTACCCGCGCGGTTGGTAGAGATGTGGGCGCCGCTGCAGGTTCGCTTTCGTCAAGCCGGAACAAATGCGGATGCGCAAGGATCTGCCGCAGCGAACTAACCTGTCGAATATCAACGGTCTTTTCAAACGCCAGAGCATGATTAATTTGCAGCTGATTGCGCAGGTCGGCGCAGATCTTAAGGTCGTGCTGGCTGAGAAAGTCCAGCGTGCCGCACTCCTCAAGCAACAGTTTCAGTGGAAACCGACGGCCGCGGCTCCAGCGGCCATCCTGTCCCTGTCGCTGCTCGCGCGGTTCGATTCGCAGTCGCGAGCCGTTGGCCTGCAGCCACCAGGTCAGTCTGCGCTTTTGTTGCGTGCCGTCACCAGGGTCGTTTAAACGCACAAAGCGATTGACGGTCTGGGACAACACATCAAGACTGGCCTGCCAGTCATCGGCACGCTGATACACGGTGATTAGCCAGCCGGGCGATCTGACCTGCGGTTGAAACTCGCTGCTGTCGCGTTGCAGCCCCATGGCCGACAACAGTGTCAGTGCTTCATCGACATACCAGTGCACTCCTGCCTCCGACGCGCGATCAACATGCCGGGCGAGGCGCTCTACCAGTTGTTCATCAGCCGGTGCATCGAGCCAGTAGCGACAGAGATTAATAAAGAGATCGAGCCATGGGCTGGCATCGATGTGCAGGCCGCCCAGCCAGATGGTTTCGTCAATAGCGCGCTGACCGGATGCGACGCGTGCGAAGTCAGTCAGCACACGCAACACCGGTACAACCGGATCGCGGCGATGCTGCGACTGATACTGATCTGCCAGTGTGTTCAGCGGCGTGACCAGCGACGCCATCTGTTTTGCCATGCCCGCTTTGTCGGTGGCTTTGGCCGCGTTGCTTTGGATCAGTGCCAGCGCATAGTGTGCAGCGGACAATCCGCGCGGTATAACCGCGTCATCGCCGCTGGCATCACGTGCGGACTGGTATAGCGTAATTACCTGCTCCGGCAGTCGTTTGACGAAGGCCACAGAGGCTCGCAGTGCCGTGGCATCGGCGAGCACCTCTTTTGACTCAACGGCAGACAGCCACGTGTCCATGCGCTGCAGTTGCGCCGCTTCGGTATCCCCGAACAGCAGCGACATTTCCACGCTGCAAAACACCAGTCGCCAGTCAGAAACAGCCGGTCGTGTCAGTTCAACATCAGAGAAGTTTTGATGGGTTTGCAGGCAGTCGGCAAATTCTGTTTCCGACCAGGTATCAAAGTCTGCATCGGTACCACGCTCGAATGCCATTGCGGCCTGCACCAGGGCGGCTGCATCAACGCTGTCTGTCGCCAGCGACTTTTTGCCGGTAGCGGCGGCTGTGGATTCGGTTCGGCGCGTTGCTGAGCGCCGGGCTTTTTTAGCATTGCCGGTTGATGCTTCGAGCGCAACAGGCTCATCTACTAATTGCAGCTGATCTAACACTGACTATTATTATTCTTGTTACATTGGACGGCGCACAGTCTATCCGCACAAACGGGCTTGACAGGCAGATGATTTCTCCAGATTGCAGAGCTGTCATTACATCGAGCATGGCTACCACAAACGGCAACCTCCTGACATGACAAAACAGTCGCACATGCGACCGAACCCGGATTCAACGCTGAACCGATACCTGGCCCTGATGGTGTTAGCGCTGGTGTCGCTTGGCGGCTGTGCTGAGCCGGAACTCACCGAGCGCGAGCAGCGCGTTTTCGCGTCGCTCAGTCTGGCCCGGCTGGCCCCACCGAATACCGAATCAAACCGGTTTGCCAAGAACAAAGAAGCCGCGGCGCTGGGCGAGCAATTGTTCAACGACGCCCAACTGAGCAGCACCGGTACCGTTTCATGCGCCACCTGCCATAAACCGGACCAGCACTTTGTCGACGGTTTGCCGAAAGCACAGGGCATTGGTCAGTTAAACCGCAACACGCCGTCGCTGGCCGGGGCCGCGTGGCTGCAGTGGCAGTACTGGGATGGCCGCAGAGACTCGCTGTGGTCACAGGCGTTATCGCCACTGGAAGCAAAAGAAGAGATGGGTTCCAACCGTGTTGCCGTTGCGCGGCTGATGCTCGAAAACGCGGACTACCGACAGCAGTACGAGGCACTGTTTGGCTCTCTGACTCCTACGCTGACTGCAGCGCAATTGACCGTCGACGCCAGCCCAATAGGCAGTGAGGCCGAGAAGCGAGCGTGGTTTGAACTCGGCACAAACGCACAGGAGTGGGTCAATACAGTATTCGCCAATGTCGGCAAGAGCATTGGAGCCTTCGAACAAACGCTGTCACCAAAGCGAACACGGTTCGACCGGTTTGTCGACTCGGTGACCAACGGTGCGCCGGAATTCAAGTTGCTGTCTAAAGATGAATTGCGAGGGGCGCGGCTGTTTATCAACGAGGAGAAAACGCAGTGCCTTGAGTGCCACAACGGACCGCTGCTCACCAATGGCGACTTTCATAACATCGGCACGGGACGGTTTAACGCCGCACCCGGTGAGCAACTGGACTTTGGTCGAATCTTTGGCGTGCAGGCGGCGTTGATAAACGAGTTTAACTGCCAGGGTCGCTACAGTGATGCGACGCGCGACGGCTGCCAGCACTTGCGCTTTTTAAACCGCGGCGCGCTGTCGCATATGCAGGGTGCGTTCAGGACACCAACCCTGCGCAATGTACCCAATACAGCGCCCTACTTTCACGACGGACGCTTAGCATCACTGCGCCAGGTGGTGCAGCACTACGCCACTCAGCCAGTAGAAACAGAATCAGGCCAGAATGAGCTGCGCGCATTCCCGCTTACCAAACGTGAAATTGATCAGCTGACGGCGTTCTTAAACGCACTGATTGCTGCCGATGACGACCGGATCGACACGCCGGCAACACACAGCCTGCTGGCAGTCGACTAAGGCGGTACTCAGGCCGCAACCTCGACAATCAGACGGATACCCTGCACGTCGACGACGCGTGCCCAGTCGCCCTCTGCGAGTTCCTGCGACGACCCCTGCACCAGCTCCGCCTGCCATTCGCTGCCCGACCAGACTACGGTGCCACCGTGAGTTGGTGTAATCGGACCGGTTACTTTTACCCGCTGTGAAATCGCGTTATTGCCGGCAATACCCGTCGGCTGACGCTGCCAGCGGCGAATCGGCGCATACAGCACCGCTGTAATGATAATCGACGCAACCACAAACACCCCGGTGGTAACGATATAGCCGGAACCCACAGAAAAGTAGGCAAACGCCGCCGCAACCAGTGAGCCGAGCCCAATAAAAAACAACCAGAACGTAGTGAACTGAAACACCACCAGTTCAAGCGCCAGCAAGCCAACGCCTAAAAACAAAAACAACCAAAATGGAGAGATCATTAACTGCCACCTCCGTTACGGGTACCTTCAACCTGATTTTGCAAACTGTTAAACGCGGTAAAAGCCTTCGCCACCATACCGGATACATCGCCCCCATCCGCAGGCACCAACGCTACCGTCCCCTCGCGCGCCAGCTTGTCAAACGCATCAATGTATTGCTCGGCAAGTTGCTGCGCTACAGCCGCGGAACCGCCTTCGGCGTTGATTGCATGCGAGATGGTTTTGATGGCCTCCGCACGGGCGGTTGCCTCAATGGTTAATGACTCGGCAGTACCTTGCGCCCGCAACACCTGAGCCTGTCGGTCACCTTCAGCCTGGTTAATCTGTGCCTGGCGATAACCTTCAGAGGTCGTCACTGCTACGCGGCGCTCTCGCTCCGCCCCCATCTGCTTTTCCATTTCTTCGAGAATGGTGGCCGGGGGTGTGATGTCTTTGACTTCATAGCGCAGTACTTTGGTACCCCAGGCCTCTGATGCTTCATCAATGGCCTGCGTGACACGCGCATTAATATTTTCACGCGACTCAAAGGTATCGTCCAGAGACAGCTTACCGATCTCGGCACGCATACTGGTTTGCGCCAATTGTGTTATCGCGAACTGCAGATTTTCAACACCGTAGGAGGCAGCCCGAGGATCCATAATCTTCATGTACAACACCCCGTCAATACCGAGTGCGACATTATCGCGAGTGATGGCCTGTTGCGAGGCAACATCAACGGCGAATTCTTTTAGTGAGTGCTTATAGGCGACCCGCTCCAGCACCGGGATAGTAATGTGGAAGCCAGCAAGCAGCGTTCTGTCGTACTTACCCAGTCGCTCGACAACAAACGCCTCGTTCTGCGGCACAATGCGAACAAACGAGCGCAGAAACAGCACCAGCAATACTGCAATTGCAACCAGAAACGCAAAGCTCATTGACTCAAACATCATATTCTTCCCTCGGGTGGTTATGGATGGCCGTACTGCAGTGAATATCTGGCTAAATCACAAAAAATCAAGCAGTTATGAATTGAAGCCTGACAGCTACTGGCTGCCTGCCTCCACTGGCAATAATGCATACATTTCTCCCCGCTGTTTCATTTCGCCGGCAAGTTGTTCAGCCCGATTACCAATGCCAAAGAAAACATCAGCGCGCACCGGACCGGTGATCGCACCGCCAGTGTCCTGCGCAAAAACCAGCCGTTCAAAGGGCGAGCCGTCCGGCAGCGTTGTCTTCAGCCAAACCGGTGTCCCGAGCGGCACTACGCGCCTGTCCACCGCAATACTGCGTTCGGCGGTTAGCGGTACATTGAGTGACCCGCGCGGCCCCTCTTCGACGGACTCACGCATTTCGAAAAACACATAGCTCGGATTGGCGTTGAGAATCTCGGGCGCGCGCTGCGGATTTTCCTGCAGCCATTGTTTGATGGTAAACAAGCTCACTTCTTCGATCGGCAGCGCACCTATCTCCACCAGTTTTTTACCAACCGCCACATACGGGTGGCCGTTCTGATTCGCATAGCCGACACCCACCATTGACCCATCGGGCAAACGCACCCGACCCGACCCCTGTATTTGTGTAAAAAACGAACCGTATGGGTCATCGATCCAGAGAATTTCCTTGCCCGCCAGTGGCAGCTCGGCACCGTCGATCTCTTCGCGCGACCAATAGGGTTTTACGCGGTTGCCATCGAGCCGTCCGCGCAGGCGCATGCCTTTAAGACTCGGATACAGGTCAGCCAGATCAATGATCAGCATGTCTTCCGGCTGTGCATAAATTGGATATTTAAATCGGTCAGTGCGGGTGCGACTGCCGTTGAGAATGGGTTCGTAGTAGCCGGTGATGAGGCCGTCGCGCTTGCCGTTTTTTCCATGCACGCGGTGCGGTTTAAAATGTTGCTGTAAAAAAGCCCGTACTTCATCGCTGCTCGGGTTCTGCAGTTGCGCCACTGCTTCACAGACGGGCTCCCACGCGGCAGACTTTCGCACCATACGCGGACACTGTGCCTGCATTGCCGGCCAGGCGGCTGCCAGATCATCGCCCTGCCACTGCGGCAGCTTTGACCATGACACTGCTTTGCCGATGCCGGGTTCACGCTCAAAGATGTAGCCACACGATGTGACCACAACAGACATCAGTACGACCATCACCACGACAGGAAGCTGTGAGCGAGACGGTGTGAGAAACCATGGCAACTTCAGCCGCTGCAATAGAGCCGTGCCAATTGTCATTGCACGGGCGCGAGTATTTCTGATCGACATAGATAAAGGTTACGACGGCTAAACCAGCGTCGTATGCTATGCGAAATCAAAGCAATTACCAACAGCAAAAGCAGCACCGGATCAATCGAACTGCTGTTGTCTGAAACACTACAGCCACTACTGACCTGCGGTCGACGCTGCAGTATCAGCCGATCATCAATGCCATCGCTGTTATTGTCAGCGGCACCTTCGTCGAGTTGATCGATGCGGCCATCAGCGTTGGTGTCAAAGCCAGCAAAATCGCTTTGTGTAATATCAAACGGACCACTGCCATCGTTAGCGGCGTTTAAGCTTTCAATGTCCTTTTCGTCTGTCAGTCCGTCAGCATCGCTATCGGCAACAGTTACCAGCGTATTGCTGTCACGCAGACCGTTGAGCCCTGCATCGGCACCGGTGGCCTCCAGCACATCGCTTAGGCCATCGTTGTCACTGTCCAGATCGAAGCGATTTAAGATACCGTCGTTATCACTGTCGGTTAACGGGTCGCCGGCGTTTTCGTCTTCGTCGGAAATACCATCGTTGTCGTCATCCAGGTCGCGGTTGTCGCCGATACCGTCAGCATCGTTATCCGCAAACTCGCCTGCGTCCAACGGGAAAAGATCATCAGCATCTGCAACGCCGTCGTTATCATCATCGTCGTCAAACTGGTTTAATAACAGATCACCATCGTTGTCGATGGAAGAAACGGCCACGGGTTCCAGGTCATCAATCTGCAGCAGGTACGCCACCAGATCATCGAGCTCACCCGCACTGACATTTACCGCAATATTACCGCTCAGCGCACGGTGAGCACGCACCGCCTCATGCAGGTTCATGGCCGAGCCATCGTGCAGGTAGGGTGCTCCGTGCCACAGGCCACGCAGCGTTGGTGTGTCGAGGCCACCACCGGGCAGCGGCTGCCCGAGTCGATTGCCGGTATCTCCGTCAACGGTACCAATGTTGTGAAAGCGCTGACGCGGGCTGTCGGTAAACGTCTCACCCTCATGACAGGTACCGCAGTTAAGGCGCTTAAAGATCGTTTTGCCTCGACCCGCCGCGGCGGTAAGTGTCCCGTTAACGGTGCGATGAGGACTGATGGAGAAAGAAGTCAGCGTTGCGGTAAAGCTTGCCAACGCGTCAAGCGCATCACTGTTACCGGCCTTTGGATTGGCGGCATCAAGCGTACCGAGCGTGCGGTTATAGTCAGCGTCGCTCATCAGGCCACTGCCGTCGAACACTTCGCGAATGTCGTTTTCAAAGTCATGTATTTCGTCGAAGTTGGCGGTCCAGTGCACATTTCCATGCGCGGTGCCGGCACGGCCACGCAGATCGATAGTGTTGCGCAGCCCCTCGCCAACATCGGTAAAGTCCCACACGCGTCCATCGTGCCCCATCTCTGAATGGCAGGTGGAACAGCTCAGGTATTTTTGCGCCGACAGCGCCGGGTTGGCTGCGTCGTGAAAAAGCCGTTTACCACGCAATATCTGCGGGGGCAGCGCTTCTTCTGTAACGGTGCTGGCTGAAGTGAGCAGCGTCAGGTTATCCGAGCGCCCCGCCAGCAGATCGGACACATCAAACACATTCACTTCGCGAGAAAGATAGCTGTCAACGTAAAGTCGGTTGCTGTCAGGCGATAGTGCCAGCCCCTGAGGTGCAAACCCAACCTCGGTTGAATAGATAATTTCCATTCGCGCTACATCGATCACTTCAAGCAGACGACTGGCCTCGTGTACTACAAACAACAGATTACCGGTTGGACCATAGGCCATGGCCGTTGGCGGGCTGTTGTTATCAAAATCAAAGCGTACCGGGGTATCTTCGGCGATAACGTTACTTGCGGCCCGCTCAAGCGCGATCGTTGCCATCATGCCGCGCACCAGCTTGTTGTGTTCACGTGCATTGCCATCGCGCAGTGAGCCACGATAAATATTATCGAGCTTGGCACCAACAATAGCGCTGTCACCGTCCGGTGATAACGCCGGCGCGATAAGATAGTTCAGTATGCCGCGTGCACTGACGCCACTGTCTTCCACATCGTTATACGGCAAAATGGCCGCTGACAGCACCTGCAATGGACTGGTCGATAACAGCATAACCTCCGCCCCGGCGGCCGTGCTGACGGCCCGCGAACTCTCCCCCGGCACCGGCTGTGTAATAAAGCGCGGTACCAGCAAGCGACTGCCATCGGCGCTTATTGCCAGGTGTCGCGGGTTTGGGCCAATGTTGATTCGCGCCTGAATCGACAGATCTGCCATGGCCACTTTCAGCATTTCGCCCGTGCCTTCAAGCACCACATAAGCATGTACACCATCGTCGACCATACCGTGTGGTGCCGTACCTGGCTGCAGCGCCAGCTGATCAAGTACGGTTAGTGTCTGTGTTGATATTGACGTGAGACTTGCATTGCGCTTACTGCTTACTAATACACCGTCCGCGGTTATAACCAGAGTGCGTGGTTCGGCACCTACAGGTATTTCCTGTAACAGTACCCCGCTCTGCGCATTGAGCACGCTAACGGAATCATGATCCGGGTTAACCACCCATACGCGATTGCCTTCGACGCGCTGTTCAACAGCTATGGTTGATGACGACAGCGCCGTGCCATCAGTGACAGGCTCATGCACTCGATGACGAAAGGAAACACTGTCACTGCCGAACTCTCCACGCACCGTCACGGTAACGAGGTAGCGCCCGGGTGTATCGTAGACATAGTCAACGTTCGGTTCAGCAGTAGTCACCACTGTGCCATCGCCGAAGTCCCACTCATAGCTCAGCGACGTGCCGCTTGCCATAGCCGCTGTAAAGCTGGAAGCCAGTCCGGACACTTGTGGTGTCGCCGTCAGCGACGCAAGCTCAACTGTTTTGGGTGGGGCGTTGTTGAGATACACGGCATAGCGGTTCTGGTGGGCTATGAACAGATCCATATTGCCATCGCCGTTAACGTCGAGAATCTTCATATCCATGGATTCATCACGACCCCAGTCATCACCGGTAAAGGTAACAAACGTGCCGCTGTTGTCACCTGCGTTGATAACAACCTCAGTGCGCATACCCTCGAAGGTATTCTCAAGGCCACCAAAGTTACGCAGCATGCTCGACAGTACATAATCCAGATCACCGTCACCGTCGATATCACGCATATGCACAAAGCCATGCTTGCGATTGCCACTGACCATCGGCGCGTCCTGTCGCGCGATGAACACCGGCAACCCCGATGAATCAGCTAAGCCCGTTGACAGTTGTGCCAGTGGCGCGATGTTTGAGTACTGCCGATAATCAAAGTAACCATCGCCGTTAAAGTCAGCCGCACCAAAGATATAAGAGAAGTTATCGGCGTTTTGAAAGGTGTGCCTGAGCGCATTTGAATACTGACCATTACCGTCGTTGTAATAAACGTGCTGGAATAGATCACCCTCGATATAGACGATATCAATATCATCATCGCTATCGACATCCGCCAGTAGTACTGCATGACCACGCTGCAGTTGCGCCAACTCACCCAGCCGCGATGATGCATCGGTAAAGTTACCGCTACCATCGTTAAGCAACAGGCGATTACCTTCCAGCTCAACCTGTACGACAAACAGATCTGCCGCGCCGTCAGCATTGACATCACCAGACTCAATCAGCAGCGCATTAGTAGCGCCGTCGTCAATATCGGCTCCGTTATCGAAACCCAGCCATGCGCCGTTGTCGTCATTGCCACGGTTTAAATACAGGTGTGGAGCGCGCGGCCCGAGTCGCGCCAGTACCAGATCCGTCAGTCCATCACCGTTTGCATCGAAGGCTTCTGCGTAGTTAGCGTTAGTATGCGCGTTACCTGGCAGCCACGCAGCGGTTCGGTTGGTCAGCACTCCATCTTCATTGATCAGTAACACAGCGCTTTGATCACGCCGGGTGATTACCAGGTCTTCGAGTCCGTCACTGTTAAAGTCTGCCAGTTCAACCGACTTATAGCTGCTGTCGTTAGCGAGACCAGCCAGTGATTCCGCTGTGCGTTCCTGCAGATTGGGAAACTGTTGTGCAATACCTATCGAGCACAGGGCCAGTAGCCCGGCAGCCAACGCAGCTAATTTTGCAGTGATCAATAACGCGCGCATTATTTAACGCGCAGCCCCGGCCGCAATCCATGCACGCACCGCATCTATGGTTTGTTGATCAAGCTGGTTGCCACGAAACGGCATTCGGCTGCCAACCTGCTGTGTGCCTTCAAGCTTGTGGACTAACAGACTGTCGTGCGGGTTACCCGTCTCCACTCGCAGACGCGATGGCTCGTTGATACTAAAGACACCAACCAGGCTCTGGTAACTGCGATCAGCGCTGGTAAAGTCGACGATACCGGGCAAGGTCTGTCCTGCTCCGTTATGGCAACCGGAACATATTGGTGTCAGCACGCGGGTTTGAATATCTTCAAGGGTTGGCAACACGACAACTGCGGTGGCTTCCGTCGTTAGTTGCGCTCTCAGAAAACCGTTGGGGTAAGCCTGGCTGTGCACATCGATGTAAAAGCCACCCGACTCAAACAGTGCTGCCTGCCGCGCTGAGAGAACGACGCCATCGCCAAGGGTATAGCCGCTCTCGACAGGCTGCAGCGTGGCGACAACACTGCCGACTTCTCCGGCCTTGCCCTCGTGGATGTGTGCGGCGACAGTAGCCTGGAGGTCACGCCCGTACAACGCCGCGGATAGCCGGCCGGTCGCACGTTCATAGACCACATCCGCGCGCGCCGTGGCGCGAGTGTCTACCGCCGGTAAAACCTGTGAACCTTGAAGGTCAATCGTGAGCGTAACGGCTTCGTCGGCACCTAGCGCCTGTGCAATATCAAGCGGCGTGGTAGTGGATGGCGCCGTACTGGTGTCTGCAGCGCCGATAGCTGGCTCATCACTGCCGCACCCCGCAACAACTGCAACCATAAAAATGGCAGCGCACCGCGTTCTGTATCGCCTGTGGAGCCACCACGCTCGATGGCGCCATGCTTTGCACAACGTGGAAAGTCGGAAAAATTTCGTGCAGCTGGACATGGGGCGAGCACGGCAGGTGTGAATTCGAAGCCTTCAGTCAGCAGAAACCGCGCCACGCCCACCGCCCCTTGCTGGCCCGGCGCGCGCGCCTAACGCCCGCTAATCGCCCCAGCTCAACTCCCGCGGGTACTTTCCTGCAACAGCGCCCACAGCGATTCCACGTGTGACCGCTCGGTACTCAGCGCTCCGATGGATATTCGCACCACCCAGCGACCATCCACCACTGCCGGAGTCAGCATGGCCTTTCCACTAGCATTGATCGACTCACACCACTGCTGGGTATAGTCATCAAGTTCAGCGGCGTCCATACCGTCTGGCTGATGCACAACGCACAACGTCTGCAGCGCGACCGGCGCAATAATTTGCCACTGTGGATGAGCGACTATCTGCTGTTCCAGCCAGCGTGCATTCTCGATATCGCGGCGCAGGCGTTCGCGCAGTTTGTCTGCACCTTCGCAACGTAGCAGCCACCACAGTTTCATCGATCGGAACCGACGACCAAGCGGTATACCCCAGTCACGGTAGTTGGGCGCTTCACCATCAGCAGAAGTTTGCAGATAGCTGGGATTGGTGCTCATGAGCCGAATCAGGTGCTGTTCGTCACGCACATAGTAGATGGAGCAATCGAACACGGCACCGAGCCACTTGTGCGGATTGAACACCATAGAATCCGCGCGCTCGATGCCCTGCCACAAGTGGCGCATCTCCGGGAGTATCATCGCGCTGCCGGCCATTGCCCCGTCAACATGCAACCAGCAGTCAAACTCGGCTGCCAGATCAGCCAGACCGTCGATATTGTCCATGGCAGTGGTGGCAGTGGTGCCGGTGCAGCCAACAATCGCGCAGGGCCTGCGTCCTGCAGCAATGTCTGCTTCGATGTGGCAGCGCATGTCGTCGAGGTCGACGGCAAATTCACGATCAACCGCCACAGAGCGGACCTGATTCTTACCAAAGCCCGCCAGCAATGCAGCCTTGTTGACTGAGCTGTGAGCCTGCGCGGATGAGTACACCATCAGCTCCGGCGTGTCTCGAAGGCCGTTGCGCGTCTGGCAGAATTCACCAGCTTTTTCCCGAGCACTCAACAGTGCCACCAGCGATGACGTCGAAGCGGTGTCCTGAATCACGCCGCGCCAGCTATCCTGTAGCCCCAGCAACTGTCGCATCCAGTCACACATGCGATCTTCAAATTCCGTCAGCGGCGGGCTGGATTGCCAGTTCAAACCCAGCTGGCCGAAGCCCGAACTGGCAAGGTCCCCTAGCACGCTCGAAAGATCGGCATTGGCAGGAAAGTAGGCGTAAAAAGCCGGGTGCTGCCAGTGCGTCATGGACGGCACAACGTGTGAGTCGATATCCTGCAGTAGTTGCTCTGCCGGCTCCCCCTGTTGTGGCGCTGACGCAGGCAACCAGTTGAGAATTTCGCCCACACCACTTTGGCTCCGCACCGGCCGCTGATCAACCGATTCTCGATAATCGGCGATCATCTCGATCAATGCGTGTCCGGCTTCTCTAAATTCGTCAGGTGTCATCGGGTTCTGGCTCTGTTAGTGCTAAAGAAGATGATACGGCAGCCGAATAGTGCTGCACATCACCATTTGCACCTTCAGGAGTTTAAGATGACAAGCGATTCGGGCGTGATAGGCGGACTTTTGCTGATTGCCGCTTTGCTATTTATTGGCTTTTTCTTTATCGAGGCATTGCCAATTCTGGGCTCCTGAACTGACGCCACGCGAGACTGACAAACGGTGCGATTGCGGCACCGTGCGTTTGCCATTTGGGGCAGACGCGAAATTTGAGGTAGATGTAAACCGAGCGGAATGCTCCGGGATGTTACCGCGGGTCTGAGGACCCTGAACCACCAACTGCAGCACAGCAGTGCGGTGGCTCCAGAGAAGCTGCCGTTGCGTTACGGGTCCGTACGGCGCGAGATAGCTGTCAAACAAAGAAAAGCTATGGCAGCGCAGATTAGTAACGACATCGGTTGGACTCCTTCAATTTGAACGCGATCGGCGTGCGCCGGTCTCAGCGTCGTGAACACTACGACAATGTTCGAAAGACTAACCGATCACTTTTTTTGTGTCACCTACCTGATTCACATTGTTGACGGTCCACACCCCGCCTTGCCGTCATGATCTCAATTCATCCACATTATTGTTTTTTATGATTATTTTCCATTTCAACGGTGGATTTATGAATCTAAGGCAATAGTGATTGTTAAAATTGCGCAACACCTATCAGCAATGTCATCGCCGACCGGGCACACTACCCGATTGGACCTGCATGTTGTTGTAACGCATGCGGTCCACTCTCTACAGGGTACTGACCGATGAACAAAATGAACGATTTAAGAGCCGAACGGCGACGCACAACACGCGGCATGTCTATGGCCGCTTTCGCAGGGATCGCCGGTGTGCTGGCTCTGGCGGCCGTGGCACTGTGGTTCAGCTGGGATAAATCGATGTCTCAACAGACACAACTGGAAGTCGATCCGATGTCACTGGTGGGTTAGCCACCCGCTTCAAAAAGCCTGCAACATACAGAATTTATTGCAGCGTCTGCTGGAGCGCTCTACCATTAGTTCTTTTACGCGCCTGGCAGCGCGGCTAATTCGACCCCGAGAGCCTGCACCGCAGGCTTTTCCACGCAGTCTGCTGGATCGACCGACCACTCGGAGCCAACTGCCATGCGCGCAATTGATCCGAGAGGCCGGCTTTGCAAGCAAGAACACTGTACGACAAGATTTGGGATGCGCACGTAGTCAGCACTGAACCGGATGGCACGTGCCTCATCTATATCGATAGACACCTTGTGCATGAGGTGACAAGCGCACAGGCCTTTGAAGGCTTGCGACTGGGCGATAGAAAGGTCCGCAGACCGGAACTAACGCTCGCCGTGGTCGATCACAATATCCCCACCAGCGACCGATCGAAAGGCATCGATGACCCGGAAAGCAAACTTCAGGTAGATACGCTGCGCGACAACACGCGTGAGTTTGGCGTGCAGTACTACGATGAAAACGATGAGCGCCAGGGCATTGTGCATATCATCGGGCCGGAACAGGGCTTCACGCTGCCCGGTACTACCGTGGTTTGTGGCGATTCCCACACGGCTACACACGGCGCATTCGGCGCACTGGCACACGGCATCGGTACATCCGAAGTTGAGCACGTGCTAGCTTCGCAGACGCTGCTGCAAAACAAATCCAAAAACATGCTGGTCAAGATCAATGGCGACCTCGGGCCGGGTGTCACCGCCAAAGATCTCACCCTCGCTATCATTGCCAAAACGGGCACTGCCGGTGGCACCGGCCACGTCATTGAGTACGCCGGTGAGGCGATTCGCAACCTGTCCATGGAAGGCCGAATGACACTGTGCAACATGGCCATTGAAGGCGGTGCAAGAGCCGGGCTGGTAGCCCCGGACGAAACCACATTCGCGTACCTGAAAAATCGACCCATGGCACCGCAGGGCGAAGACTGGGACAAGGCAGTCGCCTACTGGAAAACGCTGAAGTCTGACCCGGACGCACAGTTCGATTTAGTCATTGAACTGGAAGCGGCAGACATCGCGCCGATCGTCACCTGGGGAACCTCACCCGAGGACGCACTGGCGATCACCGATAAGGTTCCGGCTCCGGAAGACTTCGATGACGAGCACAAACAGGCTGCTGCCCGCCGCTCTCTGGAGTACATGGACCTGACAGCCGGCACCCCGCTGTCCGGCATTGCGATAGATCGCGTGTTTATTGGCTCGTGCACCAACGGACGCATCGAAGACCTGCGCGCTGTTGCAAGCGTTGTCGAGGGTAAAAAGATTGCCGACAATGTCAGCGCGATGGTGGTACCGGGGTCCGGGCTGGTAAAGAAACAGGCGGAAGAAGAAGGCATCGCCGATATCCTGAAGTCCGCTGGCTTTGACTGGCGTGAGCCAGGCTGCTCCATGTGCCTCGGCATGAACCCGGATCGACTCGAGCCAGGCGAGCGTTGCGCATCAACTTCGAACAGAAACTTTGAAGGCCGACAGGGTCACGGGGGACGCACCCACCTGATGTCACCGGCAATGGCGGCCGCTGCGGCGATTGCCGGCCATCTGACCGATGTTCGACACCTCGACTCTGCATCTCAGGAGGCAAGTTCATGAAAGCGTTGAAGGAACTGACCGGCGTGGCGGCACCACTGCCAATGATCAACGTCGATACAGACATGATCATCCCCAAGCAGTACCTGAAGACCATCGGCAGAAGCGGGCTTGGCAAAGGGCTGTTTCACGCCATGCGGTACAACGACGACGGCACCGACAATCCTTCGTTTGTACTGAACCAGGAAGCGTATCAAAACGCCAGCATCCTTATCGCCGGGGACAACTTCGGTTGTGGTTCATCACGAGAGCATGCGGCGTGGGCCATTGAAGATTTCGGCATACGCTGCGTTATCGCGCCTTCTTTTTCAGACATCTTCTACAACAACGCGTTTAAAAACGGCATGCTGCTGATTCGTTTACCGCAGGAGCAGATCGATGACCTGACGCGCCAGGCCGAATATGGCGCCAACGCCGTTTTCTCTGTTGATCTGGAACAGCAAACAGTTACCGCACCGGACGGCACCAGTCATTCTTTTGAGATCGATGATTTTCGTAAACACTGCTTGCTAAACGGCCTCGACGAAATCGCACTGACGCTTGAAAAAGAGAGCAAGATTGCCGGCTTTGAGGCAGAAAAAGCCGAGTCACACAGCTGGCTGACACCCGCTGCCTGACGCGCAAAGCGAGCCAAAGAAGACAAGCTCCGGCCAGCCCACGCTGTAGCCGCAGAGTCGATAGCGGTATTTATTTTCTTCACATAACGACATAAACCATGAATAAAGCTTCAATTCTGTTACTCCCCGGCGATGGCATTGGTCCGGAGGCCGTTGACGAACTCGTCAAGGTGATGGACTGGTTTTCATCGCACCGCGGAATTGAGTTTGACATTACACGCGATGACATAGGTGGCGCCGCCTATGACCGCTACGGCACCCCGCTCGCAGACGAGACACTGGCAGCAGCCAAAGAAACAGACGCCACCATCATGGGGTCGGTTGGCGGCCCGCAGTGGGACAACGTAGAACGCCACCTGCGCCCCGAGGCCGGCTTGCTGACCCTGCGCAAGGAGCTCGACCTGTTCGCCAATCTGCGTCCCGCGACCTGTATGCCGGCGCTGGCGACCGCCTCGTCGTTGAAGGAAGAGCTGGTATCAGGCCTCGACATTTTGATACTGCGGGAGCTGACCGCAGGCGTCTACTTTGGCGAACCACGCGGCATTGAAACCACCGCCGACGGTCGCCGACGTGCGCTCGATACACAGGTTTATTTTGAAAGCGAAATAGAACGGCTGCTGCGCGTCGGCTTCGAACTCGCCGGCAAGCGCAATAAAAAAGTGCATTCAGTGGAAAAAGCCAACGTAATGGAGTCTGGCGTATTCTGGCGCGAAATCGCAACCCGAGTGGGCAAGGACTATCCGGACATTACTCTCGAGCACATGTATGCCGACAACTGCGCCATGCAGCTGGTAAGACAGCCCAAGCAATTTGACGTGATTGCCACTGATAACCTGTTTGGTGACATTCTGTCTGACTGCGCTGCCATGCTGACTGGCTCGCTCGGCATGTTACCGTCGGCATCACTTGGTGCAGAGATCGATGGCAAGCGCGCCGCCCTTTATGAACCCGTACATGGTTCAGCCCCGGATATCGCCGGTCAGGGCAAAGCCAACCCATTGGCAACCATACTGTCGTTTGCGATGTGCCTTCGATTTTCATTAAACCGCGGTGATGACGCAGACATGCTTGAAGCCGCGGTTGATCGTCTGCTCGCCAACAACGTCAGAACGGTTGATATTGCCGCTGACGGTGTGGCACCGGTGAGTACATCGGCAATGGGCGACGCACTGATTAACGAGCTAAACGCCGCGAGTTAACACCACGCTGTCACGCAGCGTCTTAACAAAAAGCTCTGCGCTGTGGTGTCACTGATGAAGTTGCGCGGCAGGGTTATTCGCGCCCGAAGTCAGGCTCACTGCGAGCCGACCATGGAACAAATATGCTGAGTAAGCTTAAGTCACTGAAATGGCCAGGGGCGAAGTCAACCCGCGATACTTCGCAAACCAAGTCCGGCGCAGGCAACAAAACGGCAAAAACGCCGTCGTCTGACGGTGCTTCAAAGCAAAACGCTTCAAAGCAGACCGCGGATTCCGCGGCAGATGCACGCGCCGCACTTAACGATACCTCTGACAAAAAGCGTCTTGAAGCAGTCAATAAAATTGATGACACAGATCTGCTGCTGAGCGTATCAGCTCAGGACAAAAGTGAGGCTGTGCGCAATAGCGCAGCGCGTCAATATGCGAGGCATCTTGCTGCCGGCGATCAGGCTGTGAAACTGCTTGATGGGTATCTGGCTAAACCGGAACAGAAGTATCTCGCGATCGCGCTAACCGCGCATCACAAAGATGCTGCAGTGCGCACCCATGGCTCAGCGCAGCTAACCGACGATGGTGATCTGCTGGCCGTTGCAACGGATACCCGCTTTCACGATACGCGCGAGGCAGTAACACAGAAGCTCTCATCTATCGACAGCATTGATAAGTGTTGGCGCGCGCTAAAAAGCAAAGACAAGGCCGTCGCCAAAACCTTAAAGGCAAGACTGGATCGGGAGCGCGAGACAGAGCAACTTCGCCAGACACAGGCGCAAACGTCGCAGAAGATCATCGATGAGATGGAAAAGCTTGCAACGGGCACCTGGTCACCCAACTTCACCACGCGATTCGAACTATTCGAACAACAGTGGCAACAGCTGGATTTCACTCCGGCCACGGCAGACAAAGACAGGTATCAGGCGTTTCGGTCTGTCGCTGCGGATAAGGTTGCCGCCAATAGAGAACGCCAGCAAAAACACGACGCTTGTCAGGCAATCATTGACGAGGTAGCCCGACTGCGCGACGGTCTGTTTGAGTCTTCTCTGGAAACGCTGACGGAAGCGTATCCACCTGCCCGCCAGTCTTTTGCTGATTGTAAAACGCGCTGGCGCGACGCCGACACAAGTTTCACCGGATTCACCGAACTACAGCAACCATGGGAACAGGCCTGCCGCTCGCTTGACGTGCAACTGCAACACGCCGCAACCACGGTTACCGCATTGACTGCGCTTCAAACTGCCGACACTGAACCCAGCGGTGATAAGGAAACCGATTCGGCAAAGAACGAAAAGCCGGATGCAACCAAACTCGAGCGAGCACAAAAAAAGCTCGCAGCGTTACATGACTGGTTTAAACAGGGCGGCGACAAAACAGCTTACGCTGACGAACTACCGCAACTCATCGCACAGCTCGGCAAAGAAGCAACGCAGCGTCGGGAGCAACACAACGCTCTGCAAAACGCCATCGGTCGCCAGTTTGCATCGCTGAACAGCGCGCTGGCATCCAAGCGCTGGGGTCCTGCCCGCTCCATTCACGAGCGCCTTGCTGCAAAAATCAGCAAGCTGCCGGCTGCGGAGCAACAACGGCATCAGGAAAAGCTGGCACGTCTTGAAGTCAAGCTTAACGAACTGGGCGACTGGAAACAGTTCGCCACAGAACCAAAGCTGCTGGCGCTGTGCGAGCAAATGGAGAATATTCCGCAGCAGGGTCTGGCACCACGCGATCAGGCCGATCGTATCAAGGCCCTGCAGCAGCAGTGGAAATCGATGGGTGCAAGCCCTGCACTGGAAGTGCACTGGCCACGTTTTAAAGCCGCCGCCGACACTGCCTATGAACCCTGTGCAAAGTACTTTGCTGCCAAACGCGACGAAAAAAACAGCAAGCTGAAACGCCGCAGCGACGTATGCGAAATGCTGGAGGGCTATCTGGCCAAGTCTGACTGGCAAAACGCCGACTGGAGGCTGGTCGAAAAAACCCTGCGCACTGCCAAGGCTGAGTGGCGTAACACGCGCGTGTTCGATCGCAAAGCCAGCGCTGAACTGGATGAGCGCTTTACTCGCATCGTCGACGCGCTCAATGAAAAACTGGAGCCTGCGTATGACGCCGGCGCTCAGGAAAAGACTGATCTGATAGAAAAGGTAAAGGTGCTGGCAGAGGGCGACATCAATCAGCATTGCATTAATCAGGTTAAGCGCCTGCAGGGTCTGTGGCGCCGCACCGGCATTACCCGCCAAAAGGACGATAAAAAACTCTGGAACGAGTTTAATCAGCTGTGCAGCGACATCTTTGCGCGCCACCGCGGACAGCAGAAGGAACACTACGCCGCCAGTATTCAGCACGTTACTCGCGCAAAGGAGATCATTCGAGACCTTAAACAATTTGCCAAAGAAGATGCTGCGGTCGATGACAAACAGCTGCAAACACTGCAGGAAGAATTTCAGAACCTGCCGGAATTCCCCGAACGAGATGGCAAGTACCTGATGCGAGATTTCAACCGGGCAATAGAATCGGTCGAAAAGCAGATTCAACAATTTGGTGAAAATTCTCGCGCAGCCGAACTCGATCGAATCGCCCGTAACGCTGAGATTTGCGCAGCACTTGAGCGATTGCTCGACCAGCCGGCGGAACAGGCACAAGCGGAGTCAGAGCGTCTGCTCGCCGACTGGGACGACGGTGAGAAACAGGACAATGCACAGTGGAAAAAGGCTATTGCACACCGGCGCGATGCAATCGTCGCCCATATTGGCAACAGCTCTCGCCCGGACTACGAGGAGAACACACGCGTACGCCGGCTGTTGTGCATTGAGGCTGAAATTCTTCGGGACAAGCCAACGCCAGCGTCAGACCGCGATCTGCGTATGCAGCACCAGCTCGAAAAGCTGCAAACCGGTGAGCGCGGCAACATCAATCACTCTGTTGAGGAAGAAAGCACCAACTTGCGCATCGCATGGCTCAGCGCACTGCCAGCAGAGCCGGCGGATGCCGCCTCACTGGAGCAGCGCTTCAACACCGCACTCACACAATGAAATGTTGTTTTATTGCCAATCAAATACTTAATCGCACGCAGACTGATGGTTTTGTACCACTGATTTGATGAAAACAATTACCGTGTGGCATTTTTCCCTATCCTTCTGACTCGGCAACCGTTATAGTCCAAGCATAAAAACCATAAACGCGGAGTCTGCGGGATACCTGGCGGCCATTCGCAAATTTGATCTGGCGATTTGAAGATGTTCACGCATGAATTTTCCCGGCGCCGACTGGCCATGGATGCGGCGACTGCTCGGCACACTGTACTGATCGCATTGATTATCCTTTGCGGGGCACTGCTGCGGCTGTTTATGCTCACCAATCAGAGCCTTTGGTTCGACGAAGGCCTCAGTTTGGTGGTAACCGACTCTAAAACGCTCGACGGCACGCTGGAAGCCCTGCATGCACGCGCTGGCGGTGATAAATACCAACCGCTTTATTTTCTGACACTCTCATCCTGGCGCTCCCTTGCCGGCGACAGTGAACTTGCGCTTCGCATCCTGTCTGTAGTACCCGGTATCATCGCGCTGTTTTTCATGTATGCGACGGTAGCCCGGATCTTCGGCAGCCGACACTCGCTATGGTCGACCAGCTTTCTCGCAGCCAGCGCTTTTTGGGTCTGCTACAGCCAGGAAGTTCGGCCCTATTCCATGTTATTCGCGCTCAGCGCTGTTCAACTGTATCTGCTCAGCAGCATATTCTCCGAACCCGACGAAGCGAGACCGATACGAATAGGTCTCTTTGCTGTTTTTACAGGCATCTGTTGTTTCGCAAGTGTGTTGTTGTGCGCGTTTATTGCGGCGCTGGCGGTCTCGCACCTCTTTATTACTCGTTCCACTCGCCAATGGATTCAATGGTGGGCACCGGCCGCAATCGCATCTGTGCCAGCGCTAATTTATCTGATGGGAACACCTGCCGTAGGTGAATTAAGCGTCGATTCAACAAACGGACTAGGGCTGCCTTTGTACAAAAACAGCTTATTCGCAATCTACGGTGTCCTTGTGGGGCACACGTTTGGGCCTCCTCTTGATGCGCTACGCGAAACCGGTAACCTGGCAAGCAGCCTTTTACAATACAGCTGGCAACTGGCAGCATTGACTGGTATCGCGCTGGTCTTGTTGGCGGGCTTTGTTAAGGTCCTGCGAAACGGATTAACCGCCAACCAGCAAACACGCAACATCCGCTTTTTCCTTGTACTGCTTGCTGGCAGCTTTGCCATAGCAGTAGTGGTAGCAAAGGTATCTGCTATCAATTGGATGCCAAGACACTCGTTCTACTTGTCGATTCCATTGGCGGTGCTATTGCCGCTAACGTTCTTAGGGGCACGAGGTGTGTTGAACCACAGCGCCCGTTTCGCGTTCATGGCACTGCTCGCGATGAACCTGTACGCCAGTTACAACTACTTTTATAAAAGCGAATACTGGCGCGACGACTATCGCTCGGCAGCTGGCTACCTGGCGTCGCATCGCAACGAAACTGATCGATCCATTATGCTGTGGGGTGAACCCCGTTTGCTGTCGTACTATGGCGACACTGCCACACTCAATCGCTGGGAGCACAGCAATCCCTCCCCTGTCAGCTCGATGATGGACGGAGTGCATAGCGATGGCGGCAACGTGTTCGTTGCAATCAACCGTGAATTCACCTGGTCAAAATCGCAGCCGGCTAACGAGAATCTTCAAGCCCAGGTTGCTGAGAAGTACAACCTGGTCTCGGTAAAGCGATACGTAAACTTCAATATCTATGAGTTCGAGAATATTGATACGTCTTTAACACCATCGCAAGCACGACCGGATGCCAAGGACGCCAAGCTGCAATCCATGTAACCGCACGCCAAATATCGCCAGCACATGAAGCGATACGCGTTGTAGTCAGCGATTGTTTGAACCGGCCGCACGCGGTGGTTCAATTAACTGCTCTTCGTCACGCGGGTATTTTCGCCGATCGAATTTGCCGCGCCAGATATTTTTCTTTTTAGTCAAAGCGTCTTTTTTGTCACTGGTTCTCACCGAGTTGCTGCCGCTTTGCAGTAGTTCAAGCTTCATGAGATTCTGCACTCCGCTTAGTCCTGTGCGCAGCATAACGGCCGCAACCGTCCATTCTTTAGCTGGCGCCAATCAACCCTGACAATCAGATGTGAAGCCCGTGGCCAAGCGCCTGCATACAAGCCTCCTGAAACGCCTCACCCAAGGTGGGATGGGCATGAATGGTTGCGGCGATATCGTCGACTCGCGCTCCCATCTCAAGCGCCAGTGAAAACGAGGCAGCAAGCTCAGACACACCAGCCCCCACCGCCTGCACGCCAAGCAGCACCCCGTCAGACTTTTGCGCCACCACTCGCACAAAGCCGTCCTCGCGCTCGACTGTCATGGCACGGCCGCTGGCAGCGAACGGAAACTGCGCCACATCAAACTCGTAGTCCTCAGCCAGCGCCTCAGACGGCAGCAGACCCGCACACACTATTTCAGGGTCGGTAAAACACACCGCAGGGATACAACGTTTGTCCCATGAGCGATTCAGACCAGACACGATTTCCGCCACCATTTCGCCCTGCGCCATGGCTCGATGCGCAAGCATCGGATCACCCGTCACATCCCCTATGGCGTACACACCACGCATCGATGTCTGACAACGATTGTCAATCTGGACAAAAGCACCGTTCATGGTCAGCGCCAGTTCAGACAGCTGGCAGTCGTCAGTACGCGGGCGTCGACCGACGGTTACCAGCACTTTATCCGCCGGCACCTGTCCCTTAGCTCCATCTTTCGTTTCGTACTCAAGCCCCGCCGCTGTCAGGCCGGTTGCTCGTGCCTCAGTCACTACCTCGACACCCAGGTGGGCAAGACGTTTTGCAACCGGATCAACCAGCCTCTTGTCATATTGAGGCAGAATCTGACCGGCGGTTTCGACCACGAACACCTCGCTTCCGAGCTTGGCATAAGCGGTACCGATTTCAAGACCAATGTAGCCACCGCCAACAATCGCGAGAGACGATGGCACAGTGTTCAGAGACAATGCTTCAGTTGAAGACATAACCTTGTCTCCAAATGCTAACGCGGGTATCTCAACCGGCTCGGAACCTGTGGCGATGACAATATTCTCCGCGCTGATAGTGCTGGTACCAGCAGTGCCTTCAACTCGCACAGTTTTGCCATCGAGAAACGCAGCAGTACCGCTGACAAGCGTCACTCCGGCACGCTTCAGCAGCCCCTCAACGCCCTGATTCAAACGCGAGACGATGCCATCCTTCCACTGCATGGTTTGCTGCAAATCTATGGACGGCTGAGCCGCGGCTATACCCAGCGCATTGTTGTCAGCGAAACCGCAGGCGTGGTGGAACACGTCAGCCGCATGAATAATCGCCTTCGATGGAATGCAGCCAACGTTGAGGCAAGTGCCACCGGCGCGCCCGGCTTCCACCAGTACCGTATCGACACCAAGCTGTGCCGCTCGTATCGCACAAACATAACCACCCGGCCCGCCGCCTATCACCAGCAATTTGCATTTTTTATCTGCCACCGCGCTAGTCCTCCACAAACAGCATTGCCGGTTTTTCCAGCAGGGTTTTCAGTTTTTGCACGGTCAGTGCAGCCTGCCATCCGTCGATGATTCGATGGTCAAAGCTGGCTGACAGGTTCATCATCTTTCGCGGCACAAACTGCTGTCCATCCCACATAGGACGTATAGCCATTTTGTTGATACCCACTATGGCCACTTCCGGATGATTAATAATCGGTGTCGTCGCCAGCGCGCCAAGTGCACCGAGCGATGTCACGGTTATAGTTGAACCCATCAGATCATCACGACCAACAGATCCGTTGCGACATTGATCGGCAAGCGTCAGCACTTGTTCGGCGCTTTCCCACAGGCTGCGAGTTTCACAATGCCTGACGACTGGCACCATCAGACCATTGTCGGTTTGTGTAGCGATACCGATGTGCACGCCACCGTGTTGATGTACAACGTTAGCTTCATCATCGTAAATGGAATTAATCTCGGGTAGCTCTCGCGCTGCCTCTACGATGGCTTTGATAACAAAAGGCAGTACTGTTAATTTTGGCCGTGACTCTTTGTAGGTGGTATTTAATTCAGCGCGCAACTCTTCCAGATTGGTGACGTCCACTTCCTCAACAATCGTGATGTGCGGTATGCGCGACTTGGCGAGCGTCATCTGCTCGGCAATTTTTCGCCGCATACCCACGACTTTGATTTCGGTCACTGTGGTGTTTGGCGCTTTGGCATTGCGCGGCGCGGCGGTACCTCCCTGTTCCATCCATTGATCAAAGTCTTCGTGGGTAATTCGACCTGCCGGACCGGAACCGGTAATCAATGCGAGGTCAATGCCTGCGTCTTTGGCGCGCTTTCTAACCGACGGTGCTGCCAGCGGTTTTGCCGCACCATTGCCGGCCCCCGATTCGGGTTTGTCCGTAGAGCGGCGATCGTGACGGATGGCACTGTCGTGAGAACTGTCTTGAGCACCGCCCTGAACCCTGTCCTGAACGTCAGCAATGTCCGGTTTAACTTCACGTTGTGTGGCGGAGGTTGTATCCGCTGCCTGCACATCATCCGCTGATGTATCCGCAGCCTTTTGCCCCGGGTCTGTTTCTTTTTCTGTACCTGTGTCTCCATCCACATCAAAACGCACCAGGTCTGCACCGACGGCAATAACATCCCCCACCTCACCCGCGAGCCAGGTCACCTTGCCGGTAACACTGGACGGAATCTCAACGGCAGCCTTGTCAGTCATTACCGCACCGACGACTTCGTCTTCAAGAATCGTATCGCCAACCTGAACATGCCATTCGACAATCTCGGCCTCGGCCACGCCCTCGCCGACATCCGGCAACAACATTGTGTAGGTTCCCATTCTCAGGCCTCCATCACTTCAAGCATTTTGCGACCGAGTCTTTCCGGGCTCGGGAAGTAATCCCACTCCTGTGCGTGTGGATAAGGTGTGTCCCATCCGGTAACGCGACCAATCGGCGCTTCCAGATGATAGAAACACGCTTCCTGCACCAGTGTTGCGACCTCGGCACCAAAGCCCGAGGTTCGAGTCGCTTCATGCACCACCACACAGCGACCCGTCTTTTGCACTGACTTTGCAATGGTGTCCAGATCCAGTGGCAGCAGTGAGCGCAGGTCAATAACCTCTGCATCAATGCCGGTCTCGCGAACCGCTGCCTCGGCGACATAAACCATAGTGCCGTAAGCGATAATCGTCATGTCGTTACCGGGCCGGGTAACTTTAGCAACACCCAAATCAGTGTGGTAATGATCTTCTGCCACTTCACCAAGTTCATGATCACGCCACGGCACTACGGCTTTCTCATGGTGACCATCAAAGGGGCCGTTATAAAGTCGCTTCGGTTCGAGAAAAATAACCGGGTCCGGGTCTTCAATGGCCGCGATCAGAAGCCCTTTGGCATCAACCGGGTTAGACGGCATCACTGTTTTTAAACCACAGACCTGGGTAAACAACGCTTCCGGGCTCTGGCTGTGTGTCTGTCCACCAAAGATACCGCCACCAACCGGCATGCGAATCACCAGCGGACAGGTAAAGTCGCCCGCGCAACGATGCCGCAGCCGTGCAGCCTCGGATACAATTTGATCGTAGGCCGGGTAGACATAGTCAGAGAACTGTATCTCCACACACGGACGCAGGCCGTAGGCCGCCATGCCAATTGCAGTGCCGACAATGCCGGATTCATTGATCGGCGAGTCAAAACACCGTGTCGGCCCGTACTTTTCCTGCAACCCTGCCGTGCAGCGAAACACACCACCGAAGTAGCCAACGTCTTCACCGTAGACCACCACGCGCTCGTCGCGCTCCATGGCGTTGTCGTGCGCGCTTCGGATCGCCTCGATCATAGTCATGCGTGCCATATCAGTACCCCGCCTCCTGTCTTTGACGGATCAGATGCGGCGGCATTTCGGCGAACACATCTTCAAACATATCGCGCGCCGAGGGCGCGTTGCCGGAACTGAGTGTGCCAATTGCCTCAGCTTCTTTTTGCACGGCCAGCACCTCATCGGCTATTTCAGCCTCGGCCTGTGCGTGGCGCTCTTCAGACCAGCTGCCCAGTCGAATCAGATGGCCTTTCAGCCTGAGAATCGGATCGCCGAGCGGCCACGCATCGCCCTCCTCTTTGGGTCGGTAGGCGGACGGATCGTCAGAGGTACTGTGACCGCCGGCGCGATAGGTAACGTACTCAATCAGCGTTGGCCCAAGGTTGGCGCGTGCCCTGTCAGCAGCCCACTTTGCCACCGCATACACCGCCAGGTAATCGTTGCCATCAACACGCAGCGCCGGGATACCAAAGCCGTGGCCGCGCGCAGCAAAAGTACCGGAACCGCCCTTCGCAATGCCCTGAAACGTTGAGATTGCCCATTGATTGTTGACGATATTCAGCACCACTGGCGCCTTATAGGTCGAGGCGAACACCATCCCGGCATGGAAGTCACTCTCGGCTGTTGAACCATCGCCAACCCAGCCAGCCGCAATGCGCGTGTCTCCACTGATCGCCGA
Source organism: uncultured Granulosicoccaceae bacterium (assembly GCA_964389335.1). Classification (GTDB taxonomy): domain Bacteria; phylum Pseudomonadota; class Gammaproteobacteria; order Granulosicoccales; family Granulosicoccaceae. Next base: position 62,795 of record CAYMFQ010000008.1, read on the forward strand.
TGCCATTGCCCAGCCCACTGCCTGTGGATACTGCGTGGCAAGGTTGCCCGAAATAGAGAAAAAACCATGCGCTTTCGACGAGTACATAATCGGCAGCTGTCGGCCGCGATTGGGATCCGCTTCGTTAGAGTAGATCTGACACATCATCGTGTGCATCGGATAGTCCTGCGCAATCAACAGGCCGGCCTGGCGGTAGGTCGGGAAATTCATATCACCTGGCTGAAGCGCACGCTGAAAGGCGCAGGAAATCGCTTCCTCGCCTAGATGCTGCATATAAAACGAGGTCTTACCCTGTCGCTGCGCCATTAGCATGCGCGCGTCGAACGCTCGCAGACGCATCATGTGGCGCATGCCGGTCAGTAAATCTTCCTCGCTGAGTGCGTCTGCCCAGTCACCAACGGCATCGCCATCGCGAGACAGCACACGAATAATAGTAAATGCGAGGTCGCGAATGTCCTCCGAATCAGCGTCGATCGGCGGGCGACGCGCGACACCGGCACGCGGGATTTCCACACCGGAGAAGTCCGGCACATCACCGGGCCGAATCTCCGGTTCGGGCACGTGAAAGGAAAGTGGTTGGTTGTCACTCATTTCCTGTTCCTCAGCGTTGAATTGATGACCTGCGGGTGACGCCGGCCAATCAAGGTTCGTGTCTGTTGCTTGTGGCAACGATGCGTAAGTCTATAGACCCACAAACGCCTGGCAACGCGGTGCAAGGCGAAGGCGGACAATGGTAGCGCTGCCCAATGAGTGTTTTACGGCAATTTTTGTGGCAGGCAGCGCGCCGGCTGGTGGATTTCACTAAAAACAGCGTAAAAACCGCCAGTGCGCGGCGTTTTACTCAATGGCCGACTGATCCACCATGATCAAACCACTGACGTCAAAACCCAGACGCTGTGCTTCCGTTTTAAAGCGTTCAATTGTCGCTGGCTCAACCACGGGTGTGCGTGAAAGTAGCCAGAGGTACTTCTTGTTGTGTCCGCTGATGAAAGCCTGCTGGTAATCTTGATCGAGGTTAAAAATAACGTAAGAGCCGTAAAACGGACCAAAAAACGACACCTTCAAGTGCCCGGTGGAAGACTCGCCCACAAAGTAGGCGCGGCCGCTTGCTTCCTCAAAATCACCCTTGGCTGAATACCCCCGGTTTGTCACCGTCACCCCGCCATCTGCCCTGGCAGAATAGGTTGCCGTAACACGGCTCAGGCCGCGCTCGAAGCGGTGATCAAGCCGCGCTATTTCGTACCACGTGCCCAGATAGCGCTGTAACTCGAAGTTCTCAATTGGCTCGACCCCTTTCGGCAGTCCGGTACAGCCAGTCAGCAACAGGCAGGCAATTAGCAATAGTCGATACATGGCTTTTCGATGACTGGCATTCAGGAAGGATCAGACCCAAGCGTAGCGCAGCGGGTGATTGATCACGCTAACACTTCGGTAAGTTGATCCGGCCCGACAAACGCGATTTTGCAAGGAACACTTATGTCTGACAGGCCTCTAAGCTACTCACCACAACGATTTAGAATATTCGGGATAAATTTAGTGCGCTACACAACACAAGTTCTTTCGCTAGTTTCAATTTTTTTAGCCGCGCCCCTGAGTGCGGCCACCAGTCCCGACGGCAACGATGCCTGTCAGTACATCCCCGGACCGCATGATGCCGGTGTCGTTGAAGCAACCGGCAACGGGGTAAGCATGGCGTGGTATGGCAGCGCTACCGAGATCTATGGGCACGCTGTGCTGGGCGATGGCATCGAAGCGCATACGCTGTACGTTCGCACCGATTCAATGGCCGCTGATGACTGCGCCATTGGCATCACACTGGATGACGATTCCGTATTCGAGGATGTCACTCCCCGCATCGCAGACGTCACCGGCGACGGTGTCAATAACATCATTACCATTGAGAGCCATCAGAACCAGGGCGCCTCTTTGGCCATCTACGGAGTCAGCGACGGCAAACTGTCGAAACAGGTATCCACACCGTACATTGGTCAGTCGTATCGCTGGCTGGCGCCGGTTGGTGTTGCCGACTTCAACAGCGATGGCAGCCCTGATGTGGCTATCATAGTGACGCCGCATCTCGCCGGAGTCCTGCAGATCTGGAGTTTCAAAGACGATGCACCACAACGCCTTGCAAGCCAGCCAGGCTTTTCAAACCATCGCATTGGTGAAAACTTTATTACCGGCGGCGTGGCACAATGCAATGGTAAAGACGTTATGGTGGTGCCGGACCGAACATGGCGATCAACCATGACGGTTACGTTCAGCAACGGTGAGCTACAGGCCGTGCAAACTGCAGACGATGTAACTTCCGCTACCATTGAACAACAACTTGCCTGTCAGTAGCCTGCCCGTGTTCTGCGCAGCGTCTGTTGACAGCGCTGTGCTTTTTCGGGATTACCAGTGCCAGCGATCCATCATTTTACTCAGCGCATCATGCAGCGCTGCCGGCGGTTTCTACATGCGCTAAAAGCCGGCTTCCTGCGCAGAAAAATATTCTGGCTGGTACTGCTTGCCACTGTGGCTGTACTTGTGCTGGTCGTTTCGATTCTGGCGTCGCGCGCGCTGACAAGCCTCGATGATCGCATTCAACAGGTATTCGACGGGCCCAAGTGGTCAATACCGGCGCGTGTGTACGCCCGTCCGCTGGAGTTGTATCAGGGGCTGCAGATTCCGCAACAGGCGGTGATTGATGAACTGACAGAGCTCGGCTACCGCCAGCGTGCTCTGACAGGCCCTGGCCAGTTCAGCACCACAGACAACCGACTTAATGTACAAACACGCGGCTTCGCATTTGCCGACGGCGACGAACCTGCCACCACCCTGTTAATGCGCTGGCGCGGCAACAGCATCGTCGAAATGCTCGACGACAGGGGCAACGATGTACCCATCGCGCGCCTTGAACCCATTCTGATCGGCAGGCTTTCTCCGTCGCACGGCGAAGATCGCCTGCTTGTCGGACTCGATCAGTTACCCCCCGGACTGCTCGATACGCTGTTAGCGGTAGAGGACCCGAAATTCTATCAACACCCCGGCATTTCGCTGCGCGGCATAGCGCGCGCAATCTGGGTCAACCTGAAGGAGGGGCGATTTGCACAGGGCGGCAGCACCCTCACACAACAACTGGTTAAAAATCTGTTCCTGACGCGTGATCGAACCATAAAGCGCAAGCTGACTGAGTGGCCGATGGCAATCATGCTGGAGCGTCGCTACAGCAAAGATGAAATTTTGCACGCATTCATCAACGAGGTGTATTTCGCGCAGGACAACAGCCGCGCTATCCACGGCTTCGGGCTCGCCAGCCTTTATTTCTTTGCAACGCCCATTCAGGACCTTGCCCCGCATCAGATTGCGCTGCTGGTAGGGCTGCTTAAGGGGCCAAGCTACTATAGTCCGCTGCGCAATCCGGAGCGCGCACTGGGGCGACGCAACCTGGTTTTGAAAATCATGGCACGCGCGGGCCTGCTAACCGAAGAACAACTGACGGTTGAGCTGGAAAAAGATCTTGGCATCAGCACGCGTGAGCGCAGCACTCAGCAACATGCCTACCTCGATCTGGTCAGGCAACAACTGACGCGCGACTACTCCACCGACGATCTTCACAAAAATGGCCTGAGTATTTTCACCAACTTCGATCCACAGGTGCAGGGCGCGCTGGAGGCCTCGCTCGACGACGCCTATGCGCAGATCGCCAAAGAGAACTCGCTGAGCTTTGAGCAACTTGACCAGCTGCAATCGGCCGCTATTGTCACCCGCGCTGACACCGGCGAGGTAACTGCCATGCTCGGTGGCCGCACCGCGCGCTTTGCCGGTTTCAACCGCGCTGTGGATGCAAACCGACAGATTGGATCGCTGATAAAACCGTTTGTATACCTCACCGCGCTGCGACAGCCAGAGCTCTACAACCTCGGCACCATTGTTCAGGATTTACCGGTGGCATTGCCGCAACCGGATGGCAGTATCTGGACACCGGGGAACTATAACGGCCAAAGCATGGGCGACGTGCCATTGCTCGATGCGTTAACCAACTCGTACAACCTTGCGGCAGTAAACACCGGGCTGGAATTAGGCATTGAATCGGTGATTGAAACCGTGCAACTGATGCACGCCGGAATCGAGGTGGAGCCACTGCCATCATTGTTGCTCGGCGCCATTGAGTTGTCAGTCGTCGATGTAGCCACGCTTTACCAGACGCTGGCTTCGTCAGGCTTTATTACACCGCTGCGTACCATTAGAGAAATTGTTGATATCAACGGACAAACCCTGCAACGCTACCCACTGCGGGTAACACAGGTGCTCGACGAAGCCGATCTTCATCTTATTAACTACGCCCTGCAAAACGTTATGCGTGCCGGTACGGGTATACGCGCCTATCGCTACTTACCGAGCACGGTGCGTGTTGCCGGTAAATCCGGCACCACCAATGATCAGCGGGACAGTTGGTTTGCCGGCTATGGCGGTGATTACTCAATGGTGGTTTGGATGGGTCACGACGACAACACCCCGACACCCGTCACCGGTAGTCGAGGAGCGCTTGAAGTGTGGAGCCGTACCATGGCCCGCATCAATCCTAACAGCCTGCCGTTCGCAGCCCCTGCAGAAGTGCAATATGGCAATCTGCACTGGCGCAGCGGCTACCTGACCCGCCCCGATTGCGCGGGGACCTTGCTGATTCCTTTTCGCGTACCGTACCTGCCACCGTTTGATTTACTTAACGGCGAGGACGTGTGTAAGTAGCCTGCCGTGCGAAAGCTGTGGCTCATTTAACCAATCGCAACATGAATGCCCTGCGGTCGTTGCCTGCGCGTTGTACACTTATCGGCTACGTATAGCCGTTGAGCCTCATTATGTTTTCGCGCCCTGTCACGTTTACCAGGTTGGCCGCCGTGCTGACCGCCTGCTGCACACTCGCCGCCTGCGCCACTCAGTATTCCACTGATCGCGAGGCATTGCGTCAGCAATCAACACAGCAACCCGTTTCGGAACCAGTAGTCGAGGAACCACCCCGGCCTGTGATTCTGCCATCCGCTACTACCACACCAGCGGAACCCGTACGCAGCCTGCCCGCTGCCATCGCTCTGCGCGAACGCGCTAACCTGGCTGCTGAAGGCGGAGAGCATCAAAAGGCAATTGGGTTGCTCGAGCGTGCGCTGCGTATATCCCCACAGGATCCGCTAACCTACATCGCACTGGCCGGCAACAACCTCGCGATGAACCAGTCGCAGCAAGCCATGCAACTGGCCCGCCGCGGCCTTAGCCTGAATCCAACCGATGCTCAACGGCAATCGCTGCAGAACATTGTCGATCAGGCGCAGGCGCTGCAGCAGTAATGATAACGGGTAACCAGCCGCAACCATCCGTCACCATTGGTTTGGTTAATCCCAAGAACGTATCAAACGTCGGCGCCTCGGTCCGTGCCGCTCATTGTTTTGGTGCCGACAGAATCTTCTATACCGGCACCCGTTATCAGCGCGCCGCACGGTTTCATACCGACACCAAAAATGCTGCAGCGTCACTTCCACTGCACCACACTGAAAACCTGCTCGAAGCACTTGATCCAAACTGCCATATTATCTGTATCGAACTGGCACTGGGCGCCACCCCGTTGAACGAATTTGAACACCCGACCAACGCCGCCTACGTGTTTGGACCGGAGGATGGCACCTTGTCGCAGTCGTTGATTAATGAGGCCGACTCAGTTGTGTTTATCCCCGCCAACAGCAGCCTTAATCTGGCCGCTGCCGTGAACGTTGTGTTGTATGATCGACAGGCAAAACAGCAGGCAACCATGACACGAACTGATATCGACCAGCGGGTTCGACACAGCAGAGACTGCCGCAATCGACTGAAAGTTCGCCACACCGAAGGAACCACGACAAACACGTACACGATAAGTGAGTGAGCACACGTGGCA
>CAYMFQ010000008.1:68805-77637 GCA_964389335.1 uncultured Granulosicoccaceae bacterium
GTTGGCCTTGCAGATCTGCGTCCGGTTACACCGCTGGTCAGAGAGCAGTTGCGCACACGCGGCGACACACCGCAAATTGAATATCGCCTGCGTAACTCATCGCAGGAAAAGCCAATTGACAACGTGACGCTAACCGACACCATTCCTGAAGGTGTGACGTTACTGGAGGTTCCGGAACCCTGCTCCCTGAACGGCGCCACGTTCTATTGTGACTTTGGCAACATTGACAAAGGCTTCAGTGAGCGGCTGCGCATACCGATAGCGCTCGACAGCAGTGTGGCACCAGGCAATGCAGGGTCTCCTACTGATGCAATAAAAGATCACTTCGAACCCGCCATAGAAAACAGCAAGCCCACAGTGACCGGCGATGGCGATAACATCCTCACCAACAGTGAATTTACGCTAAAGAATTTTAAACGCATCTTTGACAGCCGCGAGTTCGCCGACGTTCTGTGGGCCACTGTTTTTTATACTGTGGTCGGCACCATTGGCGCACTGGTCGTCGGTCTGTTTGCAGCGATGTTACTGAACAAAAGCTTCCGAGGTCAGGGCGTGCTGCGTGGTCTCTACCTGTTTCCGTATGTGTCACCTGTTATTGCCGTCGCCTTTACCTGGATTACCCTGTTCGATCCTTTTTCGGGCTCAGTCAACGCGCTGATTGTACAGATGGGGTTAAGTGCCGAACCTATTAATTTTTTTGGTGAACGCCCACTGGCGCTGATCATGGTGACTGTGTTCGAGATATGGCGCTACTTCCCGTTGTCTTTTCTGTTCATACTGGCCCGAATGCAATCCATCGACAGCGATATGTATGAAGCCGCTGACATGGACGGCGCCAGTCCGTTTCAAAAGTTCTGGTATCTGTCGCTGCCGCAATTACTTGGCATCCTGAGTGTGTTATTCCTGCTACGATTTATCTGGACCTTCAACAAGTTTGACGACATCTTTCTGTTAACCGGTGGCAATGCGGGCACCCGAACACTCACGGTCAATGTGTACGAACAGGCGTTTGCCATTTCCAATATCGGCGCCGGTGCAGCGGTAGCTGTAGTGATATTCGCCGTGTTGCTGAGTTTCAGCATTCTGTTCCTGCGCTACATATCACAGGAGGAAGGCCTGTGAGGCATGGGTTAATTACTGCACCGGTACTTGGCATTCTGTGGACGATTGTTGCCGCCGTTACTTTATCGGTCTGCCTGTCATTCGCCACCGGTGAGAGTTACAAACCAATGCTCGCCGGCTGTTTCGTAACCGGTTTGGCATCAGGTCTGCTGGCGCTGTACATCAAGCCGAAAGCACCACTGTATTTGGCGGTTATAGCGGTGGTTGCACTCACTGTGTTCATTGGTGCTGGCGCCATTAGCGAACCTGACGGCAACCGCATTGACTGGCAACTACTTACCGGGGCTGCTCTGGCGTTAACCATCGCGGTGCCACTGCGGCACATGCTCGTAGAGGTCGAGCCCGGGCCACTGACCAGACATATATTCGAAGAGTCAGTCATTCGCTGGCTGTCCGGTACTGGTTACATTTTCTTTACCGCCATCGTCATTATTCCGTTCTACGTTATGGTGATGACAAGCCTCAAGTCTCAGCAGGCACTATTACAAAACCCACTCGACTTCAGCATCGACTTCAGCCGCGGCACCGATCTGTTTCGCAGTTATGCAGAGCTGTTCGGTCAGTTTAACTTTGGCAACTACCTGTGGACGAGCTTTTATGTGTCGGTACTCACGGTACTGATAACGCTGCTGTTTTCAGTGCCGGGAGCCTATGCGGTTGCACGACTGGAGTTTCGCGGGCGTGCGGCATTCTCACGCTCCATACTGCTGATATACATGGTACCGATGATTGTACTGGCATTACCCATATATATTGCTTTCACCAAACTCGGTTTGCGCAACACCATACCCGGATTAATCCTGATCTATCCGGTAACCACCATACCAGTGGCACTGTACATGCTGCAGGGCTACTTTCGCGGCCTGCCCGAAGAAGTCGAGGAAGCGGGCCTGATGGATGGCTTATCGCGCCTTAAGGTCATCTGGAAAATCACCCTGCCACTGTCACTGCCGGCGATGGTGTCCGTATCACTCTACGTGTTTATGATTGCATGGAATGAGTTTCTACTGGCATTCATGCTGCTCGACGACCCGTCAAAGTTTACCCTGACGCGTGGTGTCGCGATGCTGAATTCATCTGAAATACCCCGACAACATTTGATGGCGGGTGCTGTGATAGCAACGATACCTATTATGGTGCTGTTTCTGGCGCTTGAGAAATTCATGACCAAAGGCCTGACGGCCGGATCGGTCAAGGGATAACCACCGAAGTTGATCAAACAGGCACCACTAAGCAGGCTGCCAGGCAAGTACCGACCGAGCTAAACAATGCAACTTGATATAACCGCCAGACAAATACTACAAAACAACGATAAGGGTACCTACACCATACCCACCACCGGACTCTACCCTTACCAATGGAACTGGGACAGTGCATTCGCTGCGATGGGCTTTGCCGAGTTTGACCTGAACCGCGCATGGACCGAACTCGATACACTGTTTTCCGGCCAGTGGCCAAACGGAATGGTGCCACACATCCTGTTTCACACTGTTGACGAGAGCTACTTTCCCGGCCCTGACGTGTGGGGCTGCAACGGTCCGGTTTCATCATCAGGTATCACACAGCCTCCAATAGCAGCCACCATGGCGCGCAGAATCTTCGACAAAGATCCAGTGCTCGGCAAACAACGCCTGCAACCGTTGTATAAAAAAATGGAAGCCTGGCACCGATGGTTTATGCAATGGCGACTGGACGACGGTGCCGTCTGTATTACGCACCCATGGGAGGCAGGTCGCGACAATGCACCCGACTGGGACGGTGCCATGTCTCGCCTCGACCCGGTCGGTGTTGGAGAATACACCAGACGCGATACGTCTATCGTCGACAGTGGCATGCGCCCAACAAAGTACGACTACGACCGCTACATCTGGCTGGTACAGGCGGGGCGCCGACACGGCTGGGACGAAGCTGCAATGCTGAAGGAAACCGCGTTTCGAGTGGCAGACCCGTCAATGACATTTACGCTGCTTCGCGCACAACGCGATCTTGCCGCACTTGGTGAGTTGCTTGGGCAGGACACAACAGCGATAAACAAGGATATCGATATTCTCGAACGTGGAGCCGGGACTCTTTGGAACGAACAACTCGGCTGTTTCGACTCCAGAGACGCACTACATGGTGAGCGCTCTAATTCCATATCCAATGCATCATTCCTTTGTTGGTACGCCGGCATCGATGAACCGCGCATGAGGACGCTGCTCAACGACGTTCAAAGCACCGTAAAGTACGGAGTGCCCTCCTACGATCCACGCGACGAAAAGTTCGACAGCAAACGCTACTGGCGCGGCCCGGTATGGGCCGTTATGAACATGCTGATCGGTATCGGTATGGAAGAATTCAACATGGACGAAGGTCGTATACTGCGACAGAACACGACAGACCTGATTACAGACCACGGCTTTGCCGAGTACTTTGATCCACATGACGGTAGCCCCGCTGGCGGTGAATCGTTTACCTGGACCGCAGCAGTATGGCTTGGCTGGGCATCACCATCAGCAATCAATAACCACTAACGCTCGCAAAGCGTCCAACCGGATAGTCAGACACATGGGCTCAATTTCGCTCAACGCTGTTGAAAAATGGTTCGGTTCCACACAGGTCATAAAAGGCATCGATCTGACCATCAACGATGGTGAGTTTATTGTCTTCGTTGGGCCCTCCGGTTGTGGCAAGTCAACACTGCTGCGCATGATTGGCGGACTGGAAGATATTTCTCGCGGTTCCCTGCAGATCGATGGCGAAGACGTCACCGATCAACCCCCATCACAGCGCGGCCTGTCGATGGTGTTTCAGTCGTATGCTCTGTACCCGCACATGAGCGTTCGCGACAACATGGGTTTTTCATTAAAGACCGCTGGCGCACCCCGGGCCGAAATTGACAGCAAAGTTATGGCTGCGGCCGAAACACTCAAACTGACAGACTATCTGCACCGAAGACCAAAGGAACTGTCCGGTGGTCAGCGTCAGCGTGTCGCTATCGGCCGTTCAATCGTGCGTGAACCCACTGCCTTTCTGTTTGATGAGCCACTGTCAAATCTTGATGCTGCCCTGCGAGTGGAAATGCGTTATGAAATTTCAAAGCTGCACCAGTCACTGGCATCGACAATGATCTATGTCACCCACGATCAGGTCGAGGCAATGACGCTCGCAGACCGCATCGTTGTGCTGGACGCCGGGTTAATTGTTCAGGTCGGCACACCACGCGAACTTTACAACCGCCCGAACAACACCTTTGTTGCACAGTTTATCGGCAGCCCCAAAATGAACATAGTGCCCTGCACGGTTGAACAGGGCCAATACCGGTTGCAGGGAGGCCGGGGTGACCACTGCAATCTGCAATCAGACACCGCCACCCAGCTTGGCATACGCCCGGAACATATCACCATCGTCGATAACGGCAGTGGACAATGTGATGGCCTGGTGGAGGTGGTGGAGTACCTCGGCGCTGATACCTTTATCATTCTCGACTGCGGTGCAATTGGACAGCTATCGGTACGCGTATCTGGTGACAGTGACCTACAGCCTGGGCAGAGCGTCGGCCTTCAGTTTGATTCGGACCGCACTGTGTTTTTCGACGTAAATGGCGATACCGTGGACAGGGTTACTTATTAACTGCTGCGGCGGTAACAACAACCTTATCAATCTGCCCAATCACTTCGAGCATCATTTCTATGTTCAGCGCCAGGTTGTCCGCGTTGGAGACGGCAATAAGGTAATTACCGCTGATATACAGTGAGCTGTACAGGGTAAACGGTTTACCGGTGTCAGCATTTTCTATCTGCACTGCATCTATTTTTGCGCGCGCCGGCAGTGTGGGTACTTCATCGTCATCAATAGAAATGGAACGTGCGGGTATACCGGCCTTGTTGATTTCAGCGACAAACTCGCGATGACTCACTTCAAACTCGCGCCACTTGTGCTGTACGGCAACCGGTCCACTGGTTTCGAACAGTTGCACCGAAACACCGGCTGATTCGCGATCGTGCTGATTGATGAATACCATCTTGCCAGCACCGTTAACGAGTCCACGCTGAGTGCTCACAAACGCGGCACGCTGTGGATTGTGGAGTGGAATTACCGTGTCATCGTAGGGCGATGCCGGCACTTTCAACAACGGAAAACCATTCTCTTCAAGCTCAATTGCACTCAACACCTGATAGACACGCTGTCTGCTATCAGCGCGCTGCTTATTCGGAAAGTCCGCGGCATCAAAGAAATCCAGTGCGCTGCCCGGTGGCGTGCGCATTGCCTGCTTTACCAGGCTGCCATCGCTGTCGCGTGACTGTAGCGCCTTGAGAAATTCGTGGCTTTGACCATAAAGCAACAGCAGGTTGCTGCCGCGCGCCGCGTGGATGGCCTCTGCGTTATCCAGTCGCCGTTGCGGTGTGCGATAGGCAGAGCGCGCCAGTGTAAATGCATTGGCACAACCTGCCTGTTTGCAAAGCTCTTCAGTTTGCAGCTCGGCATGACCCTCGGCAATCATATAGACACCGAGCGCATCACCGGCGTGTTGTCGTTCCACGGCGACAAAATCAAACTCTGCATCATCTGCAGCATGCACGAGTTCGTGAATCAATACGGTCAGTGCCGCCTCTCGTTCACCGATACCGCTGCGTGTCAGGCCCGCAACGAAGCGTGACAGATTCTCCTCATTCACAACAACGCGCTTTGCAAACGGGTCGTACACCGCCTGCAGATACCCCACCTCGGCAAAGGCGCGGTCGGCAAAGACTCGAACGCGCATATCAGCGGTCATGTTTGGATCGAGTTTGCGACCATAGAGATCAGACAGCACGAACAGCATTTCACGACTGTTGACTGTTGACAGCGATACCTGTTGCAGATCGACACCGCGATGCTCCTGCACCAGCTCTCGCGCCTCCTGATACCATTCGCTTACATCGCTGTTGTCTATCGAGTAGACAGGTGGACGCGTTGTTGCGCAACCCGCTGCGAACAGTACCACTGAGCAGAGTGCAAGCAGGCGTGCCGCGTTAAATAGCGCCATGTAACCGTCCTTTCCCGATGATTAAACAAAACCAGCGGAAATTGTGCAGCAGCGCATGGTTTTGTCTGTCGTCTCACAACAGAGGACTTTATGTCGCCCGTAAGCCGGAATTTATTAGGACGGGTTTCACGTCGCCAGGTCAAATCCGCAAGACGGATGCGCGGTAGCCAGCTAATCGCGCTCTGAATCGGCCTCTGCCATGCGAGCGTCGTTATAACGCCGGCCGACAACCGTGTCTTCGTTGATCAGCTTGTCGAGCTCGGCGACGGTTGCATCGTCTAGTTCAATACCACCTGCACCGGCGTTTTCGACCATGTATTCAATGTGCTTGGTACCCGGGATAGGTACCATGTTCTTTTTTCGCTGTGCCAGCAACCACGCCAGTGCCAGTTGCGCCATAGTGCAGTTATTGCGCTCTGCGATTTCCGCATACGGCACCAGTAGCTTGCTGTTGCTGGCAAAGGCCTCGGGCTCAAAGCGCGGCCGTGCGATGGTGCAGCGCAGATCGTTATCAGGCAACTGCGTGACATCCTGCGCTTTACCAGTCAGGAACGCGCGTGCAAGTGGTGAGAATGGCACCATCACAACACCCAGCTCATCGCACACATCGAGAATGCCCCGCTCCGGTGTACGTGACCACAGCGAATACTCTGACTGCAGCGCCGCAATGGGGTGCGCGCCGCAGGCCTTGCGCAGGTTTTCGGAGCAGACCTCCGACAAGCCCAGCTCCCTGACTTTACCCTGTTCCACCAGCCGGGACATCGCACCTACTGTTTCCTCAATCGGATAAGATGGATCCACACGGTGCAGATAATAAAGATCAATGACATCCGTTTGCAGACGCTCGAGACTGTTGTGACAGCTTGCCGCTATATCGTCCGGGTTGCCGTTGATTCCCTGCTTTGACAAACCGCACTTGGACGCCAGTATGTATTCTGAGCGACGACTGGCCAGCGCTTTGCCAATTAGCTCCTCGTTGTGGCCAAAGCCATAGAGCTCCGCAGTGTCGAGAAACGTCACGCCGATATCGACGGCTTTGTTCAGCAGCTCAATAGACTCGTTATCATCCGCCGGCCCATAGCCGGCTGACATATTCATGCAACCCAGTCCGACAGCCGACACCTGCAACGATCCAATTTGTCGCGCAGCGCCTGCGGTTTGAGCGTCACTGTTGGATTGCGCGGATTGCTTGTCAGTCGATTGCATAAAATGATTCCGGGTTGGTGCGGTAATGAAAGATCAACTGTCGATGCCTGAGCGACGACTTTGCTATTATAACCACTAACGTCGCGTATCCGTACTCATCAGGACAAGCCTCATGTTTGACTTACACGCCATTCGCAGGGCGCTGAGCGGTTCGTGGTATCGATCGCGCACGCCGGACGGCCGCAACCGGGTCCAATCGCGGCTATTGTCTGTATTCATTTTGCAGTTGCTGTTTATCAGCATTGTGACGATTGTTAGCGTTTACGCGGCGAGCTTTATCGCAGAAAGACTATTGGTTAACCGCGCTCTGCGTGGTGAAGCAGACTACTACTGGACGCGACGCATGGAGCTCGACAGCGTCGCCCTGCCCGACACCCTGAACCTGACCGCCTATCTGTCTTCCGACAACAACAAGCCCGTGCCGACTGGTCTGGTGAACCTGTCACCAGGGCAGCATCGCCTGCAGAAAAACAATCAACACCAGATTGTGCATGTCAGCGAACAAAACGGAGAAACACTGTACCTGTTGTTTGAAGATGGTGCGGTTAGCAACCTTGCGTTTTACTTTGGCATATTGCCGTTGTTGCTGGTGTTGCTGACGATGTATGCACTTGCTTATGTAACGTACCTTTTGTCCAAGCGTGCAGTATCACCCATCTCGCGACTCGCCAACGTTATTGAGAACTTCGACTTCAACAGTCGTGATGCTACCGAGTTAAATCTGACTGGCGTGGAAGGCTCGGAAAGTTCCGAAACGCAAATTCTGGTAGAAGCACTCGATCATTTTGTTGAACGCTCGCGCGCATCTATCGAACGCGAGCGCAATTTCACCCGTTATGCATCACACGAACTCAGAACGCCACTGGCGGTAATACAGGGCTCGGTATCATCGCTCGAGTTACTGCATCTGGACGGACCATCAGGACGTGCGGTGGCGAGAATCAAGCGTACCTCCAAGCACATGGGTGACCTCATCAACACACTGCTGTTGCTGGCACGCGAACAAAAAAATACTGACACCGATCATGCCACACAGATCAACGAGCTTATTGATCAACTGGTCAGACAGCAGCGCGAACTCCACTCCAATGAGGCGCTGGACACGCGTGTGGCACACAACAACTCACTAACAGTTAATGCACCCGAGTCGGTACTGGCCATTGTACTTGGCAATATCATCGCGAATGCGTTTAGCTATACACACAAAGGTACTATTACCGTGACAGTGTCGGGGCAGTCGGTCGTTGTGGAGGATTCGGGCATTGGCATGAACACCGATCAGCAGCGACGGGCTTTTGAACCGTTTTATCGCGCCAGTGCCGGACAGTCTGAGCACCAGGGACTCGGACTCGCCATTGTTAGCCAAACCTGTTCAAACTACGGATGGGAAATCGAAGTCAGCAGTAAGCCTGGTAAGGGTTCAAGTTTCACCATTCACTTCGACGGCAACAAAACACAGCGTGCTGCCTGATGGTTAAAAACCAGGATTCTGCGTG
>CAYMFQ010000009.1:0-30921 GCA_964389335.1 uncultured Granulosicoccaceae bacterium
ACATAGCCGAAGAACTAATCGCGTAGTTTGGATTCTTCACGCGATTCTGTCAAGAAGGTAAGCATGGTTTTCTACACCCTCTATACGTTGAATCTGAAGTGCACCACATCTCCTTCGACCATGGTGTACTCCTTGCCCTCGAGGCGCCATTTGCCAGCGTCTTTGGCGCCATTCTCGCCGCCGCAGGCGATGAAGTCGTCGTAGCCGACGACTTCAGCGCGGATGAAACCTTTTTCAAAGTCGGTGTGGATGCGGCCGGCGCCCTGGGGGGCGGTGGCGCCGCTGCGGACGGTCCAGGCGCGCACTTCTTTTTCTCCGGCGGTGAAGAAGGTTTGCAGGCCGAGTAGATCGTAACCGGCACGAATAACGCGGTTGAGGCCGGGCTCTTCAAGGCCGAGTTCTTCCAGAAACTCTGCTTTGTCTGCATCGTCCAGCAATGCGATTTCAGCTTCTATAGCGGCACAGACAGCAACAACGGTGGCGCCTTCTTTTTCGGCATAGCCACGCACCTGATCG
This sequence comes from uncultured Granulosicoccaceae bacterium, assembly GCA_964389335.1. Taxonomy (GTDB): domain Bacteria; phylum Pseudomonadota; class Gammaproteobacteria; order Granulosicoccales; family Granulosicoccaceae. Next base: position 517 of record CAYMFQ010000009.1, read on the forward strand.
AGCATCGGGTTGTTTTCAAAGCCGTCTTCGTCGACGTTGGCGATGTACATAACCGGCTTTGACGTCAGCAGGTGCAGCTGATGAACCATAGGTACTTCAGCGTCGGTTAGCTCCATGGTTCGAACGGGCTTACCTGCATCAACGTGCGCGACCACTCTCTCCATTAACGCCTTTTCTGCGATAGCGGTTTTGTTACCGGACTTGGCGTTCTTGCCGACGCGCAACACGGCCTTTTCTGCCGTGTCCATGTCAGCCAGTAGCAGTTCTGTGTTGATGACTTCTATATCGGCGATCGGGTCTACTTTACCGGCAACATGCACGACGTCGTCGTTTTGAAAGCAGCGAACCACGTGTCCGATGGCATCGGTTTCGCGAATGTTTGCGAGAAATTTGTTACCAAGCCCCTCGCCCTTCGAGGCACCGGCAACAAGCCCGGCGATGTCGACGAACTCCATCGTGGTGGGCAGTATTTTCTGCGGGCTTACGATGTCTGCAATCTGTTGCAGCCGGGTGTCCGGCACCGGGACGATACCCACGTTGGGTTCGATGGTACAGAACGGGTAGTTCTCTGCTGCAATCTCTGCCTGCGTCAACGCGTTAAACAGCGTTGATTTGCCGACGTTGGGCAGCCCCACTATGCCGCATTTAAAACCCATGTGTTACCTGCGCGTATGTGTGGTTGTTAATGATGTGGCGGCTACTTGTCATCAGTTGCTCTGGAAGCGCGGTCTGCTCTGGAAACACTGTCTGCTTTAACGGCCTTGTCAGTTTTTGCAGCCTTGTCATCGGTCTTTTTGTCACGCGTGTGCAGTGTGTTCATTGCATTGTTTATGCGATCAGAAACAATGTTGGGCAGCTCACGCATGACATCGTCAATGCTTTGCAGCAGAAGTTCGCTTTCTGATTTAGGCGCGCGCTTTAATACAAAGTTAGACACCTGTTTGGCATCACCCGGGTGTCCGATACCCAGTCGCACACGCCAGAAATCCCGCCCAAGGTGTTTGATGATATCCCGGAGCCCGTTGTGACCACCGTGCCCGCCACCTTTTTTTAACCGCACTGTGCCAGGCAGTAAGTCGAGCTCATCGTGCGCGACGAGGATCTGCTCTGGTTCAACGCGATAGAAGTTAGCCATCGCCATAACCGATGTGCCACTGAGGTTCATAAAGGTGGTTGGCTTTAACAGTCGCACATCGCGACTGTCGATCATGACGCGAGCGGTGTCGCCCTGAAATTTTTTCTCAGGACTGAATGAGGCGCCGTAACCACGAGCGATCTCGTCAAGTAAAAAGAAGCCCGCGTTATGGCGGGTTTCTTCGTACTTTGTACCGGGATTGCCCAGACCGACAATTAATTTGAACACAGGCACTCAGTCCTTGCGGCCGGATAACTGCGGCCGTAGTAAAGCGCTCGGTAAAGCTGCTTTTAGTCGCCGCCTTCCTCTGCTGCGTCATCGCCACCGGCTTCCGGTGAAGCGTCATCGTCAGCGGACTCTTCCTTGGCAGCACGCGTTGCATGCACCGCCACTATGGCACGATCGTGGTCTTCATCGCCGTGCGCAAGATCCGTCGATGTAACGCCCTCTGGCAACTTAACGTCTGACAGGTGCATGGTTTGACCCAGTGCGAGTTCGGCGACGTCTACCTCGATGTACTCAGGCAGGTCTTTCGGCAGACAGCTCACACTGATTTCAGTTTCAATGCGATTCAGTGTGCCGCCTTCCTGCTTAACGCCAACGCACGCCTCTTCATTGATGTAGTGCAGCGGCACTTTCACAGACAGCGCTTCGTTCGCGACAACGCGCTGAAAGTCGATGTGCAGTATCTGCTGCTTGAACGGGTGGCGCTGGATGTCTTTGATGATGGCCTGTTCTTTAGTGCCGGAGATATCAAGCGTTAAAATGTGCGAGAAAAACGCTTCATGCTGGAGGTTATTCATCACTTCGTTGTGGTCCAGCGATATCGGCGTGGGGTTGTTACCACCACCATAGACAATACCGGGAAACTTGGCGGCTTTACGCAGGCGGCGGCTCGCACCTTTACCATAGTCACTGCGCACTTCCGCACTCAAAACAAATTCGAGGCTCATGGGGTTTAGTCCTTACAGGATGATAGAAAAAATAGACATGCGTTCATTCGCGACCAAAAGAACGCAAGCCGATCAGTATAACAAAGTTTGGCTTAATAGCCAGCTAAACAGCCCTGGCTGGCTGTGACACCGCCCGGGTATTCGCTGGTTAATCCATATAAATCGAGCTGACAGATTCCTCTGCGTGGATGCGTCGGATGGTTTCAGCCAGCATATTGGCAACGGAGAGCTGGCGGATTTTTCCGCAGCCCTGCGCTGCTTCAGACAGCGGGATGGTGTCGGTGACAACGATCTCGTCGATCTGTGACTCGGACAGGTTGTCGATAGCGGGGCCGGACAGTACCGCGTGTGTGGCATATGCCACCACCTTACCCGCACCGTGATCTTTCAACGCGTCGGCTGCCTTGCACAGCGTGCCGGCGGTATCGACCATGTCGTCGATGATGACACAGGTTTTACCGGCGACGTCGCCAATGATGTGCATCACCTGCGCCATGTTGGCCTGCGGCCGACGTTTGTCGATGATGGCGAGGTCAGCGTCATCGAGTTGCTTCGCGACAGCACGTGCACGAACAACACCGCCGACATCTGGTGAAACGACGATCAGGTTTTGGTGCTTTTGCCGCCAGATATCACCCAACAACAGCGGTGATGCATAGACATTATCAACGGGAATATCAAAGAAACCCTGTATCTGCTCGGCGTGTACGTCAACGGTGAGCACTCTGTCGACACCTGCCACGGCAATCATATTAGCCACCAGCTTGGCAGAGATTGCGACGCGCGCCGAGCGGACGCGGCGGTCCTGACGGGCGTAACCGAAGTAAGGCATAACAGCGGTGATACGCTCAACCGATGCGCGACGAAACGCATCCACCATGATGAGCATTTCCATCAGGTTGTGGTTGGTGGGGTTGCAGGTGGTCTGGATAAGGAAGATATCCCGCCCGCGAACGTTTTCGAGTATTTCTACCGCGGTCTCGCTGTCAGCGAACGCTGCAACGGACGCTTTGCCCAGCGGTATTCTTAGTTGGTCGGCGATTTTTTGGGCTAAGGCCGGATTGGCCCTGCCAGAGAACACCATCATGCTTGATTCCGACACCAAACAACCCGCCTGCTTCGGTTTAGGATATGGCTGGGGCGGTAGGATTCGAACCTACGCATGCCGGGATCAAAACCCGGTGCCTTAACCGCTTGGCTACGCCCCAATATAGACTGACTACGTACTGCTGTGTTGCGGCTTACTACTCCTCCTGCCGCCACCTGTCCTGAAACTAAAGCACTGCAACTGTACACCGCGTTCGGCTGTTGCCACCGCGGCTATGATAACAAGCAATGCTACAGGCATCCGCAAAAATTTTTTGCGTAGCGCTTTTTTAGCATGCCAATCAGTTTACGCAAGTACCTCGTGCAGCGGAGACTGATCGATGCCTTGTGCCACAAAACCGCATGGTATCGTGGACTGCGCTTCTGAAGCGTTACCGTTTGCTTCGATGCAATGCATCTTTGGTAAACGCTCTCTTACGCCGGCAAACACTTTACGTGCCATGTCCTCAGTATCACAGGCGACGAAAACAGATGAACCGGTACCTGTCATTCTGGGGCCTGTCATTCCAGATCCTGTGGTTCTGGGTGCGTTACACGCCGAGACAGCCTGTTCCAGAATTGTCAGTGCGTTTTTGACTTCCGGGTACCGCCTGCAAACTACTGCCTCAAACACGTTTTGCGTTGGCTCTCCGTCCTGGAAGGCGCGTATTGTGATCGGTGAGCAATCACGTGTCAATTGTCTATCGTTAAAGAGTTCGGCTGTGCTGATGTGAACAGCGGGGTTTAACACGACAAACCATCGCGGCGGCAACACAAGCGGTTGCAATATTTCCCCAACGCCTTCGGCCCAGGCACTTGCACCACGCACAAACACTGGTACGTCCGCGCCAAGCGACAGCGCTATTGTTTCAAGCTCGGTCGACGTGCATTGCAGTTGCCACAGCTGGTTTAACGCTACCAGTGCAGTTGCTGCATTTGAGCTGCCACCACCGAGCCCGGCACCCATCGGCAGTCGCTTTTGCAAGGTGATGTTGGCACCGTGCGCACCACCGCCGCTAAGTTTTTTTTGCGCCGCAGGGGTTTGCAACAAGGCGCGCGCAGCACGACACACCAGATTATCCGGCGACTCCAGGGAGGCATCGTCGCAGCGAAATACGATCTGACCATCGTCGCGATGGCTGATTAACAGGGTGTCGCCAAAGTCGATCAGTTGAAACGCAGACTGCAGGTTGTGATAGCCGTCTTCGCGACGCCCGGTAATATGCAGAAACAGGTTTAACTTGGCCGGACTGGGCCAGGCTTGAGATTGAATATCCGTCAACGCTTGATTGAACCCGTGGCTTGAATGAACCCGTGCTAATACCTGTGCTTAACTGCTGATGCCCGGTATTGCCAGACGACCGTTGTCGGTAGTCTCGGGCTTTAACCAACGCTTTACGGACAGGCGAATCTCCACACCGTCACCGGCAACCACGATGGTTCTCGGCAGATCAAGGTCTTCAAAACGACTGTAGCGCTGGTATTCAATTTCCCACGCCTCGGTGGCACCGAAGCTGGCCTCGTGCACAAGTTTGCTTAACCGCCCTCGCCTGTCTCGCTCAACCTGTTGTGCTTCCAGCGGTAACCCAACAGCCCACGACTGCATATGCCGCAATGGTATGTCGACACCGAGCGCCTGGCGCAATAGATACTCGGCTGAGTAACCAGTAAGTCGGTCGCCATCGGCAATCAGCTCTGCGCCGTTAACGTCTTCCGACACCTGGTATTGCTGCAGCCCAAGCGGCCCGAACAGTTTGATCTGAAAGCCGTCTGCAGCGACGTCCCATGTGAAGGAGACGTTGTAGATGCCCTCGGACTCCGAGTCGATAACCAATGAACCAAACGCTCGCCATGGTTTGAATGCCTGCAGTCGACTTTCACGCTCGGCGATGTCTGCCTCAGTGGCCGGTGGTGCTTCTTCTTCAGGAGCCTTGCGCAGGCTTTGACAGCCGACCAGCAAGCCAATCAACACAATGAGACACAGGCGTGACAGCCACACCTGTCCGGCGGCGATGGGATACAAAGTCAGCACGTTGATCTTCAGCGCAGGTACTTCTGCATGACTTCGTTGAGCACATCGTCATCAGGCGATGTTTTCAGGGCTTCCTCCCACACCTGGGTCGCGCTGGCTTCGTCACCAGTCACCCAAAGTACCTCACCAAGGTGGGCGGCAATTTCAGCATCCGGCAGAATGTCATAGGCTTTGCGGAGCATTTCTATGGCTTCGTCGTAGCGCTTTTGGCGATAGTAAAGCCAGCCGACGCTATCAATGATGGCAGGGTCAGAAGGCTGCAGTTCGATGGCACGAGTCAGGTACTTTTCTGCTTCATCGAGACGTTCGTTGCGATCCACCAGAAAGTAACCGAGCGCATTGAGCGCATAGCCATTATCAGGCTGAGCGGTTATCACTTTTTGCAGATCCGCTTCGAACATCTCGCGCTTGTCGAGGCGCTCGGCAACCAGTGCGCGGGCGTACAGCAGTGAGGCATCATCCGGGTAGCGACTGAGTCCGTCTGACAGCACTGACAGGGATTCTTCGTGCTGATCGTCGCTGTTGAGCAGACGGCTTTCCGAGGTGATCAGCTCAATTTGTATGGCCGGCTCGTCGGTGTAGGTTTTGAGGTTGGTGATTAACTCTCGCCCCTTTTCAACCTCGCCCACCAAACCGTGTAATTCGGCGGAACGAATCTGTGCACTGAAGAAGTTATCGCCACCCTGCACTGACTGATAACGGTCAATGGCTTTTTGGTAGTCGCGACCGCTATCGGAAATTCTGGCGAGGTAGTAGTAAGCTTCGTCGAGGTGCTGGTCGAGCTCAATCACGCGCTCCAGATACTCTTCCGCCTGTCTGACCCGCTTGATCTCAAGGGCCAGCAGACCAATGGTCAGGAACGCATCGGCGTCGTCCGGAAACTGTTCTGAAATGATGTCAAAACGGGTGGTGGCGCGTTCGTATTTACCGGCCTCCACCAGCAGCCGCGCATAACCAAGCTGGCCGGCGACGTTGTCGTCATTGCTGGCCAGGAAATCTTCAACCGGCTGCAACGCGTCATCGACATTGCCGGTTTCCACCTGCAGTCGAGCGCGGGACAACAGTGCCTCGACGTTGTCCGGGTCAATCTCCAGTGCTTTCTCGAATGCTTTCAGTGCCGTTTCGCGCTCACCTCTGGACATGGCGAAGCGGCCAATGCCATATTGCGTGTCGGCGCTGTCGGGAAAACGCTCACCGAGCTGATCAAGCACCTGAGCTCCGACCTCGGAATCTGACTGGCGCAGGATCGAATTCACCACGTTGCCGATTACCATTGACGGTGGCTCGTCGGACAGATTAATAACCTGCTCCAGCGCATTGGTGGTGTCGTCGACGTTCTTCTGCCGCAGCGACACCTGCGCCCGATGCTGCCATGCATCAACGCTGTCGGGCTCGAGCTCAACCCAACGCCTGACGGCACCGTCCGCACGATCAAAATCGCGGCTGTACAGAGCCAGCTTGACCGCACGCTCAGACACCCGCGGGTCATCCGTGGCGTTGGCTGCATCGGAATAGTTTTGCGCCGCAAGGTCCACGCGCCCACGTCGCCCGGCAATTTCAGCAGCCAGAATCTTGTAAACCAAATCTGCCTCCTGACGTTCTGTCATCGGGCTCGCGCGGCGAACCGGTCCGGCGGCCTGGCGGGAAGGCGTGGCCAGCGATGTGGACTGGGCCAGCGACATCAGTCGCGCCTGGGCGTTGGTAATTGTGCTGCAGGCACCCAGCGCCACACCAAGCACAGTCGCAATCAGCGCTCTGTAGGTAATCGTTTTCAAGACTGCTGCACCATCGGAGATTTCCAAAGTTTCAGTTAACCTGTGATCTTTGACAACTATTGCAACAAACTATCCGCTGTCACCAGCGTACAAACAGGAAAGTCATCTAAACTCAATAGCATACAACATCGCCGACAGGGCCGGGACATTCGGCAATTGACGTTTCAACACACGCTCTCATGTCTCCGCGCGCGCACTGCGCTTTGAGCAGCCGCCAGCCGAGAGTGCTTTTAACCGCACACGCCCGCAGGCCAGACCAAATTTGCTAATATTGACCCCATGTCGCTCGTTGCCGTTGGCTTAAATCACAATACTGCGCCCGTTGAGGTCAGAGAACGCATTACCTTTGCGCCAGAGCGCATTGGCGATGCGTTGCGCGCGCTGCGTGGTGAATTGAGCGTGCCTGAAGCCACTATCGTCTCCACCTGCAACCGCACCGAAATCTATTGCGGCATGGAAGACACGCGCACGCCGGAGTTGATTGACTGGCTGCACCACTACCATCGCGAACCTGACAACACCTTCTCGCCATTCCTTTTTACGCACTACGACCAGCAGGCGGCCCACCACCTGATGCGCGTGTGCAGCGGTCTGGACTCTCTAATTCTGGGTGAGCCGCAAATTCTCGGCCAGATCAAACAGGCGTACCGCGACGCCGGTGAGTCGGGCACGGTGGGGAAACACCTGTCGCTGCTGTTTCAGTCGGCCTTCAATGTCGCCAAGCAGGTGCGGACGGATACAGCGGTCGGCGCAAGCCCGGTGTCAGTGGCGTTTGCCGCAGTGTCACTTGCCAAACAGATATTCGGAGATTTCGACAAGCGCACCGCTCTGCTTATCGGCGCGGGCGAAACCATTGAACTGGCACTACAGCATCTGCAGTCATCCGGTATTGGCAGCGTAGTCATCGCGAATCGTACGCTTGAGCGGGCCGAGCAATTAGCTGAACGCTACGGTGCAACCGCCACCACGCTGAGCCAGATTCCATCGGTGCTGGCCAGCGCTGACATCACCATCTCGTCCACGGCTTCGCAACTGCCGATACTTGGCAAAGGCGCTGTGGAACAGGCGCTGAAAGAACGCCGACATCAGCCCATGGCGATGATCGATATCGCCGTGCCGCGGGATATTGAAACCCAGGTTGGTCAGCTTGACGATGTGTTTTTGTACACCGTGGACGACCTGACCGAGATCATCGATCAGGGCATGCAGGCGCGCAAGGAAGCCGCTCTGAAAGCCGAGTCGATTATTGATCACCAGGCACAGAACTTTATGCGCAAGCTGCGCGGCCTGCACGCCGACGCTACTATCGCCGACTTGCGTACACAGGTCAGTCAGTTACAGCGCGATACACTGCAACAGGCGATGGCCATGCTGGAGCGCGGTGAGCCGGCCGAGAAAGCACTGAAGTATTTCTCGCACACCTACACCAATAAACTGCTACACGCACCGTCATCACAGTTGCGTGCTGCCAGTGAAGCCGGTGACGAAGAAACCGTCGATACCGCACGCAAACTGTTCAACCTCGACGGCCACGCCACACTCGACAGGCCACGCAAAGGCGCCGAAAATAGCGGGCGCAAAAAAGCTGCGCAAGGCGAGCACAGACAGCCGACAAAAACCGACAGCGGGTTTACTTAGCTACGCTCATCGGTCGTTGTGACCTGTCGTGACCGAAAGTAACGACGAACATGCTCCCCCGTACTACAAGCCTTCCCGACTAACTGAGCCCGGATGCAATAAGCGTTGAAAGACTCGATAAAAGCCAAACTCGAAAGCGTTAGCGAACGCCACGAAGAAATAGCGGCGCTGCTGGGCGATGCCGACACCATTGCCGATCAGAACCGGTTCCGCGATCTGTCGCGAGAGTATTCGCAGCTGGAACCGGTGGTGAAAACCTATGCCGATTACAACCGCACAACCGAAGACCTCGCCAGTGCACGTGAAATGGCCGAGGACCCTGATCCGGAAATGCGGGAAATGGCCAAAGACGAAATCAGTACGGCTGAAACCGCACTGGAGACGCTGGGCCTTGAACTGCAAAAGCTGTTACTACCGCGTGACCCCCGTGACGAAAACAATGTGTTTATCGAAATCAGAGCCGGTACCGGTGGCGATGAAGCAGCGATCTTTGCGGGCGATCTTTTTAAAATGTACTCACGCTATGCAGAGGGTCAGGGCTGGCGTGTTGAGCTGATCAGTGAGCGCGAAGGTGAACACGGCGGCTACAAGGAAGTGGTGGCACGACTGGAAGGCAACGGGGTGTTTTCACGGCTGAAGTTTGAGTCGGGTGCACACCGTGTACAGCGCGTACCGGAGACTGAATCACAGGGGCGTATTCATACGTCGGCGGCAACTGTTGCTGTATTGCCGGAAGTCGAACAGGTGGAAGAGGTAAACATCAACCCGGCTGATTTGCGCATAGACACCTACCGCGCCAGTGGCGCAGGTGGTCAGCACGTCAACAAAACCGACTCGGCGATACGCATAACGCATATACCGACTGGCATTGTGGTTGAGTGTCAGGACGAACGTTCACAACACAAGAACCGCGCACGCGCGATGTCGTTGCTGCAGGCCAGACTGCTTAACGACGAAGTAGAAAAGCAACTGGCAGAGCAAACGGAGTCAAGACGTTTGCAGGTTGGCAGCGGCGATCGTTCGGAGCGCATACGTACTTATAATTTTCCGCAGGGTCGTGTCACTGATCATCGTATCAACCTGACTCTGTACAAACTCGAAGAGATTGCCAACGGAGCACTCGAGCAAGTCATCGATCCGCTATTGGCGGAACACCAGGCGGACCTGCTTGCTGAAATGGGCGATTGAAAAACGCTGCAACCGTGCCGCTGGCCTATATACAGACGCTGCTTAAGCAGGCAACCGACGCATTGCAAACCGCATCCGACAGCGCACGTCTGGATGCGGAAGTATTACTGGCTCATGCGCTTGGCAAAGACCGCAGTTATCTTTATACGTGGCCTGAACGCACGCCCGATGCAACCGTCTGCGACGCGTATATGCAGTACGTCGAGCGGCGTGCCGGCGGCTGCCCGGTCGCGTATATAACGGGTATCAAAGAGTTTTGGTCTATGCCTTTTGTTGTAACCACCGATACGCTGGTACCTCGCAGCGATACTGAAACACTGGTACAACTGGCAATCGATCAGTTATCGACAACACCCGGCCCGGTGCTCGATCTGGGTACCGGTTGCGGTGCCATTGCGATCAGCATTGCAAAAGCTATGGAAGATAACAGTGCAGGCAACCAGCAGATTGATGTATGGGCAACCGACAATAGTGTGATGGCACTGGATATTGCTCGTAACAATGCCAGGCGTCTGAACACAACGGTCACGTTTCGGCTGTCATACTGGTTTCAACACCTGCAACAGATTCCTGAAGGCGGCTGGCAGTTGATTGTCAGCAACCCACCCTATCTGGCAATGGACGATGCACACCTGGCCACACTAGCACACGAACCGCGCCAGGCACTGGTGGCGGCCGACGATGGACTGGCGGATATAACAGAGATAGCGCAGTGTGCACGTAACTACCTTCGCACAGATGGCAGACTGATGATTGAACACGGCGTACAACAGGGCCATGCGGTGCGGACAATCTTTCAGAAGGCCGGGTACCGCAATGTTCAAACCTATACCGACATCGCCGGTCGTGACAGAGTAACCGCAGGGCAGATTGTATGAGTGGTGAAATTACTGCAGAAAACACCTTTGCAGCTATTGATTTAGGTTCCAACAGTTTTCATATGGCAGTCGCCGGTGCAACCTCAACGCACCTGCAGATGATTGACAAGCTGCGTCGTCCGGTCAGGCTTGGCTCGGGACTCGACGATAAAAACAATATTACACCGGAGACAATGGACCGTGCGCTGAAGTGCCTGGAACTCTTTCAGCATCGACTGCGCGGCGTGCCACCATCGCAGGTAAGAGGTGTTGGCACTAACACGTTGCGACGCGCGCGCAATGCCCTTGAATTCAACGAGCGTGCTGAGTCGATACTGGGTGCACCAATCAATATTATTTCAGGGCGCGAAGAGGCCCGGCTGATTTATACCGGTATTGTCTACGGCAGACACGACAACCGAAAAAGACTGGTTATAGATATCGGTGGTGGCAGTACCGAGTTGATCATTGGCACCGGCATTAACCCGGTGATTATGGATAGTGTAAACATGGGTTGCGTCAGCGCAACGCAAAAGTGGTTCAGCAACGACGACAGCATCAGCAAACAGTTTGAAAAAGCGATACGAAAATCGCAGCTTGAGCTGCGCGCGATTTCAAGCCAGTACCGCAGCGCCGGATGGGATGTATGTATCGGCTCTTCCGGCACCATTAAAGCAGTGGAACGAATGCTAATTGCACTGGGCTACAGCAAGCAGGGTATCAGCGCAGAGGCACTGGAAGACGCTCGCAAGCACCTGTTAAAAAAAGGCGCCGACGTGTTGTCGTCGATTTCCCCTATCAGCGATGACCGACGCGCTGTAATACTGGGTGGCCTGGCGGTGTTGATTGCGACCTTTCGGTCACTGGAAATAGACTTCATGAACGTCTCGCACTCGGCATTGCGTGAGGGTGTTATTGTTGATCTGGCCGGCAAGAAGTTAAACGAACATGTTCGTTTTAATGCTATCGCTGATATGCAGCGTCGTTTTCAAATTGACAAGGAGCAGGCAGCTCGCGTTAACGCCACAGCCGATGCGATATTCGATGCGGTTAAGCGCGCATGGGGCCTCGATGACGAGTGGCATCGCCCGGCACTGCACTATGCCTGTGCATTGCACGAGATTGGTTTGTCGGTCGCACACGTGCAATACCACAAACACGGTGACTACCTGCTCAGCAACGCTGACATGCTCGGCTTTTCACGCAACGATCAAAACATGCTGGCTGGCCTGGTGCGATACCACCGCCGCAAGGTGGCAACCGGTATTGTTAATCGACTAAGCGCCAGTCACCGGGACAAATTCTGTCACCTTCTGGTAATACTCAGACTGGCGGTTTTGTTTCACCGCACACGTGCCACAAGTGCGCCGCCACCGCTGACGATATCAGTGACGCCGACCAGTCTTATCATCACATTGCCCGAGCAGTGGCTGGCTGAAAACCCGCTGACATACGCAGATTTGGTCAATGAAATAGAGCCCGTAAAGAGCGCCGGGTTTACACTCGCCATACATGCAACGTCGCGCTAGCTATTCTTAAGCGTCAGCATACTCGGCTATCGGCGGACAGGTGCACACCAGGTTTTTGTCGCCGTGTACATTGTCAACGCGGCTGACCGGCGGCCAGTATTTATTGCTGTCCGCAGCTACCTTCACCGGAAACACCGCCTGTTCACGGGTATAAGGATGCTCCCACACATCGGCCATCGCGGTTGCAGCTGTATGCGGGGCGTTGCACAACGGGTTGTCATCGACAGGCATTCTGCCTGCCAGAACCTCTTCGTACTCGCGATAGATTGACTCCATGGCCTCGCAGAATCGATCGATCTCACTGAGCGGTTCGCTTTCGGTTGGCTCTACCATTAACGTACCCGCGACCGGAAACGACATGGTTGGCGCGTGAAAGCCATAGTCAATCAGCCGCTTGGCGATATCATCAACAGATACGTCAGTGTTTTCTTTGAGTACACGGGTATCGAGTATGCACTCGTGTGCCACATAGCCATGCTCACCGTGGTACAGCACCGGGTACTTATCGTTCAGCCGACAGGCAATGTAGTTTGCATTGAGGATTGCATGGCGCGTTGCTTCACGAAGTCCGGCAGCGCCCATCATGCGAATGTACATCCACGTGATGGTTAGTATCAGCGCACTGCCCCACGGCGCTGCACTGACCACACCACTGACTGTGTTGGCTGAAGGATTATCTGCATAGTGTTGCAGTTGTCGATGGCCCGGCAGGAATGGCGCCAGGTGCGAGCGCACGCCAATCGGCCCAACTCCGGGGCCACCGCCACCATGCGGTATGCAAAAGGTCTTGTGCAGATTAAGGTGTGATACATCACCGCCAAACTTACCGGGCTGTGCGACACCCACCATCGCATTAAAGTTTGCGCCATCGATATACACCTGACCACCGGCATTGTGGATGCGTTCGCAAACTGTGGTCACGTGGTTTTCGAACACGCCATGCGTCGACGGATAGGTGATCATAATGGCGCCGATGGTATCGTTGTGTTCGGCAATCTTGCGGTCGAGATCAGCCAGATCAATATTGCCGTTATCATCACAGCCAACCACAACCACACGCATACCACACATTTGTGCGCTGGCCGGGTTGGTGCCGTGCGCAGACTGTGGAATGAGGCAAATGTCGCGTTGTTCGTCACCGCGGCTGGCGTGATACGCCTTGATCGCAAGCAGCCCGGCATACTCTCCCTGACTGCCGGCATTGGGCTGCACGGACACGGCATCGTAACCGGTGCAGGCACACAGCATGGCTTCGATATCGGTAATCAGTTGCGTATAACCGCGAGTCTGATGCGGTGGCGCAAACGGATGTATATCGCTGAACGCAGGCCAGGTTACCGCCGCCATTTCCGCCGCAGCGTTGAGCTTCATGGTGCAGGAGCCAAGCGGAATCATGGCACGGTTTAAGGCCAGATCACGATCAGCCAGCGTCTGCATATAACGCATCATCTGTGTTTCGGAGTGGTAGTCGTTAAATGCTGGTTGCGTTAAGAAAGCAGCATTTCGCTGCAGCGAACCTGCTATCGATAGTGAGGTACGTTCAAGTGCTTGCTCATCAACCGGCTCTGCTGCAGTGCCGGCTAAAACCTTAAGCACAGTGTTCAGACAGTCGAGCGTGGTGGTCTCATCGAAAGATACGCCGACGGTGTGGTCATCGATGAATCGCAGGTTTATCCCCTGCTGCTCTGCCAGGGCTACTGTGTCACGGGCGCTTGTCACAGGTATCGCAACGGTATCAAACCTGTCAGCTGCAGACAGCTCAAAGCCTGCAGCGCGAAGCCTGTCAACCAGCACAGTCAGCATACGGTGAACACGCGTGGCAATGCGCTGTAAGCCCTGCGGCCCATGATACTGAGCGTAGAGTGTCGCGATAATGGCCAGCAATGCCTGTGCGGTACAGATATTCGACGTCGCTTTCTCGCGGCGAATGTGTTGTTCACGAGTTTGCAGCGCCAGGCGATAGGCAGGTTGACCACTCGCATCAACAGACAGCCCTACCAACCGGCCAGGTATGTTGCGTTTATACTTTTCTGTGGTGGCAAAGAATGCGGCATGTGGGCCGCCAAAGCCCATTGGCACACCAAAACGCTGCGCGCTGCCGACTGCGATATCGACTCCCATATCAGCCGGGCATTTGGTCATGGTAAGCGCCAGCAGATCTGTTGCCAGCACCACCATTACTCCATGCTCGTGAGCTGCCTTTGCCAGTGCGCCATAGTCTCTTATGACACCGTTTGTGTCAGGGCTTTGCAATATAACGGCACATTCATCACCGGTAAACTGAACGCTTTCGGCATCGTTTATCAGTGCGATATTAATATCGAGCGGTTCTGCACGGGTACGAATAACATCCAGCGTTTGGGCATAACACTGCGCTGACACCAGCACAGTACGCTTTTTTCCCCGTTGCGCGCGATAGCACATCGTCATTGCCTCGGCCACGGCAGTGGCCTCATCAAGCATTGACGCATTGGCGATGGGTAACCCGGTTAGCTCGGCCACCAGGGTTTGAAAGTTAAACAGTACCTCGAGCCGCCCCTGTGAAATCTCTGGCTGATAAGGCGTATACGCGGTGTACCATGCGGGGTTTTCAAGTACGTTACGTTGTATAACGGCTGGCAGAATCGTGCCGAAGTACCCCTGCCCGATCATCGACTGCACGACAGTGTTCATTTGCCCAAGGCGCTGCAGCTCATGCAGCGCCTGCTTTTCAGACAGCGGTGGCGGCAGGCTGAGAGGTGTGTCATCGCGAATGCCAGACGGCACAACCTGATCCATCAGCTCATCAAGCGTACCAACACCAATGCGCTGTAGCATCAGTTGAACATCAGTCTCGGCGGGGCCTATGTGGCGCCGTTGAAATAAGTCTGTCATGTACCCCTCGTCAGGTTATTTAACGCTGGTGGCTTATGGTTAGACTATTGGCTGTCTCTTTTTTATCAATGAATGTACTGAAACACACGGAACAAAAAACGGCGTTTAGGACTCCGAGCTGACGAATGCCTCGTATGCCTCGGCATCGAGCAACTGCTCGATTTCGGTGCCATCTGACGGTTGCATCTGAAACAGCCAGCCTTTGTTGTACGGGTCGCCATTGACAAGCTCGGGCTCGTCGGCGAGTGCAGCGTTGGTCTCCGCGATGGAACCCGATACAGGCGCGTAAATATCCGACGCCGCTTTAACGGATTCAACCACAGCGACAGCATCTTCAGCACTGACCTCGGCATCCACTGATGGTGTTTCGACGAACACCAGATCGCCGAGTTGCTCCTGCGCATGATCGGTGATGCCAACGGTTATCGAACCATCGTCATTCAGACGCACCCACTCGTGTGACTGTGTGTATTTCAGTTCGGTTGGAACATTCATTATCTAACCCCCCGGTTATTTTAAATAGATACTGTATTCAGGCCGGCGTGCCATGGCGAACAAACACTCTGCCGGTGATTCGTACCGGCAGCCGGTTTTGTCGAATCTGCACCGTACAATCGCCGCTGTGTGTGGCTTCGATTCGACCGAAAGCAATAGACTTTTTAAGCGTCGGTGAAAAGGTACCACTGGTGATCACGCCAATCGACTGATCACCCTGATATAGTAACTGTCCGCCTCGCAGCACACCTTTTTCATCCAGTACAATACCGCAAAGCTTCTGTGTTGCACCATGTGCGTGTTCATCAGCCAGTGCTTCACGACCATTAAACTGCCGTTCCAGTGGTTGCCACGCCACTGTCCAGCCCAGCGCCGAGCTATAGGGTGTGTTGCTTTCATCCATGTCACTGCCGTATAGACTCATGCCGGCTTCAAGCCGCAGTGTATCTCGCGCACCCAGACCACACGGTTGTACACCGGCGTCGATCAGACACTGCCACAACTGCGCGGCCTGTCCTGCCGGCAGGGCTATTTCGTAACCGAGCTCGCCGGTGTAGCCAGTGGCTGCAATAAAAAGGGCCTGCAACTCGCAAGCATGGTATCTGGGCAGAGATGCCACCTGCTCACATACACTGGCTGCATTACTCGCGGTATTGCCCGCTAAAAAAGCGGACAGCGCCGTTTGCAGCGCATTCAGTGATGTCGGCCCCTGCACTGCGATCATGGCAAGCTCGGGTTGCTCTTCAACCACAACGTCAAACGATTCAGACTGGGTATTGATCCATTCGAGGTCTTTCACTCGCGTGGCGGCATTAACCACCAATCGGTAGCGCTGTGGCTGCATAAAATACACGATCAGATCATCGATGATACCGCCCTGTTCGTTCAGCATGCAGCTGTAGAGTGCCTCACCCTGTGCGGTCAGCTTGCCGACATCATTACTCAGGAGTTTTTGAAGCAGTACAAAGGCGTCGGGGCCGCTGATGTCGACAACGGTCATGTGCGAAACATCGAACATGCCGACCTGCTCTCGCACCGCCTTGTGCTCTGCAATGAGGGAACCGTAGTGAATGGGTAACTGCCAGCCGGAGAACTCGACAAGCTTGCCGCCAGCGTCAATGTGGGACTGATAAAGAGGTGTTGTTTGTGTCATCAAAGCCTCTCATGCCAATATTTTCAGAGTAGGTTAAAACCTGATAGCAACCCAGCGCCACAACAGGATTAACAACACCAGTGCGACAACCAGCCAGTTGCCTACGGTTACAAACAGTGTCGATCCGCTGCGCGGTACTACTTCGACATCAAGCGCTACGGCTTCGTGCTGCGGACCATACACTACAATCTCGCCGTGACGGGATATCATCGATGATATACCCGTATTGGTGACCCGCAACATGGGCCGCTGAAATTCAAGCGCGCGCATCGCAGCGATTTCCTGATGCTGGTGCGGTGCTGTTGAATCACCAAACCATGCATCGTTACTGACGTTAATCAATACATTGGCCAGAGGTAACTGTACCTTCATTTCCTCGCCGAAGGCATCTTCATAGCAAATAGACATGCCATAGTGGATACCGTTCACTTCGATTGGTGTTATCGGTCCGTGCCCTGCCGTCAGGTCTGACATCGGGATCATGATATAGCGC
This sequence comes from uncultured Granulosicoccaceae bacterium, assembly GCA_964389335.1. GTDB lineage: Bacteria > Pseudomonadota > Gammaproteobacteria > Granulosicoccales > Granulosicoccaceae. Next base: position 17,725 of record CAYMFQ010000009.1, read on the forward strand.
GCCAGCAGGCTGAGTAAGGATCGAAATGGCATAAATTCGCCAAACGGCACCAGGTGTCGCTTGGTATAGGATTGCGCCTCGGTACCGCCGAGCACTTTGATGGCGTTGTAGTATTCCGTGTAGTCTTCGTTGGCCAGGAAGCCACCGCTGATCACTGTAGTGCCGCGACGGTTTGCCTCTTCGACAAACCCGTCAATCCAGCCCTGTACATCGGAAAAGAACGCCGGTATCGCGCTCTCCGGCCAGATGATCAACTCCGGAGTATCTGCTTCATCATCGCTGAAGCTCATGGATGAATAAAGATCCAGCGAGTCCTGCAGCAGGTTTGGTACAAACTTGAGTTCCTGCTTGATATTGCCCTGCACCATTTTCACACGGACCGGATCACCGGCCACTGTGGTCCACTGCACCCTGTCGAGCAACAGACCACCCGCGACTATTGCCCCAACGAAGCCCGCTGCTGCAAGCGCGTGCAGTGCATACCAGCGCTTTGCAAACAACATACTGCCAAACAATGCAACCGCACCGGCGCAGAAAGCCACCATCAGGGAGTTAAGAAATACACCACCAACCGGCGCATAAGCGGCAATAGGTGAATGCAGGGTTGCATAACCGAGGCTGAGCCATGGAAAGCCGGTAAACATCCAGCTGCGAATCCATTCAATGAACACCCATGCAGCCGGCGCCACCAGCAGCATCCACAATGTACGTGAACGCGCCTGGGTTATTATGTCTGAACCTGCGGCAAGCCCTTTTAACCGATATGCCATCAACGCGAAAAAAGCGGGAAAGAACGCGAGGGCCGCAACAAACAAAAACGTGCCTACCGCCGCCAGTGGTGCTATGGCGTCACCGAACAAATGCAGGCTGTAGTACACCCAGTAAACGCCGGCACCAAAGTACCCCATGCCAAACAGATAACCGTGCAGGAAGGATTGGCGTGGCGACGCGCTGCGGTAGACAACACTGAAGACAACCGCAATACAAAAAGGCAACAGTGGCCACAGCTCAAACGGTGCGAACGCCAACACTGCAGCCGCCCCGCTAAGCAGTGACAGCAGCGATAATAACCAGCGCGAGTTTGATGCTGATGCGGAAGCAGGCTCCGTCACAGAAGCTGCTGGGTTTCGGGGAGGCTGAGCGTCAGTCAGCGAGTCTTTCGTGTCAGGCAACGGTAAACGCGCCGCGATAATACGGAGTTACACCAACCATTGCAGGCTTATTCGCCACGCTCTTCTTCCGTGGTGACCTGCAACAGATGGATGCGTCGCGACTCGGCCGACAGCACCTTAAAGTGAAAGCGATCAATCTGCGTTTGCTCACCCTGATTAGGCATGTGCCCAATCTGTCGCATGACCAGACCACCGATGGTATCGAACTCGTCGTCGGAGAGACTGGCACCGAGTTCTTCATTGAATTCTTCTATCGGTGTAAGTGCCTTGATGGTATAGCCGTATTCATCGTGCTTGCGAATGTTGGCGTCTTCTTCGGCATCGTGTTCGTCGTCTATTTCACCAACGATCTCTTCGAGTACGTCTTCAATCGTGACAATGCCGGCGACACCGCCATATTCATCCACGACGATCGCCATGTGATTATGGTTGGCGCGAAATTCTGTCAGCAGTACGTTGAGCGGTTTGCTTTCCGGGGTAAACACCGGTGCGCGCACCAGCTCTTTTAAATTAAATGACGAACGCTTGCCCGGCAGCGAGAAACGCAGCAGGTCTTTGGCGAGTAACACACCGAGGATTTCATCCCGATTTTCGCCAATCACCGGAAAGCGCGAGTGCCCCGATTCAATAATGGTAGGCAGTATGTTGTCGAGGTCCTCGTCCATTTCGACGACAACCATCTGGGCGCGGGGAATCATGATGTCGCGTACTCGCATAACGGCCACGTCGAACACGCCGTCGAGCATGGTCATTGTGTCGTCACTGACTATGTCGCGATCAGCTGCATCGCGAAGCACAGTTTTCAACTCATTAACATCGCGCGGCTCATCGTCACCGTTGATTGCATGGCGGATACGTTCAACAAGACTTCTGGACTGCTCAGCAGACTCTTGCGCCATCAGCTTTTACTGACCTCCAAAGGGAAATGATCTGTTGCTCCGACAGTGATGTAGGGGTTACTCAGGCCAAGTGTAGCCAGAATTTCGACCTCGCGCTTTTCCATTACTGCCGCGTCAGCCGGATCGATGTGATCGTATCCGAGCAAATGCAAAGTGCCGTGTACCACAATATGTGCCCAGTGCGCGGCAACCGTTTTGCCCTGCGCTGACGCCTCAGCTGCCAGCACATCGGCACACACAAGCATATCACCAAAGTAGGTCAGCCCGGTTTCTGGTGGAAAATCAGAGGGAAAGGACAGCACGTTGGTAGGCTTATCCTGGCCGCGCCACTGGTGGTTGGCACTCCGCATTTCCTCGCTGTCGACCACGCGAATGGTCAGCTCGCCGAAATTGTCGCCGCCATCAACGGCGGCATTGGGCTCACTGCTGCCCTCGCCGTTAAGGATCTCTGCGGACAGAGCGGCCTGCGCCCAGTAGCGGATGTCGGCATCCACGGGACAGTGCTGCCGCGACTGCACCGACCACTGCACCTCTATGTGCACTGCGCCAGACGACCCTGCACCCTCGGATTCTGAAGCCACGCTACTTGCCTGCGCCGTTTTTCTTCGACGTGGCTTTTTTCCTGACCGGTTTGTCGGTGCCTTCCCGCTTTGGCTTAGTGGCGCTTTTTTCTGCTGGCTTGTCCGGCGCCTCATTTTTCTCGGCGATATCGTAGGCGCTAACAATTTTCTGCACCAGCGGATGGCGCACGACGTCGCGCGCCTTGAATTCGCAAAAACCGATACCTTCGACACCCTCTAGCACACCGCGAACGTGTTTCAGCCCGGACAGTACATGTTTAGGCAGGTCAATCTGAGATACGTCACCGGTGACAATCGCACTGGATCCAAAGCCGATACGCGTGAGGAACATTTTCATTTGCTCGACCGTCGTATTTTGCGCTTCGTCCATGATGACACAGGAGTGGTTCAGCGTTCGACCCCGCATGTAGGCCAGCGGTGCGACTTCAATAACGTTTTTTTCAATGAGTTTGGCCACGCGCTCGAAGCCCAGAAACTCGTATAGCGCGTCGTAAATCGGGCGCAGATACGGGTCGACCTTCTGGGTAAGATCACCGGGCAGAAAGCCCAGCCGCTCACCCGCTTCAACCGCCGGTCGCACCAGCACCAGCCGGCGCACCTGCTCGCGCTCCAGCGCCTCGACAGCACAGGCCACGGCCAGATAGGTTTTGCCGGTACCCGCAGGGCCGATACCAAAGGTCAGGTCGTAGTCGCGGATATTCTGCACATACTGCTTTTGATTGGTGCCGCGACAGCGAATTCGGACACGACGCGTGGCGATGTCAGCGGCGTCGTAGTCGCGGTCAATATCGGGTTGATCGTCGTCTGCGCTCAGGTTGCTCTCCTGCAAAAACAAATGGATACGCTCGGGGGACAGGTCTTCCTTGGCGGTGGCGTCATACAGGCTCTGCAACACGCTGCAGGCATTGCGAATCACCTTTTCGTCACCGGTAATGCGAAAGTTGCCACCGCGGTTTTGCAATTCGATGTCGAGCCGCTGCTCAATTTGTCGCAGGTGCTCATCGAACTGCCCACACAGATTGGCCAGTCGCTGGTTGTCGTCCGGTTGCAGCTGAAACTCTATGCTTGCCATAAACTTATGCGTTGCTCACGAGATTGCTCACGACCCTGCTCACGACCCTGCTCACGAATAGAGCGGATCGTTGATGGCGACAAATTCTCCGCGTAGCGAGTTGGGCCGGGCCTCAGTGATGGTCACGTCGACAAACTTCCCGATCAGCGATTCATCCGCCGGAAAATTCACCACCCGGTTGTTTTCCGTGCGTCCTGCCATTTCCGTTTCGTTGCGACTGGACGGCCGCTCAACCAGGATGCGCTGGGTACTGCCAACCATGCCTTCACTGATCGCCATGGCCTGCGCATTGATCGTTTTTTGCAAATGCGCCAAACGCTGCTTTTTGGTGTCGATCGGTGTTGGATCTTCCAGCGATGCTGCAGGTGTTCCAGGCCGTGCGCTGAAGATAAAACTAAATGACTGATCGAACCCGATGTCGCGGATTAACGCCATGGTCTGTTCGAAGTCAGCGTCGGTTTCACCGGGAAAACCGATGATAAAGTCTGAAGACAGCGAGATACCCGGCCGGGCGGCCTGCAACTTCCTGATTTTTGATTTGTACTCAAGCGTTGTGTGGCTGCGCTTCATGGCGGCGAGAATCCGGTCTGAACCGGACTGCACCGGCAGATGCAGAAAACTCGCAAGCTCGGGCACTTCGGCATAGGCCTGAATCAGTCGGTCACCAAACTCGATCGGGTGTGAGGTGGTGAAACGAATGCGCTCGATGCCATCGATGGCCGCAACCACCGAGATCAGTAGCGCAAGATCCGCGATTTCCCCATCGTGCATGTCGCCGCGATAGCCATTGACGTTCTGCCCCAGCAGGTTGACCTCACGCACGCCCTGCGCAGCCAGCAGGGCGACTTCGGCCACCACATCGTCAAATGGGCGGCTAATTTCTTCGCCGCGGGTGTACGGCACCACGCAAAAACTACAGTACTTGCTGCAGCCTTCCATGATCGATACGAATGCCGTCGGCCCGTCTGTTTTTGGCTCAGGCAGGCGATCAAATTTTTCAATTTCCGGAAAACTGACATCCACCAGCGACTGACCGTCGCGACGACTGGCCTCGACCATATCGCCGAGGCGATGAATCGTCTGCGGCCCGACAACCACATCGACATAGGGTGCACGCTGCTGCAATGCCTCCCCTTCCTGACTGGCAACGCAACCGGCAACGGCGATGATCACATCGTCGCGCTTCTCTTTGAACGGGCGCCAGCGGCCGAGTTGCGAAAAGACCTTTTCCTGCGCTTTTTCCCTGATCGAACAGGTGTTGACCAGCAGAATATCGGCCTCTTCGGGGTCGGTGGTGACATCCGCACCGAATTTCTCATCCAGCACGTCAATCATCTTCGCCGAGTCGTACTCGTTCATTTGACAGCCGTGTGTCTTGACAAAAACTTTCTGTCGCATCGTGTCTTGAGTTTAGAGTGGCCTCTTTACCACAATCATTACGTTATCGGGAGTGCGCGGAGAATACGCTGTTTCGCCGCGGGTTCCAAATCCGGAAATTCAGTTGTTTGCGCGGGTTTGGCGTTATGCGGCCTCAAACAGGTACACAAAACCAGTTATTGTCACCTCCGCACACCGACTTTTCAGGGCGCGGAGAAAAGGCAAAAGGCGCACCGATGGCGCGCCTTTCCTTTACCACTTATGTACACCGGCTATTCACTAGTAGCGATAATGATCCGGTTTGTACGGTCCGTCTGTGTCGAGACCCAGATACTTCGCCTGCTCGCCATTCAGCTCAGTCAGCTTCGCGCCAATCTTTGACAGGTGCAGTCTGGCTACTTTTTCGTCGAGCTGCTTGGGCAGTACATGCACGCCGATATCGTACTGATCCGCGCGCTCCCACAGTTCGATCTGTGCCAGTACCTGGTTAGTGAATGACGCCGACATGACAAAACTCGGGTGGCCGGTGGCACAGCCCAGATTCACCAGACGGCCTTCTGCCAGCAGAATGATCTTCTTGCCATCGGGGAAAGTCACATGGTCGACCTGTGGCTTGATGTTGTCCCACTCATATTGCTTGAGGCTGGCAACGTCGATTTCGTTATCGAAGTGGCCAATGTTGCAGACGATGGCTTCGTCTTTCATCGCCGCCATATGGTCGTGGCTGATGACGTTGATGTTACCGGTGGTGGTAACGAAGATGTCTGCGTCCGCAGCTACATCGTCCATCGTCACGACACGATAACCTTCCATCGCCGCCTGCAGTGCGCAGATCGGGTCAATTTCGGTTACAAGAACAGTCGCACCCATGCCGCGGAACGCCTGTGCACAACCTTTACCCACGTCACCGTAACCCAGCACAACGCAGTTCTTACCGGCAATCATAACGTCAGTTGCGCGCTTGATACCGTCGAGCAGTGACTCGCGACAGCCATACAAGTTGTCGAACTTTGACTTGGTAACTGAATCGTTGACATTGATCGCAGGTACTTTCAATGTGCCTTCTCGGGCCATTTCATACAGGCGATGAACACCCGTGGTGGTCTCTTCAGACAGACCTTTGATGTCAGCCAGCATTTCAGGATATTTGTCGTGAATGATCTGTGTAACGTCACCACCGTCATCAAGAATCAGGTTGGGTGCCCAGCTGTCAGGGCCACGCAGGGTTTGTTCAATACACCACCAGAATTCGTCTTCAGTTTCGCCTTTCCACGCAAACACCGGTATGCCCTGATCGGCAATCGCCGCAGCAGCGTGATCCTGTGTTGAGAAAATATTGCATGAAGACCAGCGCACAGTAGCGCCGAGTTCAACCAGGGTTTCGATCAGCACTGCAGTCTGGATAGTCATGTGCAGACAGCCGACGATGCGTGCACCTTCAAGCGGCTTCTTGCCAGCGTATTCTTCACGGATCGCCATCAAACCGGGCATTTCGGTTTCGGCGATGCGTATTTCCTTGTGGCCCCATGCGGCCAGCGAAATGTCAGCAACTTTATAGTCGCCCGACATAGTGGTTGCTGCTTCAGCACTCATTAGTGTCTTTTCCGTTTCAGTTAATTAAATTAGGGGGTGCGGTGCTGGCTTATATACCGGCAGCGTCTTTCAGCAGATCAGCTTTGTCGCGATTTTCCCAGGTAAAACCTTCGTTTTCGCGGCCAAAGTGTCCGTATGCAGCTGTCTTGCGATACTTGATCTTGTCGGCATTCAACAGATCGAGCATCGTCAAAATGCCATACGGGCGCAGGTCAAAGTGCTCGCGGACGAGCGCGGTGATCTTGTCATCATCGATTTTGCCGGTGCCGAAAGTGTCGATCATGATTGACGTCGGCTCTGCCACGCCAATGGCGTAGGAGACCTGAATTTCGCAGCGATCAGCCAGGCCGGCTGCCACAATATTCTTTGCCACATAGCGACCTGCGTAAGCGGCAGAGCGGTCAACCTTTGACGGGTCTTTACCGGAGAACGCACCGCCGCCGTGGCGTGCTGCGCCGCCGTACGTGTCGACGATAATCTTGCGACCGGTCAGACCGGCATCACCCATCGGTCCACCAACGACAAATGCACCAGTCGGGTTGATGTGATACTTGGTGTCGGCATGCAGCCATCCGGTGGGCTCGAGTACCGGCTTGATTACCTCTTCCATGATGGCTTCGTGCAGATCAGACTGTTTTACGTCAGCGGCGTGCTGCGTCGATAAAACTACCGCGTCGATACCGGCGATGGCACCGTCGTTGTAGCGAAAGCTGACCTGGCTTTTTGAGTCCGGACGCAGCCAGTCTGCTTTGCCACTGCGGCGGTACTCGGCGTGCTTTTCAACCAGAAGGTGCGCGTAGGTAATCGGCGCCGGCATCAGCACGTCTGTTTCATTCGTTGCGTAGCCAAACATCAGGCCCTGGTCACCCGCGCCCTGGTCTTCCGGACGAGCCCGGTCAACGCCCTGATTGATATCGGGCGACTGCACACCAATAGCGGTCATCACCGCGCAGGTTTCGCAGTCAAAACCCATGGCCGAGTCTGTGTAGCCGATTTCGCGAATGGTATTGCGAATGACTGCCTCGTAGTCAGGCTTGGCAGTGGTGGTGATTTCACCGGCAATCATCGCAAGGCCTGTCTTGAACACCGTCTCACAGGCGACCCGGGCGTGCTTGTCCTCAGCCAGAATGGCGTCGAGAACTGCATCGGACACCTGGTCAGACATTTTGTCGGGATGGCCTTCGGAGACCGATTCAGAGGTAAATATATATTCCTTTGGCATTAGACAGGATCTCTACTTTGCTGCTTTAGTGTCGTTGATTTTGTTGGTGAGGGCGGTCTTTTTCCAGGTGCCCACGACCACAAACCAGGCGCCTTTCCCGTTGCGCCCGGATTATAGTCACCAGAATCAGATAAAGATATCTTTATATCGTTATATGATTACTGTGTCTCTGATTTTCAATCATTGTGCCCGTTGCACCGTGTGGTAAGCGGCGGTGGCTTTGTCGGTTACGACACACCGCGCTTTCCAGCGTGTATTCCAAACCGGACAATCCGGCTGGCGTGTTCGCTCAGAACGGAATATCGTCGTCGAAATTAATGTCGGGGCCGGCGGCGGGTGCGGCAGACTGTTGCGCCGGTTTGTTCGCTGGTGGGTCCATGGGCGCGGTGGATTCGTAGTTTCCGCCCCCACCGCCGCCGGTGCGGCCACCCAGCATCTGCATGTCGTTCGCCACTATTTCAGTGGTGTAGCGGTCCTGACCATTCTGATCCTGCCACTTGCGAGTCTGCAGGCGACCTTCGACGTACACCTGCGACCCTTTGGTCAGGTATTGCTCGACGATTTCTGCCATGCGGTTAAAAAACACCACCCGGTGCCACTCGGTGCGATCCTGCTTTTGGCCGGTTTGCTTATCGGTCCAGGAGTCGGTCGTCGCCAGACTGATGTTGGCAATACGCGCGCCCGATGCTGTCGCGCGGACGTCCGGGTCATTGCCCAGGTTGCCCACCAGAATAACCTTGTTGATACCTCTTGCCATTTCAGCCCCCGAAAAATTTAAATACCGCGGTTGTTCCGCCTATCATAAATTAATACACCGCAATCCACACCATTAGTGCTCTGTCCTCTTGAACAAAGAGTGTTTGCGGGCATACCGGAAAAATCGCTTGGTACATGACTTAACCGTATTTGCGCTGCTGTGGTGCGGCTTCGCGCTGCTCGGCGGCGGGCTTATCAAAGGCACGCTGGGTGTTGGCACACCGTTACTCACCGTACCACTGATGGCAATGGTGCTACCGGCTCAGGCTGCTGTGGTCATCATGGCGGTCCCGGTGGTGGTCGCCAATATCTGGCAGATCCTGCACGCCCCTAATTTGCCGCAAACGCTTAGGCGATTCTGGCCAGCCGCCGCGTCACTGATACTCTGCACTGGTTTTGGCAGTGCCGTTTTGTCGGTAATCAATGAACGCCTGCTACTGACCATCGTCGGCTGCGCGGTTATTCTATTTGCCGTGCTGCAGATAGCGGTGGCAAAGCCGTGGCTCAACGAACGTCTGCAAGTACCAGCGGGTATTGTATTTGGTGCGCTGTCAGGGCTCATCGGTGGAGTGTCATCGATGTTTGGCCCTATGCTGGTTATCTACCTTGTGTCGCTAAAGGGCCTTGAAAAAGAAGAATTCGTTGGCGCGATTAGCTTTCTATACATCTGTGCTGTGTTGCCATGGACTGTGAGCCTGATGCTTTTCGGGTTACTTAATCAATCTATGTTACAGATGTCAGCACTGGCGACGTTGCCAGTGGTGGCCGGACTTATCATTGGTCAAAAAATCCGTCGGCGTTTAAGCCATCACCGGTTTCAGCAGCTCATCATCATCATTCTGGTGTGCTCTGGTTGCAGCATGCTGTTGCAGGCATTTTCTGCCAGTGTTGTCTAAACCACTGCATGGGATGTCTGTTATGTGCCAATTTGCGCGCCAGTGTTTGACCTGCGCGCCTGCCTTAGAGTACGGTTTGGTCCGCTGAAGACTTCTCGCGGCATCAATAGCTTTTTTTACCCTGGAGGGAAAATGAACCTGAAAAAGTATTCTGTAAAATCGTCGATGGCAGCCGCCGTCATCACCGCTGTAGCAACCTTCTCTTCCGGTGCCGTACTGGCCGAGTGCGCTACCGATGCGCTGCCTGGTGAAATGGCCAAGCCCGATGGCTACCCGGCACGTGCACTGACCATGGTTGTGCCCTACGGACCCGCCGGCGGCTCCGGTCAGGTGGCACAGGCAATGGCCAAGGCCGTATCCGATTTGACAGGTGTATCTATAAACAGAGACCACAAGCCAGGTGGCTCCGGCACCGTGGGTATGACAGCCTACATGGCGACACCGGCAGACGGCTACACAGTGCTCGAGCACATTGATGATGCCTCAAGCGCACACGCACTCGACTCCGGCCGACCGAACCCCGCTGAAGCGCTGATTCCGCTGGTCACCTCGCAAATCACGTTCTCTCAAATCTACATCCGTACCGACGAAGATCGCTACACCGACTGGAACAGCTTTGTAGAGTGGGTAAAAGCTCAGGATGGCAAAGCAACCATCGCGAACGTATCAAAGGAAGGTTCGATGGAGCGCGTAACGATGAAATTCATCACCGACGCGACCGGTATGCAGATCCAGCAGATCTCTTTTGACAAAGGCGCTCCGCGTTACGGCGCACTGGCAGGTGGCCAGGTAGACGCGCTGTTTGAGCAGCCGGGTGACGTGCGTAAGTTTCTCGACGCGGGTAAGTTCAAGCCAATCCTGACCATCCTCAAAGAAGCGCCGGAAGCATTTGCTGACGTACCGAGCCTGACCGACGCGGGTCTCGACTTCGAACCGCTGCTGCGCTTTCGTGGCTTCTATGTCAAAGCCGGCACCCCGGACGATCGCGTTGAGTGGCTACAGTGGGCCTTCCAAAAGGCATTCTGTGAAGAAAGCTATCAGGCCTACAATGAAAGCAAGTTCATGAACCTGATTGACAGCTTCCGCGACACCGACGGTTCAAAAGAGCTAATCACCTCTACCATCGCGCAGTACCGTGATGTGTATCAGCAGATGGGTCTCGAGGTTAAGTAAAAGCCATTCCTGTAACGACGACCGTCGAGCGCTCTGCTCGCGGTCGTCGTCGGCTTACGGTATATCGTTTCTTTGCCGCCTATCGTCAGGCAATCTTCTATCAGGCAACGTATGAGTAAACTCCGCACCGGGCACATTGTTGAAGTTACCTTCTGGCTGGCACTGGTACTGTTCTTTTTCGCCTATTCATTCGAGTTCGACAAAGAAATAGAAATCTATCGCTACGGTGCGGCGATGTGGCCTCGCGCCATTTTGTTTTTAATTGCAGTGGCAGCCATTGGGCAGGTGCTGCACCAGCGGCGCAAGGGTGATGCGAGCAGCAGCAACACCATGTCAAAGGCGCATGAAGACTCTGCCCAGGACAGCACCAACAACTCACTTGGCTGGTATATCAGCACATTTATATTGCTGCTGATTCCCTTTGTGTACATGGTTATCCCGGAGAAGGTTGCTGCACTGATGGCGGTTGAGGATATCGCACCTGGTGAAGCCGGAATTGGTCGGGTAAAACTCATTTGTGCTGCGGCTTTGTTTTTTATCTATTTGGTTTTCGCATGGCGCAACCCGGTCGGGGCCATGCTGGCACTGCCTATTTTCTTTGCTGCGTTACTGCAGGACCTCGGTTTCTATGCGCTGGCTCCGGTATTTATTATCGGTGTCATGATCCTGATGGGCGAGCGCCGCGTCACCCGCATGGCGATGGTGATGCCATTTCTTTACGGTCTGCTGTTACTGTTCTTTGTGAAACTGCTGTACGTCGGACTGCCAACCGGCAATGTCAGACCGTTTTACGACTTCGGCAACTGGGTTGTGCAAATGCTGCAATAGGTTCTGCACTGTTTATGTGCACAACAGAATCGCGCTGTAGTTTCAACTGGTCTTAACCGTTCGAGTATTAATGGAAACGTTCAACAATTTTCTGGGTGGTACCGCGGCGCTGTTTGGCGACCCGATTGGCATCGTCATCTTTCTGGGCGGTGTTATCGGCGGTATGTTATTCGGTGCCATCCCCGGTGTGAGCATGCTGACACTGGCCGCTATCCTGTTACCGTTTACCGCACACCTGAGCCCGGAACACGGCATTATGCTGTTCTCGGTAATCTACTGTACCGGCGTATATGGCGGCGCCATTACCGCGATACTTTTTAATATTCCAGGCGCCCCGGAAAACGCACCGACTGCCTTTGATGGCTACCCAATGACACTACAGGGCAAAGCCGGCAAGGCGGTTGGCGCGGCAGTAATGTGCTCCGCCATTGGAGGCACGGTTTCCTGCATCATTATGATGATAGCCACTGCCCCCATTGCTGACTGGGCAATATCAGCCTTTGGTCCGCCAGAGATTTTTGCACTGGTATTTTTTGGCCTCGCGGTTGCCGCATCAGTTGGCGCGAAAACATTCTGGAAGGGCTGGCTGTCCATCATGATCGGCCTGATGATCGCCGTGGTTGGCCTTGACCCGGTCGGCGGTATAGAGCGCTACAACTTCAACATGCCGTACCTTGCAGCCGGCATTCACTTCATCCCTACGATTCTTGGTTTCTTTGCGGTTTCTGAAATTTTTGTGCAGGCGGAAAAGAAAGCCACGGGCTCATATAAAGCGCCCAAGCTCAGCGTCGACTTTCCCACGTTTAAGGAGCTGTGGGCACATAAAATAGCCGTGGTGCGTTCGATCATTATTGGTTTTTTCTGCGGCATATTGCCGGGGATTGGCGCTACGCTTGCGGCGTTTATGGGCTACAACGAAGCCGCACGCTGGTCGAAAGACCGTATGGAATTTGGCAAAGGCAAAATGGAAGGCGTTATTTCCAGTGAAACGGCAAACAACGCGGCAACCGGTGCTGCAATGATCCCGCTACTCGCACTTGGACTGCCTGGTGGCGCACTTACAGCGATGATGGTCGGTGTATTTCAGATGCACGATATGGAACCCGGACCGCTGGTATTTTTGAACAGTCCTGATCTGGTTTGGGTGGTGTTCGCGGCGATGTTTTTTGCCAACCTGTCAATTTTGCTGGTCGGTTTTCTTGAAGCCAAGACCATAGTTAATCTGCTGCGCATCCCCTTCCAGTTTCTGGCACCCATGATTCTGCTGTTGGCCACTGTTGGTGCATACGCGGTACGCGGGCTGGTTATTGATGTGGTAGTAATGTTTGTCGCCGGTGTTGCGGGGTTCTTTTTGCGCCGCTCTGGTTACTCGGTGGCAGGTATTGTACTCGGACTGATACTCGGCAAGATCGGTGAACAGACGTTTGCTCAGGCCATGCAGATGCTGCACTTTGAATTTACCGGCTTCCTTGGTCGCCCCATTGCACTGGTACTGTTGATTGCCGGCGTTGTAACCATCCTCGGCAGCATCTACGGCGCGTTCTTCAAACAGCAACAGACCACCAGTTAGCAGGTTTAACGGCGCTCCAACAAGTGAGCGCCCCTTTGCAAAGCACAGGTTGATCAAT
>CAYMFQ010000009.1:31021-77544 GCA_964389335.1 uncultured Granulosicoccaceae bacterium
GTTTAACGGCGCTCCAACAAGTGAGCGCCCCTTTGCAAAGCACAGGTTGATCAATGAGCTGGAATACCAAAACCATCCTGTCGCTTGGTCGTGTGTCGAACCTGCCAACGGTATGGTCAAACACACTCGCAGGGGTTGTGCTGGCAGGTGCGAGCCCGGTGAGCTGGAACCTGCTACCACTGCTGCTGGCCATGTCCATGGCGTACATCGGCGGCATGTTTCTGAATGATGCGTTTGATCGAAAAATAGACGCTAAAGAACGACCGGAGCGCCCGATACCATCGGGGCAAATCAAGGCTGCCGAAGTATTCGCGGCTGGCTTCACGCTGCTCGCCGGTGCGATTATCTTTTCGTTTATTGCCGCGTTGTCGTGGAATGGATCAGTCGGTATGACCGTTGTTATGGCATTCGCGCTGGCAGGCGCAATTGTGCTTTACGACTACTGGCACAAGAACAACAAACTCAGCCCGGTCATTATGGGTGCCTGTCGAATGCTGGTGTATCTCGTCGCCGCTTACGCCGCCAGCGCCAACCCGAATACACTGGTGTACTGGGGAGCACTGGTGGTACTCGCCTACCTGATCGGGCTAACCTATGTGGCTAAGCAGGAAAACACTGGCAGTCTGACCAACTGGTGGCCAGTGTTGTTTTTACTGGCACCAATAGGCTTTGGTGCATGGCTTGGCAGTCTTGATATGCAGGTATTGATTCCGGTGGCACTGTTAGTGGCTTTGGTGGCCTGGTGCATCGTTTTGATTCGACGCGCCGGCAAAGGCGATATCCCCAGAGCCGTTACCGGTATGATCGCGGGTATTGCTCTGGTCGATGCGATATTCATTGCCGCTACCAGCAGCATGTTCATTGCAGGTTTCGCTATCGCAGCTTTTGCACTGACACTGTTCCTGCAACGCTACATAGCGGGCACTTGAACACGTTGGTACACCGCCAGACCTGCCTGACAATCAAACGCCTAAGCCTGTAACCACGGAGCCAGCACACTATCAGAAGCGTCTGCCGGCAGCACCAGCGCATAGCAGCCGTCGCAACCGGCTACCTTCTCGATTGTCACCTCCGGCTCTGTGACTTCGTTCGACGTACCAATCATCGTTACCGGACCAAGCTCCAGCCCATCGAGCGGATAACGCAGTCCGGTTGATCGCACATACCTCACCGTTTCCAACGGAAAAATTGACAGACGACACCCTGGTGACAATGACAACTGCTGTGACTGTCGAGTGACCGTAACGATGTCTTCTTCGCCAACCAGCAACACTCGCTTGTCGTCACAATAACGTGCAAGTACATGCAGCGACGCCAGTGTGTGATCGAGCCTTTTGCCGGTAAACCCGAGCGCGATATACACAGGGGCGGCCACACTGTACAGGCACTTTTCAAAGTCAGTGGTGTCCTGCTCTGCGATCGCAATAACACGAGTGACCGATTCCCAGTGCGAACGGCGCTGCAGGGAATCGAGATCACCAATGATCGCGTCTGGCACGAGGCCGGTACCGGCCAGATGATCGGCACCACCATCCGCTGCAATAACGGGGTACGTTTCCCCAAGACGCAATAAGGTATCGCGCATGCAGGCACCACCACCCAGCAGCACGACCGGCTCGTTATAGGTAATCGTCGACACGGCCATACAGATTCACGGTCAAGTTCACGGGCAATTTCGCAGAAATTCGGTTATGATACTTGCCAACTCGCTGGGGTGCGACTTGTCGCTGAGAAAAACCCATAGAACCTGAACCAGGTAATGCTGGCGTAGGAAGAGAGTTTGCACCGCCGCCTTTACCTACGCTGTTCACCGGTGCTCTCCTCCCCTCCTTATCACCTCCCAGGCTCAGACCGAAACCCGGCGTTAAACCATTCGAGTTCGATAACCGAACCGACTACCACACAGGTGCGTCAGCGTCTTATTGCCTATGCGGTTCGCATAGCTAACACCGGAGCGCCTGCGGTTGCACGTATACGACAACGCGATACAGGAGAGACCATGAAACCAGTTACGACAATCTTCGCTGCGCTCTTTGCAGCACTTTCCATCACACTTCCGGCAGGAACTGTCGCTGCTGATGACAAGCCGGTATTAACGGTTTATACCTACGACGCCTTTGCCGCGGACTGGGGTCCTGCACCAGGGATAGAAGAAGCATTCGAACAGGTATGCGAGTGTGATCTGGTTTTTATCGCGGCTGACTCGTCCATCGGCGCACTGCGTAAGATACAGCTCGAAGGCGCACAGACCAGTGCGGACATCATCGTTGGGCTCGACACCAACATCGCCGAAGCTGCTCGCGAAACCGGCTTGTTTGCCGAACACGGTGCGGACACCAGCTCGCTGACACTGCCCACAGGTGAGTGGTCAGACGCGACTTTCCTGCCATTTGACTACAGCTACTTTGCCTTTGTGTACAACAAGGAAAACGTGCCGACACCGCCGACTTCCTTCGAAGCACTGATAGCGCAACCAGACGATTTCAAGATTGTGATACAGGATCCGCGCTCGAGCACACCCGGGCTTGGCCTGTTACTGTGGATACAGGAAGCTTACGGCGATGGCGCAGCAGATATCTGGAAAGGTCTGCAACCACATATCGTGACCGTGACCAAAGGCTGGTCTGATGCCTACGGTCTGTTCTTGAAAGATGAAGCAGATATGGTTTTATCCTACACCACATCACCGGCGTATCACGCTATTGCAGAAGACGATACCCGCTTTGCATCAGCAGCTTTCGATGAAGGACATTACCTGCAAATTGAAGTGGCAGGCATTTTAAAATCCTCCAAACAGCCGGAGCTGGCCAAAGAGTTTTTGCAGTTTATGCTAAGCGATACTGTGCAGGATATTATCCCCACCACTAACTGGGTCTACCCCGCCACCTCTACCGAAGCAGGTCTGCCAGAAGGCTTTCAGGCGCTGCACGTGCCGGAGAAAACCCTGTTGATTAACGGCGTTGATGTTGAAAAACAACGTCAGAGCTGGATTGATCAATGGGTTGATATTCTGGGTCAATAGCTGATTGTCCGACCCGGTAGCAATTACCGGGTCGGTACATGGTGGCTCCCGCTATCACATGCCAGGTCGAGTCAAAGCCAGCTACCAGCGCCTGATTCCAGGCACCATTGTCAGCTGTGCACTCTTTTTGATGGCAAGCAGTTTGTTGTGGCTGCTGTTAACCTACAGCGATACTGACATACGTCTTGGCTCTCGCTATCAGCGCATACTCGGCTGGTCAGCGTTACAGGCCACATTGTCGACCATTCTTTCCGTAGTCATCGGTATCACACTGGCATGGGCACTCAGCCATCGCCGCCAGTTTTTCGGTAGACGATTGCTTATCGCACTGTTGTCTTCGGCACTGGTACTGCCAACACTGGTTGTAGTTCTGGGCCTGGTCACGGTGCTCGGGCGAGCCGGCTGGATAAACGACGGCCTGCAGGCACTGGGCCTGAACCCGTTTGAACCGTTTATATACGGGCTACCTGGAATACTGATTGCCCATACATATTTTAACGCTTCGTTTGCAGCGCGGACTTTGCTAAACCGCTTTGAGTCGATTCCTGCATCACAGTTAAAGCTATCGACGAGCCTCGGTCTAAACGCATGGCAACGCTTTAGATTGCTTGAATTTCCCGCATTGGCCGCAGCATTGCCAGCGCTGTGCACCACCATCTTTTTACTCTGCTTCACGTCCTTTGCCATCGTCCTGGTACTTGGCGGCTCACCCAAGTACAACACGCTTGAAGTGTCGATATATGAAGCTATAAAACTTGATTTTGACCTGGGTCGCGCAGCGGGCCTTGCGATGTTGCAACTGGCCGTATGTGCCTTACTGGTACTCGCGACCAATCGTGCCGCAAAGGCACTGACTATCGATACACCAGCACGGCGTCCTGTCTATCAACATGGCAGCACAGCCGAAGTGATTTGTCAGTCAGTAATAATCGGTATTTTTGCGATATTTTTTATCACACCGCTG
Organism: uncultured Granulosicoccaceae bacterium; assembly: GCA_964389335.1. GTDB lineage: Bacteria > Pseudomonadota > Gammaproteobacteria > Granulosicoccales > Granulosicoccaceae. The sequence continues at coordinate 35,008 of CAYMFQ010000009.1, forward strand.
CTGGCTATTGTCAGCGACGGACTGACTGGAACCCTGCCCGCTGTGCTGGCTCAGCCAGTCTTTATCAAAGCCATTGCCACAAGCCTCGCGATCGCCACCGCATCGAGCGTCATCGTGGTTGTGTTTAGTGTGCTTATCTGCAATGCCATCACAACACTGACCTTGCGTGAGCATATTCAACCCTCATTACTAATGCGCACCACACGAAGCTTTATTCAATTTTCTGCCACGCTTTACCTGGTTATTCCCTCACTGGTATTGGGACTGGGTTTCTTTCTATTGGCGCGTAAAACCGGCGGTAGTTATTTTCTTTGGTCAATTATTGCCCTGCTTGCCGCCAACACGCTACTGGTATTGCCTTTTGCGCTGACGAACCTTGCACCGGCCATGATCAAAACCGCCAACCGGTATGATCGGCTGGCACAGTCTCTATCGATTACCGGGCTATCCCGATGGAGGCTGGTAGAGTCAGCTTTGGTGAGACCCGAACTTACCTATGTGGCGAGCCTCGCGTTTTGCATGTCGCTGGGTGACCTCGGCGTGATTGCTCTATTTGGAAGCCAGGACTTCGTTACACTGCCCTGGTTGCTGTACCAGAAGATGGGTTCTTATCGAACCGATGAAGCAGCCGTTATTGCCCTTGTGACACTGACGCTGACTCTAGTGGTCTTCTTTGCACTACCGAGCTTACTCAGGGTACGTGAGCAACAGGAGAAACCCAATGCTTAAACTAGACTCCGTTGCGTTTCAGTACCCGCAAACCTCGTTCAGGTATCTGTTCGATCTACAGGCAGGTGCCGGCTCTGTTACAGCCATCACCGGTAAATCCGGTAGCGGCAAATCTACTCTGCTTGACCTGATAGCAGGGTTTATCCCTGCCGAGAGCGGTGAGATAGTCTGGCACGATCAGCACCTGACTCAACTGCCGCCAGCCAAACGGCCGATCACAACCGTATTCCAGCGCAATAATCTATTCGAACATCGTAACGCCATTGATAATGTCATCGCAGGCATCAACCCGAGGATACCTGCTTCAGGTGCTGACTACGATGCCGCTGCGGATGCGCTTGCCGCAGTAGGACTGTCAGGTTTTGAAAAGCAGCGTGCCAGTCAGTTATCTGGTGGTCAACAACAACGCGTCGCCATTGCGCGCGCTATAGCACGAAAAACACCCATTATTCAGTTCGACGAACCCTTCAGTGCGCTCGATCAGGAAACACGGGAACAAATGCTGGAGCTGGTACGCAGTTTGGCCACCACTCATCAGTGCGCCGTGTTAATGGTTACGCACAATATCGCGGATTGTGATGCCATTGCGGACAGCCGCTATGAAATTCGCGATGGGCGCCTAATCACTGTAACAGCTGCTTAAAATTCGATTTCCTTCAATGGTTGCCATCTTTAGTGCCAGTTCCTCTGCAGTTGAGAAGCTACCCGCAAACGACCTGAGTTTGGCATTACTTTGCAGATGGAGTCGATGTTTGTAATTAAAAAGCCCCAGCTGGTAAGTTTCCCTATCATCCCCGACCACAACACAGTGCGGGTAATATTGCGCATCGTTGTATTGCAAATCGTCAGTAATCCCCTGGCGCTTTCTCTCGATATCTGACGTATCAAAACCGAGCCCGGAATAACCCTCTGTGCTGTAACGTGATGTCATCGACGGGTAAAACACCAGTTTGTTATCCTCAAGCTTCTGATAGCCTTCAAAAGTTTGGGAACAATGCCACAGCCCCCAGAGAATATGGTTGCTTACCCGATAGTCTTCATACGCAGTCTCTGGCAGATATCGAATCAATCCTTCTGTTTTCTGTGGCTCCATCGGGTAACGACTAACCGGATCCAGTAAACGAATTGTCGATTCCAGTTGAGATTCCTTCTCATACTGTATCGCCACTGTTGTTCTTTCACCCAACTGATGCTCGCTTACGTAGTCATCAAAATGAGTATCAATCATTCTTTGGTATAATTCATTTACACAGACAGGTATTCGATTTGAAACAAGCAGATCGCGTAAGTGAATAGAGAGCTCAGCGACGCTTTTATCCAGCAAATCTGAATGTCGCGTTGCCCACTCTACTGCTAACCAATCATTATCTTTGTAGCCTGCATTAATCAGCGATGGATCAACCGCTTTCAGTGTCGCTTCATATACAGCAATATCCAAAGTAGCCTGATTGCATTCCGCTGGTCGGTTTTGCCTTAAGTAATGGGTGAGCGAACCTGGTAGCGCCAGCAATCGCTGCTGTGCCTGTGGTGTACTCTTGCTCCTTAGACTATCTGTTAATTCTCCAAGCCGATTTTCACTGACATAACCAAGCGCCTCTATTAAATCGCGCTCTTTACCATGATACAAAGTATTGTCGCAGAATGCGTATAAAGTGCTACGTGACCTCCCCAGTATCTTCTTCGCCAGGTAAAGTGCCTGATTTTTAGCGTTTACGTTACCGTGGTTCCATTCCTTAAATACCGACAGTGAGTCAATTACATCGTCGCTAATCGAATGCATCACCAGCAATTTTGCGTCAACACCTGGATACTCCTTTGAGCGTAAAATAGCGTTTCCCAGACGCGCCTTTCCATTAAAGTACAGATCTTTCGCTTTTTTGCGCTCAGAAGAACCTACATCTCCTATCGCCTGTGAAATCGCAGACCAGTTTTTCTTGAGCAACTCGTTTGAAAGGGACATGAAGCAACACTCCTCACACGCAACGTACCGTACGACTTTATTCCTGCGGTATCAGCTGGGCAATACCAAGGTCCTGCGCCTCAGCGTTTAGTTCATTTACGGTCTTTACCGGCAGCGGAATGCCATGCTGTCGATGGTGACGTTCGTTGCGCGCCTCGATTTCTCCAGGGTAGTAAATCTCGTCAGTCTCCGGCGCTTTCGGTGTGTTTTTAATTGATTCGATCAAATCTTCCATGTCCGCATGAAAATCTGATAATGGCCGAAATGCACCGATATTAAGTGCAATAGCCAGGTGCCCGACACCACTGTCACCTTCCGGTTCGTAGGGCCCGACAACATTGCTTAAAAAACTGCTGCCGCTCAGCACACCGGACAATACATCAACCATTGTGGCAATTGCATAGCCTTTGTGCCCGGCTAACGGGAGTATAGTGCCGGATATTCCTTCCACCGGATCATTAGTGGGAGAACCATCCGGACCCAGCGCCCATCCATCCGGTATACGATTACCCTGTTGCCGAGCCACGTAGAGTTTCCCACGCGCCACAGCGGTATTGGCGATATCGAGCATCATTGGCTGAAAGCGACCGGCGGGTGCAGCGATGGACCACGGATTTGTGCCCACTCGTTTTTCACGCGCCCCCCATGGAGCCATCGCCGGACTGGCGTTCGTAAAAAGCAAACCAATGCAATCTGCCATAGCCGCCATTCGGGTAAAGAACATCGCCGTGCCAAAATGGCCGGAATTACGAACAGCGACGGCGCCAATGCCATGTGCCTTTGCGCGTTCTATTGCTTCCGCCATGGCGCGCCTGGTCACAACCTGGCCAATCCCGTTATTGCCGTTTAAAACAGCGATCGCCCCGGCATCGGTTACTAACTCGGCATCGGAATAAATGTCCGTTGCCTGGCTGCGAATACGTCTGGCATACCAAAAGGTGCGCATAACGCCATGAGACTGATAACCCCATAAATCTGCCTGACACAGTGTTTCTGCGAGAAAAGACGCTGTAACCTGTGGCACACCGAGCGCAGTATATGCCTCTGACGCGAAACGGATGAGCGTTTGTTCTGAAAAGGTAAGTGTGTTCATCTGCGTAGGTGCTTGCGTTAGCGCCGCGTCGTTTGCGGTGCTGTACCGCCTAGCCAGCTCGAGGCGGCACCAGCCGCGTTGCACACAACAGACTAATCGCTGCCATCGCACAGAGTAACGTAAACGCCCACTGGTAGCTTTGCGTCTGGTCGAAGATCATCCCTGCGATGATCGGCATTGTCGCACCACCAAAGGTACCAAACAAAACCACAGTACCGAAAATCGCACCGTGCTCACGTAAACCAAAGTACTCGGCAATAGTAGGAGACACAACTGTAAACAAACCACCATGAGCAAAGCCGTAGAACATCGCGAACACATAGAACAGCCTGGTTTGATCTATAAATACCAGCGACAATAAACTGAGTGTTAACGGCAGCAGGCAGATCATATAGCTGCCACGGCCACCAAGCTTGTCGGCTGAAAAACCCACCAGCAGGCGCCCGGCGATACTGCTGAATGCAATAGTCGACAACAGTGTCGCAGCTGCGGTGCCCGTCATGCCGCTGTCGATGCCATGCGGGACGATATGCACAGGGATAGTAGTCAGTGAAGAAAAAAAGAAAAACTGCATTGCACACAGCAACCACAATTGGGGCGTGGCACGTGCTTCAGCGAAGGTAAAACCGGTTACTTTTTCTGCAGCGTTTTTACGGCGCTGGTGTTGATCCGAGTCCGCTCCGGTCATGTAGGCAGCAATACACAGCAACACGGCACCTGCCACGCCCATAACCACAAATGCATCGCGCCAGCCAACCTTCGCGATGATCATAACCACAAGTACCGGTATCAGCATTTGTCCGGTGGCGGTACCAACTTTGACAATACCGGTCATCATGCCGCGCCGGTTGGGGTAACTGCGTGCCACTGTCGACAAGGTGACGACATCGTGCGTTGCGAGACCAATACCCACAAGACATGCGTAAATGGCGAACAGATGCCATGGCTCGCTGATACCGGACATCAGTAAATACGCCAGCGCCGTACACAAGCCGGTAACGGTAAGTACCCAGCGTGGTCCGAATCGATCATTCATACGGCCTGCGGTCACAGCCAATAACCCCATGCTCAGGAAGCCGATGGACGATGCCGCCGACAGCATGGTTCGGGACCAGCCAAATTCACGTTCGAGTTCGTTGAAAAAAACGCCGTAGGCAAACATATAACCGATGGTAACTGCCTGCACCAGGAAGGCACCGGCGACCACGATGCTGCGTCGATCAAAGGACGATTGCAAGGAATGAAGCTCCGTTAGCGTGAAGAGGCCGTAACAGGCAAGCGAACATCCCTTGCGGGCTGGCAGCAAGATTTACTTAGGCCAATCAGGTTTAACACTTGTGAACAATAGCGGCATACATTCTCGTGTACAGGCACGATACACTCGCGGCACTGAGGCGATTGCAGTCAGCCACCGTTTCTTACGAGGCTGTTAATATTTGCCCGATCAGGATTAATCAAAACCAACATTACGTAACTACCGTGTTACGTTGCCGCCAACACCAGTCAGTATTATCAGGGAATACCAACATGAACAAAACTGTTTTATTTTGCGCAATCGCGTCGGTTACGCTGGTCGCATGCAGTGAAACGCCATATATCGACATGTGCCAAAAGGTAACCGGCAATCTGGTCGGTTCGGTAAGCGAGTGGAGCGACTCGAGCAAATCTGAACAGGGCGACGCGTTGTTTGTCAAAGTTGCCTATGCCACAGCCGGCGGTAATTCGGGTAATGCCACGTGCAAGTATATTGAAAGCAGCAGCGGTGGCTATGTAACTTCACCTCACGCAGTTTCGGTCAACGGGCAGGATGTACCGCAAAAGCAGGTTATGGTCGCGACGCTTAAGTCAACCAAAACAAGCTTTCAGGAAGCCGCCGTGGAAACTAAAGAGCAAACAACAAAACTTGCTTCCGAAGCTTCTGAAAAAGCCACAGAACTGGCCGGAGAAGCCACTGAAAAAGCCAGTGAACTGGCCGGCAAGGCGCAGGAAAAAGCATCTGAACTGGCCGGACAGGCCGCCAGTATGGCCGAAACTGCAAAAGAAAAAGCGCGTGAGGCAGCACTCGATGCCACTAAAACTGTGCAGGACAAACTCGAGAACTAAGGGCTTATTACACATCAGGAGTCTGCGCAGCAGAACCTCCGCTACTGCGAGCGGTCACACTCTCGCTACGCGGACTTCTTCTGCGCAGGCTCCCGGCCGGGGGCTACGGGTAACATAAACCGATAGCTTTCGTGAGTGGCCAGCTACCGTGTTGCTTAAAAACACAGCCGGAAGACAGGCAGCAAAACAGCGCCTATACTCCGCAGTAGTGATACAACGGTACAACCCACTATCGGCCCGGAGTACACCGATGAAATACTGTTCAGGTTCACCGGATAGCATTGCAGCTCTGCTGAGCAAAACGCACACTTATGCACGGGCAAAGCTTGCCACCCCGTGCCTCTTCGCTGCAGCACTGTCAGCCACGGTGCTGGCCGCGTCAAACCCGGCGCTGGCTCAGAATTTTTTCGTTGAATACGAAAATGAAAAAATATCTATAGAAGCCAACAATATCCGCATCAAGGAATTACTGTTAGAGATACAGAATAAGACAGGCATTCCGGTCAATTTTATAGCTGACCCGAAAGACACCGTATCGTTAACCATCAGTGATCAGACAGTGGAAAGCGCCATTGCCAAAATTACTGAAAACCACATGATCATTCATGACACGATCAACGGCAAAAAATCCATCAGCGAGTTAATTATCATTGCGGAAGATCCGGCGCTAACCAGCTCGGCCGGTAGCGGTTCAGCTAACCTGCCAACCGGTCAGCCCGCACCCGCCATTGAAGCGCCGCAGCCAGCGGAAGACCAGCAACCAGCCAGTGAGCCGAACCCGCAGAACCCGGCGCAAAACCCTGCACCCACGGATGCACCGGTAACAAGCACAAACTAGCCGTACACTTACCGCTAGCCAATCTGGCCGGTGGCAACGGCAATAATGGTTGATTCGAAAAAGGTTACCTGACCCTGATAGTCGACGGCGTTGTCGTGCCGGTCTACTACAACGCTGATTTGTTGCGCACCGGCGCGCTGCGCTTTATCAGTGGCCAGTTGCGATACAAGTTCCTGCGCCCATTGAGCTGCTTCTTCCAGATCGTCAAACTCGCGCTGCTGTTGCGGCGCATGCACCATGACGCGCTTGCCTGACACGGGAGAGATGGTTATCTGCGCCGATTGCTTTACCTGACCCACTACTGACCCAACCGCATTCGCAACATCGGCATTCGGTGGCACAATCACTTCGGTGTTTAGTAAGTCAGCTACGGGCGGATAGAGCCGCGCCGCCGGTGCGCCAATGGCAACCACTGGCAGCGATAGCCGCGCACTCATGCCCAGTAACTTGTCATTTGCAGATGAGCTGGTAAACATCTCACGCAACAACACTGATTCCTGCCGACGCATAACTCGTCCAAACGTACCCCTGCTTTCGTTTAACGCAGCGGACACAAGACACAGGGCTGATTCTTCAGATACCTGCGCAAGCATGTCGCGACAGAAATCATCCGTGTTATCCCACGACCTGCCAAGGTTAAACGCACTGTAGCGAGACAGCAGCGAAGCTCCATAGACTGAAGCCTGAGGATCCCACTGTTGATACCAGCCCGCCACGTGAGCGGCATCGGTTGGGGTAAACCCGGCAATGGTCAGCAACCCCATTTCAATAAGGCGTTTCATTGCCAGTGAAAAGTGTCGCTCGGCAAACACGGATTGCATTGACTGCGGATTGTCTGCCACCTGCTCGATCAGTGATCGCTGCTGCGCGGTTAACCTGAGCGATGCATCGGGTTGACGGCGCAGCACGATGAAGCGCGCCATATTGGTTTTGACCCACTCCTCTTCCGTGAAGCTTTTGAGTGTGTCGACGACCTGCGGATGCTGATGAGCCAGCATGCACAGCGGCATGACTTTTTGCGGGCCGATGCTAAACGCACGCGCCTCCCGATCAAATTGAATTTCACTGTCGCCGCCGAGCCCGTGCGTATCAATTTGCACCGCCTCAACCATGGTGCGCCAGCCATTGACTGAGGCGCCTTCCGTGCTGCGTTGCGGCAGCCCGTTTTTTATCATCGCGACATCCGTGGTAGTGCCGCCAATGTCGGATACCAGCATGTCGTCAAGCCCGGCCAGAAACTGCGCGCCTACCACACTAGCAGCAGGCCCGGACAGAATGGTTTCAACCGGTGTGTGCCTGGCAAAATCAGCGCTGACCAGTGTGCCGTCACCTCTTACCACCATAAGTGGCGCCTGTACGCGATGCGCTAACAACGTGGTTTGTGTGGCAGCAATCAGATCTTCTATCAGTGGAATCAGGCGCGCGTTAATCAGTGCTGTCAGTGCACGGCGCGGCGCATCGAGCGATGCACTGAGCTCATGACCACAACTGACGGGCATACCGGTTTTGTCACGAACCAGTTGCTTTAGCGCTAACTCGTGTTCGGCATTGCGCACCGCAAACATACCAGACACCGCCACAGCGCTTATCGTGTCACCAAGCTTTGCAAGCGCATCAGATGCAGCCGCAAGATCCAGTGGCTCCTTTTCAACCCCACCCGCATTGTGACCACCCGCCAGCATTACCACCGGCTGATCACGGGCAGCATCAGACAGATTGGCAAGCTTCAGTTGGGATGCCTGATACCCGACCAGAAACAGTGCGGCACGGGCGCCATGCCCCTCTACTATTGAGTTGGTCGCCAAAGTGGTAGACAGACACACCATGCTGACCTGTTCCGGACTGTGATCCTGCAGAACGCTGGCGATTGATGCGGCGATTCCCTCAACCAGATTGTGCCTGGTTGTCAGCGACTTGGCCTTCGCCACAACCTTACGGCTGGACTGATCCAGTAGCACGGCGTCGGTGTAAGTGCCGCCGGTATCTATTCCAAGCCTGAGACTCATCGGGTTAACCTGCTTAAACAATCTGCGGAATATATAAGTTATCCGGATTCGGCGATGATTCCCGAAACGACTGCTGCAATCGCACAGCAGTCAAAAGATCGAACGGTTCGCAATATCACAATTCCGCGTGCCAGCACTGTGGCCTGCGGTCACTACTTTTGTTGTGGGAAATCAATACCCAGCCGGCGGGTGCTGCGATGCCGCTTTAAGTGTCAGCCACACATCGTGGCTTAACTGGCCGCACCCGGAGTCGATACGTCCGGTGTTATGAAAAAGCAAAATGGCATCACACTCATCGAGCTGCTGATTACCGTAGTAATCCTCGGCATTATGGCATCAATTGCCGTACCGAATTTCAGCAGTTTTGTCCGCAATAGTCAGCGATCGGCTGCCTACAACAGTATGGCGGGCACAATTAATCTCGCCCGGCTGGAAGCTATTAAACGGTCCAGGGTGGTTGTGCTCTGCGCGAGTCCCGACCAGTCCACCTGCGCCACCGCAACCAATGCTAACTGGAACGACGGCTGGCTCGTGTTCGTCGACAACAACGGCGACGGTGTGCTCGACCCTGCAGCCGACGTTGTTTTGAAACGTGAGGCGGCCGGACCGCCGAGCATCAGTATCACCAGCACACTCGGCTCACTCATTTCACTGGCGCCACGCGGTCGTATGCGAGATCAGGGCACGGTCCTGATATGCGACGGCACCGACGCGACTAAAGCCATGGCGCTGAATCTGTGGGTAACCGGTCTGGGTCGACTTGCTATTGACAGCGATGGTGATGGCGTTGTTGAAGACATCGCCGGCAACCCCGTGTCCTGCACTTAAGTAATCAGGTTAAATAATGAGTAAACAACAATCCGGCTTTGCCATGATCGAGGTACTACTCGCGGTTGTGGTGTTGGCAATCGGTCTGCTGGCAGGCTCTAAAATGCAATTGCTTGGGCTGAACGCCACGCAGGGTGCAATGATGCGATCGCATGCAACCATGGCGGTTAATGACATCATTGATCGCATGCGCATCAACCCGGACGGTGTTCGCGCCGGTGCTTACGATGGCGCGTCCACTGATTCACCCCCCGGGGACCCCGGCTGCATAAATACAGGCTGCACTCCGACTCAACTGGCACAACATGACTTGCGTGTGTGGGCCAGTTATTTCGGCAATGCCCAGGGCCAGGACACCGCGGTTGCAATCAATCAGGCATCGGGCTCTATCACCGTGGCACCAGCGACAGAAGTACGAACTGTCACTGTTACCTGGCAGGAGCTTGTGGAAGGTGTAGAGGAAACCCGCACGGTTTCAGTTGGCGTTCGGCTGTAAGTATAAGGGTTAATAATGAAGAACAAGCAATCAGGTTACTCGCTTATTGAACTGATGATCGCTTCGGTCATCGGTTTGGTAGTACTGGCTGGCGCGGTCACCGTGTTCACCAGTAACAAGGCGTCACAGAAGCTATCGTCCGGAATGTCACATGTGCAGGAGAACGGTCGTGTGGCACTCGATATTATCGCCAACGGTATTCGCCTCGCAGGCTATCAGGGTTGTACCAACGGTATTCAGGAACCTGTGGTGCTGGCGTCATCTGCACCGCCGATCAACCTGGTAAGTGAGGCATTGTGGGGTTCGCGTTTTGACGGCAGTACCTGGGCACCGGCAAGACTCGCCGAGCTTAACCAGATCGGTAATAGTCCGGCTGCCAATACTGACATCATATACGTGAAGCACGGTAGCGGCCGCGCCACCATTCTTAATGCTTCAATGGGTACAGCCAATGATAATCCGGTTGTGCTGGCGAGAAACCCGGATCAGCTGGATACCGGTGACCTGGTAATGATCTCTGATTGTGTTGGCGCCGATATCTTCCGCGCAACGCAGGTATCAGCTGGCGCCACCAATGTATCAGTAGGCTTTAACGCGGTTTCAAACACACAAGCAAACCTGAGCCGTGCATACACAGTCGCCGGTGCGACCGGTGACCCAACGCTTGATCCACTTAGAATTATGCGCTTTGAATCAAACGCGTATTTCGTTGCAGACAGCACCAGAGACGATTCCAGCGGCAACGATATCATGTCTCTGTTTGTACTTGACACCACGGCAGATCCGATTGGCGCACCGACAGAACTGGTTGAAGGTGTTGAAAACCTGCAGGTACTGTATGGCGAACGCATGCCAAATGGCTCTGTTCGCTATCTTCAGGCCGACGACCCGCTACTAAATATGGCACAAGTGACCAGTGTACAGATAGGCCTGCTATTGCGATCAGTTGATCAGGTTCTGTCGAACAACGACACCAAAACCTATCTGGTGGCAAATCAGGAAATTGGTCCGCCTTCCGGCACCAGCGGCCTGACCCACACTGGCGGCAGATACATGCGGGCAGCCTTTAATACCACCGTACGATTGCGCAATCGCACATTGCCATAGCCTACGCATCGGAGACGACGGATATGCATCATTCAATGCAAAAACAACAGGGCGCAACACTGTTTGTGGCCCTGATCATACTGGTCATCGTGTCCCTGGTGGGTGTCACGGCAATGAAAAATGCCAACGTTGAGGAGCAAATGGCCTCAAACCTGTACCAGAAGAACCTGACATTCCAGGCGTCTGAAAGTGCCGTGGAATCAACAATCAACAACACGACACTTATTCAGCAGGCACTGACATCAACCACCCCCATTCAGCAAAACGTACCAGTGCCGATTCCGAACACCACCGCGACGGTATCTTACGCCTCTGCCGGTTCGGGAATGGCGGTGGGAAGTTCTGCCAACCTGTTTAGTGGCATGCGCTTAATGATCACGGCCACGGGTTCAATCCCGGCGCTGAACGCCAGAACAGTGACAGTGCACGGCGTTGTCAGACTCGCGCCCGGCGGTGGATAGGCTCACTGCTCTCCGTCAATTCAGCGACAACTGTACAGGGCCGGTTCGTGCCCTTTTTATAAAAGCGTTTCTACCTCTCTTGCGATCAGGCCGCCCGGCCTGATCAGTGCTTACCACGCGCCTGACTCAACTCTCATTTTTATAACTTTCTTTATTGAGCTCTAGTATCAGTTTGCTCACTGGCATAGTGACGCAAGCGGATAATCCCGACACACTTCTCAAAACCCACACTACCTGCATTCGTTTGACGACCGGGTTGCAATCAAAACCTGAGTTGCACACAACCGGCCAGCACTCGCTTGGCGTGACAATTGCGGTAACCCCCCGGTGTAATTCGTGTGCAACCGTGAGGTTATGAACGCTCAGTCACTACATAACAGTCGCGGCTTAACGCTGATCGAACTTATTATCGTGGTAGCCATTATCGGTATATTGGCCGGCCTCGCCAGCCCGAGTTTTTCAGCGTTTATGGCCGAGCGATCCGTGGCCTCGGAGACGAGGCGTGTTATTGGCGCGCTTAAGCTTGCACGCAGTGAAGCGCGTGCACGCGGTGCCACGGTAACGCTAAGCAGGCCTGCAGGCACTGACTGGACCGGTCAGATTGATATCTATGTTGATGTCACCGGCGCCAACCATCCGCTCAACAACCCCAACGATGATCTGGTACGTCAGGAAGAGAGTTCCAGTCGTAACGTCAACGCCGTTGACGATCAGGCTGCCGCTGACCAGTGGATCAGCTTTAACATGAAAGGCTGGCTTTCAGAACCCGCTCCTGTGTTGATAGCACTTTGTTCTCCCGCGTTGCCAAGCGCGAATGGAATGTACATCGCTATCAATCGTGTAGGCAAAATCCGCGAGCGCCGGATCGGCACCGACCCAAGAGGGTGCAACCCCTGATGAATGACATGCAGGCGCACAGCAAACAGGCCGGTGTCGGCCTTCTCGAAGTGTTAATCGCACTACTTGTCTTCGCGCTGGGTGTTGTCGGCATGGCCGGTCTGCAACTGCGCACACTGGGTATGTCGATTGACTCAACGCAGCGCTCGGTAGTGATTGCCAAGTCGCAGGATCTGGCCGACCGAATACGCAGTAGTGGTGTCGACCCGATCAACTACGTTGGCACCTACGACAATACCCTTTGCCCGGCAACCCCTGCGAATATTTGCGCGGATACAGAATCCGGCAACGCTTCCAGCTGTGACAGGCTGGAAATGGCTGCTTTTGATGTATGGGATGTTTTTTGCGCAGACCGATCAAGCCTGGATGGTGGTGTGTCTCAGTGGACAACGGTCATTCAATGCGCCGGCGCTTGTGCCATGGGTGCTCAGATGACTATCGATACCACCTGGGAGTCACGCACTGCGGACACCAATGCAGACATTGCAGACAGCAGCATAACGAACGCAGACGGCACCGTACAAAATGCCATAGTTGATCGACTAACGTTGAGCTTCATACCATGATGTTACGAGCCCGATCTAACCATCAGCGAGGCTTTAGCCTGATAGAACTGATGATCGCCATTGTCATTGGTATGTTCATTAGTTTACTCGTGGTTCAGTATATGGTCGCATCGTCGCGGGTGTTCAAGCGACAAGGTGCGGACTCCAACCTCGAACAAAACGCATCGTTTGCCATTTCATACCTCAGCCAGTTTGTCAGGCAGGCTGGCACCCGTGAAGACTACGGTACCGTTGTTCCGTTTTTCATCAACCCATGCGGCAGCATCAATCCGTGCACCAGCGATGGAGCCGGTGTTGCCTCAGCCACGGACCCGGCTACGTCAGACACATTGGCGGTACGCATGTTTGCAGCGGACGGACTGGATTGCACCGGCCAGCCATTACCAGCTGGAGATCAGCTCGCCAACGTTTTCTACATCGACACGTCGGTAGAAGACCCGAACGTTAACTCGCTGTATTGCCGCGGGTTCAATATCACCAATGACTCATGGCTGGCTAACGGCATAGCGTTAATTGATGGTATTGATCAAATGCAGGTGCTGTACGGGGTGGCAGATAACAACGAGCGCATTTACAGCTACTTCGACGCAGCCAGAGTACCCGCGCTCGACGGCAGCCTTATCGCAGGCTGGGACAAGGTTCGAGCGGTCAAGATCGCGCTACTGGTGTCTGATGGCTTTGATTCCACCACAGAAGACCTCGACACGCGATCCTTTCAGTTGTTAGACGGACCGGCACTAAGCATTACCGATCGCATTAATCGTCGCGTCTTTTCAACCACCATCGCGATGAATAGCAAACTTTTGTAGGGCGGCACTTATGACGACGATAAAACGACAATCAGGTGCCGCACTGTTGATCGCAATGGTTGCACTGATTGTGCTGACCGTACTCGGTATGGCTACCATGGGTGACATGCTGACCCAGTCGGGCACCGTGCGAAACGAACAGTTTCGACAGAAGGTGTTCTATGCTGCATCCAGTGAACTCAACGCTATTGTCGGTGAGGTTAACAGCAACGATTCAACCGACAGCGATGCTCTTATCGATGCCTTGTTTAACAACCCGGTCACCACTAATAGCTATGCGTTGCAGCTTGGATCTGTGTCTCAGCCAACGCGCTCCGCTACAAATGATGTCCTGTTGCAAAACGTCTCAGTGACTGCCAAAAGAAACGATCTACTAGGCTGTAGTGGTGAGAGCATCGGAAAGGTCAAGGTACTGGCTGGTGAAATAGAAGCAACCGCGCGGCTTGACGATGGCAAGCCAGCTGGCGGCATTCGCTCTCGACAGCAGCAACGTTACGTCTATTGCTGGCCATAGTTGTTGGGCGATCAAATTGAACACTGTCGATCAAATGAATAGAAAGCAACGCAGACATATACCGTTGATCAGGTCGCTTACTGGTATTTCAAAAGCGCTGAGGCGATATTTCACAACGCTTGCCACTTGTGTATTAATCATCGCGTGTGACATCGCCGCAGCCGATGATACCGAGTTATACGAGGGACTGGAAAACACACCCAAGGTGCTGTTTGTGCTCGACGTCTCCGGATCAATGGGGCGCTCGGACACTGGTCACACCGGCACTCGCCTCGAACGCTTGAAAGAGGCACTGACTGCGCTGTTGAGTAATCTGCACGGTATTGATGTCGGGCTGATGAGTTACTCCGGCCATGCGATCAGACTCCTGCACGAAGTCACTAACGTCAGTGCAGAGCGCGCTGAACTACTATCCATTGTCGATAGCCTGCGAACGGGTGGCACCACCCCTACTGTGTCTGTGCTTTATGAGGCAAGCCTGTACATGCGCGGGCAGCCTGCTTACCTCGGCTCTACACCCGATGGCAGCGGGCAATATCGGAGCCCGATCACCAGTGAGTGTGAAAGCAGTCATGTTGTGGTACTGACTGACGGGCGCCCTTACTCGGATACGGCAAACCAGAACCTCATTGAATCGCAGTACGGGTTGTCATGTACTGACGAATCCAATTCCAGCGCTACCTGTGGTGTCGAGCTGGCGGAATACCTGGTCAATAACGATCAAATCCCCGGCGTGCCAAACAGCAACATCACCACACACTCTATCGGATTTAACCTGACTTACGACTGGGTAGAGCGCGTCGCTGATGCAGGTAAGGGAATTTACAGAGATGCAGAATCAGCACAGGATCTCATTGACGCATTCAACGACATTCTCAATTCTGTTGAAATTGAGGCGGGGGCTTCAGCACCTTCAATTTCAGTGAGTGCCTTTAACGAATCAAGGCACAGCGACAAGGTGTATTACTCTGTATTCCAGCCCACCCGCGAACCGAGATGGGATGGCAATGTCAAAAAGTATCGACTGCTGAACGGCGAAATCGTCGATCGCGATGACAACCCTATTCTCGATACAAACGGTGAACTGCTTGAGACTTCACGCAGCTTCTGGGCGGACAACGACGATGGCAGGCGCGTATCCGACGGCGGCATGGCTGCGCGTCAGCCCGCCGGCAGAACCTGGTATACGGATGCGGGCATAGCGCCGGCAAACGGCGTCGTTACCCCGCGGCTGGTCACGCGCTACAGACACGTAAATCGGTCATTTTTTGGCGCCACCAGCAATCTTGAGCGCAACAGGCTGATCGACTGGGTCCGGGGCTATGAACCCACCAACCCTACGCAGCCCAGTCACTACGTTGCGGATTCTCTGCACAACAATCCAGTGGTAGTTACCTATCAGGCCGATGAGAGCGCCGGCATACTTGAGGAAGTTGTCTTCAGTGCAAACAACATGGGCGTGCTGCACGCGGTCGATGCTGAAACCGGAGATGAACTTTGGTCCTATACGCCACACGAATTGCTGCCAAAGGTAAAAGCGTACCTCGACAACCAGGCTGGTGGCCATATTTACGGGCTGGACGGTCCGGTTGTGGCCCACAGCACCCGACAATTTGGCAGCAGCCTTGACTACGAACTCGATAAAGCCTGGCTTTACCTGTCGCAGCGACGCGGCGGCAACGGGATCTTCGCACTCGATGTGACAAACGCTACCCAGGCCACCAATCCACTGCAGGTCCTGTGGAAGATAAACGGCGGCGTCGCCAATACTGACTTCAGAGACCTCGGGCAAACCTGGGCAACACCGCAAATCATCCCGATCAAGTACGGATGTCCGGACGCCTGTGAAACCAAAGAGGTATTGATGTTCGGCGGTGGCTATAACCCGCTCTACGATGATAAGAACCTGACCTATCCGGTGACACCATCGGCCACCGGACACGGTAATGCTATCTACATGGTAGATCCCGAGACCGGTGATCTGATCTGGTCAGCCGGCAATGGCTCGCATCACGACCTCAATCTGCCGATGAATGACAGCATCCCGACCACACCAGTACCTATCGATACCAACGCAGACGGTATCGTTGACCTTCTGATGGTGTCGGATATCGCCGGACACATCTGGCGCATAGATCTGCAAAAAGAGGCAGGCAACGCCAGCGATCTTGCGTTGGGTGGCGGTGTGATAGCCGCGTTAAACGAGGCAGGCCAGACGCAGCGCTTTTTTAACCGTGTCGATGTGGTTATCAACGGCACTACACAGGACACAGCATTTTTTAATATCGTACTTGGCAGCGGCATGCGCTCAAGCCCGTTATACAATGAACCACTGGCCAACCGGCTGTACGTCATTAAGGATCCCTGGGTATTCAGCTATCCACCAGGCGACGATATCGACGCCTCCACCGGAGAGCCCCTGCCCGACTACAACTATGTTGAAAGTAGCAGCGGTACCGAACGGGAAATACGTTCAACCGACCTGTGGCAACACGGCACTACTGCCGCACTCGACAGCCGCCGCTTTGGTTACTACCGCATCTTTAACGAACCAGGCGAGAAAATTTTACAGCCGACACTAACCCACAGCGGTCGTGTGTTTACGGTTTCTTACGTGCCACCTGATCCGGCAACGCGTCTTCGCAATTGCAACTATGACGTCGGCGAATCGCGCTTGCATATTCTGGATCTGGCGGATGGCAGCAACACGCTCGCTGCCAGCTTCCAACCGTTCCATGTGGTGGGACCAGGCATCATTTCAATAGGCTCCATTGTGGACACCGGTGACGGCTCGGGTCTTAACCTGCTTACCGGCTCCGATACCCAAAGCGTTACGGATCTGATCGCACCTGCGAACCCTGATGTCTTCCGCCGTTTCTTTCGCACTGGCTGGCTGGAAAAAGATGATTACTAAATACTGCAACAAAACCCATTGCCGCAAAACGGCAGGCTTTTCACTGATCGAAATGCTGATCGTTCTGGCGATTGTTGGCATTCTCACTGCCATCGCCTATCCCTCTTATACGGAATACACGCTCCGAGCTGGTCGCAGCGAAGGCGCCGCCACACTACTTGAAGTAATGGAGCGACAGGAGCAGTACTACCGCAACAACCTGACGTACACCACCCAGCTGTCAGACCTGGGTTACTCTGCCACTGAACCACTCAGCAGCGAAACGGATCGCTACCGCATCACTGCGGGTGCCTGCAATGGCTTACCCATTCGACGCTGCGTCAATCTGATCGCTACTGCGCAGCCCAAACAAGCTGCCGACGGCCCATTGATGTCACTGAACAGCCGTGGCGAAAAATCCGAAAACTGGCCTGGCAAGTAACGCTGCTAAGCAAGGCATAACGATTGCTTGCTGTGAAACGAATAATTTGTAGCGGCGCTACGCTGGAGACAACCATGCCTATTCAATCGACACAATCAAACCATGCACGTGCGTCGGGCTTCACGCTGATAGAAATACTCATTGCAGTCGCAATCGTTGGCATCATCGCCAGTATTGCGGTACCAAGTTACACAGCTTATGTGACGGATGCACGACGTACCGACGGTCATGTTGCATTGCGTGCTGCAGCTCAGTCACTTGAGCGGTGTCGTACAGAGACGTTTACCTATTCGGGTTGCGACATCAGTGGTTATGCCAACAGTGACAGTGGATACTACGATGTTACGTTGGGTGGCGAGAGCGCAACTGCCTATACACTGACAGCGACTGCAGTGACAGGCAGGTCTCAGTCAGGAGACACTCCCTGTGTGACCATGACAATTGATCAGACTGGCGCGGTCCTGCCGGCTGAGTGCTGGTAGTTCAGGACACACGCAGTTTCGTCGCAAGGTGCGACGAAATTAAAACCACGCATACAGAAACGGCCGACGAATGTCGGCCGTTTTTGCTGGAAACTTCTAAGTCGCCCGGTTCCTGACTACTAAACCAGGACCGGGCTAGCTGGCCTTAAAGTGGAGTCACTTCGTCAGCTTGTGGTCCTTTTTGTCCTTCCACCTCTACAAAAGTAACCGACTGTCCCTCAACCAGAGTGCGTCGGCCTTCGCCTATAATAGAGCGAAAGTGGACAAATAAATCGCTCCCGCCATCCCGTGTGATAAAGCCGTAGCCTTTCTCATCGTTGAACCACTTGACGGTTCCTTGCTGCTTTTCAGACATTTTTGCATTAGATCTCATTGCAACAGGCAGTCTTGCCTGTTTTGAATCAAAACCGACTTAGTCGGCCAGTGCTTACCGCGGGAGTTGCGGGTTTTGGAGGTCAGGGCAGTAAGGAGTGATGAGACACGCGGACTACACAATCGCTGGAAACCCACGCTTTTTTCGCCGCGGATGTCAACATTGTATATACAATTAGAGAAAATACAACAAAAATCAAGTTTTTAGCATCAAGAATCAGTCGCTTACGTGTAGTAAACGGGGAAAATCAGCGTATCCGGGCAGGAATCATCGCGAGCCAATAACGCAAAAAGCGACACCTCAGTTCCACATCAGGCGTTTTTGTCGTACATTCGACACCACGTAGTCGGAAAGCCCCATGGCTCTCAGCACCCCACCAAAAACTATCGCATTTCTGCTTTCGCCGGAGTTTGCCCTGCTGGCATTCGGCTCTGCTGTCGAACCCTACCGCGCCGCCAATATCGCCGCAGGTGAGACCCTCTATCAGTGGCGCTTTCTTACCGACGACGGAGAACAGGTAGAAGCCGGCAATGGGCTGACGGTAACTCCGGACGGACGCCCCGAAATGAACGATAAGTTCGATCGCGTATTTGTCTGCGGTGGCGTCAACTCGCAACGCTATCACCCTGAGCACAGCATACGCTGGCTGCAACAGCAAGCCTCTGCAGGCACGCCAATCGGGGGCATCAGCACCGGCACCTGGACACTCGCACATGCGGGGCTGCTTGCCGGCCGTCGCTGCACCATCCACTGGCAAAGTCTCGATGCGTTGCGTGAAGCCTTTCCGGACATTGTGGTTGACCCGGCTGTCTACGTTGTCGAAGAGAACCGCTTCACCTGCTGCGGAGGCACAGGTGCTCTGGATTTAATGGTACATCTGATCGCCGAGGACTATGGCGATGAACTTGTCACCGATGTCTGTACCTGGCTTTTCCACGACCGCATCCGAGTAAGCACAGATGTGCAGGGTGTAGCCCAGCACACGGCGCTGGCACGCAAGTCACCAAAGCTTGCCGCAGCATTCAGAGTCATGGCAACACATATCGAAGACAGACTGACGCCGGGTGAGATATCAGCCAGTATCGGGGTATCTCAACGCCAGCTCGAAAGACTGTTTCAACGCCATCTGCAATGCACCCCGCAACAAAAGTATATGGATCTGCGTTTACAGCATGCGCGCAGACTGCTACTGGAAACCAGCCTGCCAATACTTGATATTTCGATTGCAGCCGGCTTTACCAGCCAGTCCCACTTCACCAAGTGCTATAGAGAGAAGTTTCATCGTACCCCACGCAGTGAACGCGTGGGACCTCGTTCAGTACAACAGTAAGCACTGCTTTCAAGCGCAATAACCTGTCTCCACTCACCAATCATCGTAAAATCAGCTTGAGCAGATTTACTGTCAATCAGTAACAAACCACTTTGAAACTTATCCTTGTCAGACACGGTGAAACACCGCTAAACAGCGAGAAACGCCTCACCGGCCAGCTGGATGTTCCGCTCACTGACGTCGGCGAGCAACAAGCCACCGCCGTGCGTGAGCGACTGGCCGGTCAGCGCATTGATCTGTTGCTCAGTAGTACACTGATACGTGCACAGAGAACTGCTGAAATCATTGGTGAAGCTCATGCCCTGGCCCCTCAGACCTGCAACTGGCTGGACGAAAGATTCTGCGGTGTACTTGAAGGGCTCACCAAAGCAGAAATGAAACAGCAATACCCACAGGCTCGCAAAGCCTATAAGAGCAGGCATTTAAACCTGCCTATTGATGGTAACGGAGAAACATCGCAGCAGTTTTATGCCCGTGTCGCAAACGGTCTTGAGTCACTGGCACGCGACCAGGCAAAGCAACCAGAATTAACCGTCGTTGCAGCGAGCCACGGTGGCACTATCAGAGAAGCCTTTAACTTTGTGTTTAACACACAACAAAACGGCAACCATCTACGTTGCCTCAATTGCTCAGTAAGTATTTTTCATTGTGTTGCTGATGTGTGGAGTATGGAGTGCTGGGGAGATACTTCGCATTTACGATAAACCCTGCGAGCACAGCGCCGTCGCATAGCGCGCTTTTCAAACCGCTTCTTTACCTCTGGCACCAAGCTGCTGAATGTCACGTGCGCGCGAAATCAGATTGCCACGCCCTTCCGACAAACGACGCCTCGCCTGATCGTACGCCCCCTGCGCCGCAGACAGTGAATCCCCTACCCGCTCAAGATCATTGGAAAAAGCCACAAACCTGTCGATAAGATCACCCGCCTTGCGGGCAATCTGCTGAGCATTCTGATTTTGCATTTCTGTACGCCATACATTTTGTATGGTTCGACAGGTAACCATCAGAGAGGCAGGCCCTACCATAACAATGTCGCGATCAAACGCGTCTTTGTATAAACCGTTATCGTGTTCGAGTGCCGCCTGAAACGCTGCCTCAACCGGAATAAACAACAATACAAAGTCGAGTGAGTTAACAGCATCAATGCGTTCGTACTCTTTTGCACTTAAGCCTTCGATGTGACTTCTAATAGACTTTACATGCATGCGCATCCAGCGTTCGCAAGCTGACTTGTCGTGCTCGGCATGTGCTTTTTCAAACGCCTTGATGGAAACCTTGGCATCGATAATCACATCGCGTCCGCCAGGCAGATGCACGATAGCGTCTGGTCGCAAACGTTTACCAGCTTCGGTACGAAAGCTAACCTCGCGCCGATAGTCGCGGTCTTTTACCAGCCCTGCATTTTCAAGCACGCGCTCCAGCACTAACTCGCCCCAGTTACCGAGCGCCTTGTTATCCCCTCGGAGTGCATTGGTCAGATTAATCGCATCAGCACTTATCCGCTCGTTGAGTGATTTAAGCTGAGAGATTTCAGCCTTGAGTTGATGCCGGTCCTGCGAGTCGCGATGATAGGTTTCCTCAACCTTGCGGCGAAAGTCGCCAAGTTGTTCTCGAAGCGGCATCAATAGCGTGTTGAGCCGCCCTTCTGCCATCGTGGCGAGCTGTTCATTAGTGCTTTCAATGTTGCGCTTCGCATGCAGTTCGAACTGCTGACTGAACTGCAACTGGCTCTGCCGCAGCAACCGATGTTTCTCCGCCGCAAGTAGCTGCTGGCCGCGCAGTTCGCCAGCCGCCACCTCGAGTGCGGTTGTCAACCGAGCGACCTCGGCATTCGCCGCCTGCAGGAGTTCGTCGCATTCGGTATATCGCTGCTGCGCATCCTCGTAGCGCAGGCATCGCTCCTCCAGCACAGCCTGTTGTACTCTGCCGTGATTAACCTCTGACTCAAGATGTTCGATCAGACGGGCATCATCTCGCCGGCGCCAGTAGCGCCCGGCCGCAACCGCCAGGGCAGTAATTACCAACAACAGCAACAGATTCTGCGTCATCAGCACTCGAACACCATCAGATGTATTGAAAAGGATTTTGTAACACCATATCTGGTGAATATAGTCCATTTTCCCGGCAACGCCGTCGGACAGCGCGCCAGCGCTGATGATGCGATAATGACAACCCGAGTAACCCTTGCCGACCACCCCTATGAAACACACCGATGTCGTTATCGTTGGCGCCGGACCCTGCGGTTTATTCCAGGCCTTTCAGCTCGGATTGCAGGGGCTGCAATGTCATCTGATCGAAGCGCTGCCGTTTTCCGGCGGCCAGTGCGCAGAGCTCTACCCTGACAAACCGATTTACGATATCCCGGGCATCCCGGTGCTCAGCGCGCTACAACTGCGCGATCACCTTCAGGATCAGCTAAAGCCATTTGCACCGGTGTTCCATTTGAATCAGGTTGTGCAAGGCATTGAAAACGACGGTGACCACCTGCGAGTCGCCACTTCGACCGGCACCGAACTGTCCTGTGACCACCTGGTTATTGCAACGGGCGCCGGTGCATTCACACCCGTAAGGCTAAGGCTCGATGGTATTGAACAGTTTGAAGGCAGACAGCTGTTTTACGGCAGTGCAGACGCTTCTCACGTGGAGCAACAACAGGTAGTAATCACCGGCGATACGCCCGCAGCCGTCGCCACTGCAATCGAAGTCGCGCCACAGGCTAAGCGCACAACGCTGGTACACCGCAAGCGTCGACTGCAAACCGACCCTGATCAGGATGCAAAACTGGCTGACCTGCAAAGCGCCGGCAAGCTACAATTGGTCAACGGCAAAATACTGCAATTCAAAGGCGCTGCGACAATCGAAACGCTGGAGGTACAGCCAAAAACCGGAGAGGTGCTATCGCTGCCAACGGATACCCTGCTGGCCAGACTCGGCAGCTCCCCCAAAAGCAACGATCTGCAGAGCTGGAATCTGGCCACCGAACGCAATCTGATTACCGTCGATGTCGCGGACTATGCAACCAGCCGCGAAAACATTTATGCCATCGGCGATATCAATCTGTATCCGGGTAAACGCAAATTGATTTTGTGCGGCTTTCACGAAGCCACCCTCGCCGCCTTTGCAATTGCTAAAAAACGCCAGCCCGATACACCGGTGCATACCCTTTACACAACCACCAGTACTGTTCTACAACAGCGTCTGGGCGTGACCACATAAATAATCGAGGTGTCAATTGAAACTGGATCGTCGAATACTGGATATCCTGGTATGCCCTGTTACCAAAGGCAAACTGATCGAGGTAGGTGATGAACTGTGGAGCAAGCAGGCCGGACTGGCATTCCCGGTCAATGACGGTATTCCCGTGATGCTTGAAACCGATGCGAGGACGCTGACGCAGGAGGAAATCGAGTCGCTTAAAAAACGCTAAAAAAAACGCCGGCGAAAAGCCGGCGTTTAGTTTTATACAGACAGCTGCGCTATTGGCAGCGAAACTCTAGCGTGCACTGATGTAAATCGGTTGAGCATGCACTTCGGAAACCGCTTCAATGTTTCCGCCATCAACGTCAACCAGTTTGCGCAACTGGAAGTACAACTCTGCTTTGCCCTCATCGCTCTGTGACGGTGAATAGTTCATCACATCCGTATAAGTCTTCCATTCAGCGCCCTTAAATTCAGGGTCAGTGCTCACACGGTAGTGCGTGGGTTTGCCTTCAACATAGGCGAGAAAAGAAAAACCGTCATCGCCGCTTGGGAAGTAAGACAATGCACTGATCGCTATCGGCCATTCGGCTTCGGTGGCACCGCCTTTGGTAATACCTGGCTCAAAGGACACCATCTTCAGGGCTTTGCAGCGCTTACTGGAGAGGCCTTCGGTAACCAATACATCGGTGATAACGTCAACTTTGCTGGGGAAAGTCTGCAACGCTATTCCACGGAAGTTGCGCTTTGAAACAGTGATCAGGATCGGTTTCTCCGGCACATTGTCGTACAGTGCCACACCGGTGAACGAAGTTACGCCGGTACCGTAGATGGATGGATCGCTGGCAGTCCCCAGGCAGACAGATGCGTTTGGCACTGGCAACCCGCTGTTTGCATCCAGCACTCGTACGCCAATTTTGCCCGCACTGGCGGTGCCCGATATCGCTAATGCGAATGCGGCGGCTAACGCGCGTGCCGCCAAGTTACTCAGTGTCATGATTCGATCTCCTGACGTGTGGTTAAACACTCGTCGCAACGAGGTGCTTTGACGCCAGAGTATCGAATCAGAATCAATGTGTCAATATATTGACACATGAGAAGAGGTAAACTTGGTGATGGGTCACAACAGGCCGGTGGGACCGGCATAAGGAACGGCCGGACAGTATCAACCAACCCTCTAAAAAATTCAGTGAGCCAGCAGGCTGAATGGATTATTACGGCGGCGAAGCCGATCACGTATCAACACCTGACAGGCGATCCAGCAGGCGATGATAGTAGTCGGCACGACTGTCGGCCCGCAGATTTCGGTCAGGCAGACGCGAGAGTTTATGCAGGAGTTGCGCTATGAGTGGCTTGCGCCGGGCGGGATCGGAAATATTTTGCAGCAGCAGTTCGATGTGCTCAATTTGCTGGCGAGCAGCCACCTCGGGTGGCACAAACCCGGAATTCTTCAGGATGCGGTAGGCGACCCTCAACGAGGGTTCGACCATGTCGTTGCAATCGAGTGCCAGCGGTTCACCAGCGCCGGGCAGATCGTCGAACTGCCCCTCTGTTTGCGCCTCGCGAATTTTGGCCTCTGCCAGCTGATCGAGCAAATTCAATGAGTTATCGCCCGATTAATCACCAGTATCGGACCGGCCCGGTGTCGAGGTGAACAAAGTCAGACCGGCGATAGTAACCCACACCACCGTAACCACACTCGATTGCTGCGTCTCGCAGATCTGCAGTGGACACCCCGGGAAACCGACAATCAACGGCCCTGCCAAGCATGTGGTAGCTTCTTTTAGCCACGCCCTGTGACTGGCGGCGTAGCATGGCATTAGTACTTGCAGAGCGGAACCCGGAGATGATTTCGACCGGTGCGTCCAGCGTGAAGTGCCTGCGAAGTAAAAAGAGAGTATCGAGCAACTCAACGTCGATCTGGTGCTGCTCTCCAGTGCGATGATCGCGCAGCAGTTTGTCGATGCGTACCAGCGCTTCCGGAACATAGCGCCCACCGGAGTAGTACCAGCACTCTAAACGTTCCTGTGTATGCAGATTGTATAAATACAGACTTCGGCGATTGCCTGCGCGTGCAAGTTGCGATGCGGCGGTAAGTCCAAGTGCCAGTGGTACCTGCCTGGTGAGGAACCGCCTTTTGTTGTTGTCGAAAGAACCAGTCACTGCGCGACCTTCAAAATACATCGGAGATCGGGAGTATTGACCAATCAAATCAGTAAATTCAAGACCAACAGCAGTTATTTGACGAACTATACACATTTCACCGGCTTTCCTGTATTGAACGGGAAAATCGCTACAACGCCCATGTGAGATCGAACACACTTTTGGATACTGTATTTGCAACCAGCTACATGTCGGTTTCCTCGCTTTGCGTGAAAACAGGCTCTATGAGCTTACCCTGAGATGACCGCTTGTGAAAAGCTACTCAGATGGCATCATGAGCCTGTTTCGGTGAAACTGTATGTTTATCGAATACTGTGCAGTGCAATAGCCTCCTGCAATATGCTTAATTCGTTAATTGACTAATATCGCAACGCGTCATCCGCCTTTTGAACGGTGCAACACCCGCGTCATGATATCCGGCTGTTGCAACTCATCGCTGTCGAGCAGGCTCGCCGGCGGATCGTCTTTGATCGTTGGGTGAATCGTCCCCATGGCAGCCCTGAGTGGCAGAGACACATCCGGCTCCAGATGCTCGGTCGGTTCAACAAACGCCGAGTCAGCCATCGACAGGTCAGGCTCAACCGGGTTGTCCTCCACCAGGTCAACCGCCAGCAGATCCGCATCCCGATCAGACACTATTTCCGGCATGCTCTGTAGCGCGTCGTAAACAGTGGCATCGAACGCCGCAGTGCCCGCCAGACAGTCAGCTGTGTGGCTCACGGCGCGCCCCTGTGCATCGAGTCTGTCCCGCATTTCGTGCATTGAGTTCACGGTATGGTCAGTCCACTCGACCAGATGCCGCCGCAGATCCGAATTTTCCACCGCCAGACGACGCAACTTTGTGTCGGTGCGGATGCCGCGAAAAATCACCAGCGCGAGCAGCGACATCGTTACCAAAAAGTGCAGTGCCACGGCACCGTCCGAAACCAGAATACTGTAAAAAGTGTTCATCTTAACCGCCTGTGCATTGACTCCATCGGAGAATCGCAGCTTCTTTCGGCTGCGCTTTTTTTGTTAGCGCACAGTTGCGGCAGCGTACAAATGAGCTTTAGCCCGCACGTCTCAAGCCTGCTTAAATAAGTACCGGGAGTGCCTGAATTTGTGGGGTTGGCGGGTATTCGCAATGGTCCATCGTGGTGACGTTAAATCGTCAGCAACTGACGTCGATACCCAGACAAAGGGCTCCGGCTTGTAATACACGTGCGAAGTGTGATTGGGCATACTCGACCTGACACATCTACCCGGGGGTGGGAAGATCGCGCGTTTATTTGCGGCCATCAGTGCGATTGAACCGAACACGTTGGATTAGAAAAGCGTGCATAACAATAATGAACACCAGAGAAACTGAACTCACACTCGCGCACGTGGCGGACGCCTACAAGGTAGCCACCATGTCGCGTGAAATCATCGAACATGGCCTGCAGTGGAGCTGGACACCAGAGCGCGTTGGTCGCTGCATTTTGTCTCCGGACATCAATGTTGTAACCGCCAAGCACGATGGTGATCTGGTCGGCTTCGGCATCATGTTCTACGGTGGCTCCAAGGCTCACCTGAACCTGCTCGGTGTCGACGCAACCTGGCGTTCGATGGGCATCGGCCATCGACTGCTGACCTGGCTGGAGAAATGCGCAATTACCGCAGGCCTTGAGTGCTGTCAGCTTGAGCTGCGTGAGTCAAACCGCGCAGCACGTAAGTTTTATACCGCACACGGCTATACCGAAATTGAACGGGTGCGCGGCTACTATCAGCAACAGGAAAACGCCATTCGCATGGCCAGAAGCCTGCAGGAAGGCTACTACCTGACCTAGCGGGGCATGCGGAAAGCCCGCTAGTCAATAATAATAGCCCTGAAGTCATTGACGTTTGTCAGTGTTGGCCCCGTCATCACCAGTTGATCCAACGCTGCGAAAAAGCTATAGGCGTCGTTGTTAGCGAGGTACGCCTTCGCGTTAAGTGAAGCCGCTTCTGCACGCTGCAGCGTATCCGGTCCAAAACAGACACCAGCGTTGTCTTCGCTGCCATCAATTCCATCTGTGTCGGCAATCAATGCATGTACGCCGTCTAAACCTCCCAGCTCTACACACAGCGACAACGCAAACTCTGCGTTGCGTCCGCCACGACCATTGCCTTTGACCGAGACGGTGGTTTCGCCTCCGGACAACAATACGCACGGCGCACCCGCCGGCTGGCTATGGCGCAGCACCTGTCTGACGATACCGGCGTGTACTTTTGCCACCTCTGACGCCTCGCCTTCAATGCTGTCACCGAGTATCAGCGGGGTATAACCAGCGCGTCGTGCAACCTCTGCCGCCGCTTCAAGTGACTGCTGCGGGGTGGCGATTAACGTCGCGCTGCTGTGCTCGAATGCCGGGTCATTATGCTTAGGTGTTTCGTGGCGTGCGGCGTGAAGATGCTGCAGCGCTGATTCAGGTTCTGTGATGCGGTATTTAGCGAGAATTTCCAGCGCATCGCTAAACGTGGTTGGGTCGGCTACCGTGGGCCCAGACGCGATAACATCCAAATCATCATTCGGTACATCCGATATCAACAGCGTAATTAGCCGAGCAGGTGCAATGGCACGCGCGAGCTGTCCGCCTTTAATCGACGACAGGTGCTTTCGAACGCAGTTCATTTCCTTAATGTTCGCGCCACATTTCAGCAGCGAACGGTTGATGCGCTGTTTATCGTCGAGTGTTAAGCCCTCAGCAGGCAGCGATAACAGCGACGATCCACCACCGGATATCAGGCAAACCACCAGATCGTCAGCGCCGGCCGCAGACGCCATATCCAGGATTCGCTGGGCTGCAGCCTGCCCCGCCTCATCCGGAACCGGATGCGATGCGGTAACGATATCCAGCCGCTCACACTCAACCTCGTGACCGTAACTGGTTACCACCAGACCGGAAAGCTCCGCGCTGGCCGGCCACTGCTGCTCAAACGCCTGTGCCATTGCCGCTGAGGCCTTGCCAGCCCCCACCACCAAAGTACGCCCCGCCGGCACGTCGGGCATGTGCCCGGAAAGAATGTTTTGTGGCAAAGCGGCGTCGACTGCAGCTGAAAACAACTGCCGCAGCAATTGCTCACGGCTCTGGCTATCATGCGTCATCAATGGCTCCTTTTTTGTGCGAGTTTAACTGTCAACCGGCAACCAGCACCAGAACCCCCACGATAGGCCGCAATCAACTGCCGCACGTAACAGAACAGTGCGCAGGTTTTCAAAGGCCGCAGGCCCAGATGCGTTACACTAAGCTATTAACCCCTTTGAAGAGGATCACGACAATGATCCTCAGTGAATGACATGCCAGTTGCCCCCACCGCAACAGAAATTTTCAGCTACCCGAGATACTGGGCCGAGTGCTTCGGACCCGCGCCGTTTTTGCCGATGTCGCGCGCCGAGATGGATCAGCTCGGCTGGGACAGCTGCGACATTATCGTGGTCACCGGCGATGCCTACGTCGACCATCCCAGCTTTGGTATGGCCATCATCGGACGCCTGCTGGAAGCACAGGGTTTCAGAGTTGGCATTATCGCGCAGCCAGAATGGCAATCGGCCGACCCGTTTCGGCAGCTCGGTAAACCCAATCTGTTTTTCGGCGTCACCGCCGGCAACATGGACTCGATGATCAACCGCTACACGGCTGATCGAAAAATACGCTCCGACGATGCCTACTCACCGAATGACGTTGGCGGTCAGCGCCCGGACCGTTGCTCACTGGTCTACGCACAGCGCTGTCGCGAGGCATACAACGACGTGCCAGTGGTACTTGGCGGCATCGAAGCATCACTGCGTCGCATCGCACACTACGACTACTGGCAGGACAAGGTTCGACGCTCGTTACTGGTCGACTCAAAAGCCGACATTCTGCTGTACGGCAACGCAGAGCGCGCGATTGTTGAAATCGCTCATCGACTGGCGGCTGGAGAGAATATTAAGGAAATAACCGACATTCGCGGCACCGCTTATATGCGACGCGAACTGCCGGCAGAGATGCATGTGATTGATTCACGCAGCGTGGATAAGCCGGGCAAGGTCGATAAAATCCCGAGCCCGTATGAAGACACCACACAGACCGATTCATCAAAGCCGCCAGCAGAAGACAAAGCCAAAGAATCCTCTGGCGCACCAGACACCGCAGCGGTTGCGTTTGTCTCTCGCGCAGAGTTTAAAGCGAAACGCCTGAACGACATTGCTGAAAAACGCGCCAATACAGTTATTCAACTGCCGGACTTCGAACAGGTACGCAAAGACGCCATTCTGTATGCGCACGCCAATCGTGTACTACACCTTGAGACAAACCCCGGTAATGCCAGAGCGCTGGCTCAGCGCCACGGCAATCGATATGTATGGATCAACAAACCACCCATCCCGTTGTCAACCGAAGAGATGGACTATGTTTTTGACCTACCGTACGCGCGTGTTCCGCATCCGTCTTATGGCGATGCACGCATACCCGCCTACGAGATGATTCGCTTCTCAGTGAACATCATGCGCGGCTGCTTTGGTGGCTGCACGTTTTGTTCAATCACGGAACACGAGGGCCGCGTTATACAGAGCCGCTCTGAAGACTCCATTATTCGCGAAATCGAAGCGATGCGTGATGTACCCGGCTTTACCGGTGTGGTTTCTGATCTGGGTGGCCCGACGGCAAATATGTATCGACTTGCCTGCAAGTCAAAGAAGATAGAGCAATCGTGCCGCAAGCCATCGTGTGTGTACCCGGATATCTGCCCGAACCTCGACACTGATCATTCATCGTTGATTCGATTGTATCGTCGCGCACGTGCACTGCCCGGTGTTAAGAAAGTGTTGATTGGATCAGGACTGCGTTATGACCTGGCGGTGAAGTCACCGGAATATGTCGAAGAACTGGTGACGCATCACGTAGGGGGCTACCTGAAAATAGCGCCGGAGCATACCGAACGCGGCCCACTCGACAAGATGATGAAACCCGGCATCGGCAGCTACGACAAATTTAAGCAGCTATTTGAAAAGTACTCGAAGAAAGCCGGCAAAGAACAGTATCTGATTCCGTATTTTATTGCCGCACACCCCGGTACCACTGATGAAGACATGATGCATCTGGCCATGTGGCTGAAGCGCAATGGCTTTCGTGCCGATCAGGTACAAACGTTTTACCCGTCACCCATGGCAACCGCCACAGCGATGTACCACTCGGGTAAAAACCCGCTGAGAAAGGTTGGCAGGGACACAGAAGAAGTTGAAACCGTCAGAAAAACCCGTCAGCGCAAACTGCATAAGGCGTTTCTTCGTTACCACGACCCGGACAACTGGCCAATGCTGCGCGAAGCATTAAAAGAGATGGGGCGTGCTGACCTGATCGGCAACAGTAAAAAGCATCTTATACCTGCCTGGCAACCCGACACGCAGCGTGGCTATCACAGCCCGCGGCGCAAGAACAGTTCACCAGCATCAAACAGCGCAGCAAAGAACCGCAAAGCGCAACCCGCCAGAGGCACCATACTTACGCAGCACACCGGATTGCCTCCCAGGGAACACGGCGACAACGCACCACCTGGACGTCGCAGACGACCCGCGAAGAAAACCGGCGCCAGACCGGCCGCAAGGCGATCCGTAAAGCCTCGCTAGCACCTGAATTACGGTTGCTCGTCTTCCACTGGCGGGCACCCCCTCCCCCAACATTACCAAACTTACATCTGCGGGCCGCTTTAACAATGCCGTGCAGGTTGGCTGGTGCTGACAGGTTACAATTCGGTGTACTGAGACAGTGCCCTCCTGATTCGCCGTACACTGCTGTTGACTCTGTGGTTGTGCCTATCCATTCGCCTAATTCAGTGGACCTTGCATGCAAGCTGTTGCAGAAAATTTTCCAATTATTTTTACCGCGTTATTGTTGTCTTTCGCACTGTGCTGGTGGGGGTTAACACACTATGCACTAGCGGCAAAAAGCCTGGAACGCTCTGACACTGAACGCTCTGACACTGACCGCCTAGATGCTGACGGCTCTGACGCTGGCAGTTCTGACGCAGATCGAGTGGTATCACCTGGCACCCGTGGCAGGAGCATGCACACAGGCAATCGATCCACAACCCGTCGTCCAGCCAGTAGACACCGCGCTTTTAAACAAGCCGGTCGTATCTCCGCTGAACTGAAATCAATGGCGGCGCTGCATACCCAGATTCGTCAAACACAACAAACCCGCTCAGCGCTCAGCGCACCCGATCAAGCCGCCGGTATCAACAGCGCGAGCCTCGAAGCAGATTCGATTCTAATCGACGACACCACTGCATCAAGCTTGTCGCAACCTGCAGCGACTGCAACATCAAAAGTGTCGGAGTACACCGCGTCATCAGGTGCATCCTCAGCGCAAGCCGGTTCAGGCCAGCAAGGCGTTGAATCATCCGGCTCCGCGCTGTTTCAGAAAGAGCAGTTTCAGAAAGAGCAGATTCAAAGAGAGTCATCACAAGGAGAGCAGTCTCAAAAAGAGCAATCCAAAGTTGAGCAGTCTGGTGCGAGTGCCACAGGCACTGGCGCAGCTTTAAGCAACGCCGTAGCGGATGCGTCCAAAACCGAACGTAACGATGCGACTGCCAGGACAGGCGACGTCGCAAAAGCCCCGACCAACCTGTCAGCTACCGCCACCCAAAATACAACTAAATCTGATTTCAGCAGGCCTGCGATAGCCGGCGCAATAGCGAAAAAGAACCAGACATCAACGCCTGACGCCGCGCCGACAATACCCGGCTTAAAAACACGCTTTGGTCTGCAGTCAAGCGCTCGAAAAGACGAAGCTGATCAACAGGATTCAAAGCGTGCAGGTATAGCTTCCCTGGCTAGTGTTGCCAAGACTGGTGATGCCGAGACCGGTAATGCCAAGACGGGTACAACGCCCGCCACACAAACAGGTGGCACGCTTTCAACTCCGACCACCGCGCAAAACGGGCAACCAGGTAACTCTGAATCGACCGCCAAGTCGGACACAAAGACACCAGCCGATGTAGCAGATGCCACTGAAAAGCTCCAAGGCACTGCAACAAAAACAGACTCCGCGGCAACCTCAAACACTGGCTCGGCTGTTGTGTCGAAATCTACGGCTGACTCTGTAAATGCTGCTCGCTCCACGACACAAACGGGTGTTTTCACCAGGCCGGTGTCTGATACCCCGTTTGCGAATAAACAAACTGCGCAGGCCGGTACATCATCATCGACAACGCAAAAAGCGGACACCGCGGATACAAAGCCCGGTCCGTGGAAACACAGAATCGGCCACAGAATCGGCGTAGCGGACGCGACACCTACTCCCGGATCTGCTGCCAAGAGGCCGGCGGCTGAAAATACAGGTACCGGCGTTTCAGATAATTCATCCACCACGAATAAGCCGATCGCAGCTTCAGCAATCGCAGCACATGCGACAGATGCAAAAAAGCTCGACAAGTTAGTGCGCGCTCCGTTACCACAAACTGAAAAAACCACTGTGGCAACTGATGGTGTAGCCACCAAAGCAACAGCACAGTCAGACAGCACGCAAAGCAATACCGGGAGCAGCAGCGCACGCACTGATCGCGAAACTGCACCGAGCATTGCGGCCTATCAACTGCGGCGCGAGCAGCTAAAGCCCGGACATCTGCAGGAGAGGCAATCTCACTCGGTAAACCAAACCAACCGCTTAACAGAATTAAAAACGCCAGGGTCTGTGACTGGTGCTGAAGATAGTTCGGGCAAGCTGAAAACACCGATCGCTAATTCCGATGCCACCACCGAAACCCCGCTAAACACAGACTCGGCCCGCACTGGGAAGCGACCAGATACAGGCGAACAAAAAGATACACCGGCAGAGCGCTACCAAACTGCCGCGAAACTGATGCCTGCAGCACCGACCAACGAGGCAAGACTGCAGGTAAAGCCAGAGGAAATTAGCCGGGTTACGCAGCCGGCACAAACAGCGTCAGGGTCAGCTGCAAAATCTTTTATCAGACCAACCACTAGCCCGGACAAAGAGTCAGCCGGCACTGACACACCGGTAAACAAAGCTTCAGCCACCGAAGCCACGGAAGCCACGGAAGCCACGGAAGCCACCGTAAAGACTGACAACACGCCTGATAACGCAGCAACGGCAACTGGCGATAGAATTACAGATAAATCACCTACCGTCACTTCCGGCAGAACAACTGACAACGCGACAACCGACAACGCAGCAACCGACAAGACGTCGGCCACCGGTGCGACAGAATCACCGCCTACCGCTGGCACCGCCGTCAAACCAGTCAACAACCTGCTTGCGGCTGTTAAACAGGCATCTAAACAAGCTTCAACTCCAGCGGCTGATACTGCAAAGCCCTCAGGGTCACCTGCCGCATTCAACGATGCCAGCGACCTTGAAAATGCACTGGCACTTGAGGCGAAAGATCAATTAATTAAGGATCTGCAGGCACAGGTGTCAGCCCTCCGGTCGGAGCAAAATGCAGCGCAGTCGGCCGCACCTGATAACAGCGATCGCGACGACTACCAGCAACAACTGGCCGACACAAAAGAAGCGCTGCAATTAAGCCAGCAGAAGGTTGGGAAACTACAGTTGACACTCAAGGCAGTGCAGTCGCGTCAGTCGGACCAACCACCGGCTGCTCAGAGTACGGCGGCACACAAGCCTCACGGCAGGCCTGCTCTTAGTTCCAAGGTTCGCCTGCTGGAAGCCGATTCCGTAGTCAGGGAGACAGCGCAGCGCTAGGAATTGGCGCGGCAGAAGTCCGCGTTACTCCCTGAGCTATCTGTGCATCTGACAGACTGCACCTGCGTGCAGTCAACAATAGGTTGTTCCCACTGACGATACACGCACAGCACGCCATTCCAGAGCCTGCTGTCATGGTCGTTCAATAGTTCGTCGAATAAAAGCTGATCATGCAACCGATTGTTTCCATCAAAAACCTGAGCAAGACCTATGCGTCCGGCCATCGGGCACTCAACAATATCAGCCTTGATATATATAAGGGTGAAATCATTGCCCTGCTCGGCCCTAATGGCGCCGGTAAAACCACACTGATTTCGACAGTGTGTGGCATCGTTTCTCCAACTGAAGGCACCATCACCGTAGACGGACACGATACTGTTACTCAGTATCGACACACGCGTACCGTTATCGGGCTGGTACCTCAGGAGCTGACACTTGGCGCATTTGACCAGGTGGCCAACACGATTGCATTCAGCCGGGGCCTGCATGGGAAGCCTGCCGATCCTGCATATATTGATGAACTGCTGGCGCAACTGTCACTGCTCGACAAACGCAACAGCATGCTGATGACTCTGTCCGGTGGTATGAAGCGTCGCGTGCTGATTGCCAAGGCACTTGCGCATAAACCCGCTGTTCTGTTTCTGGATGAACCGACGGCCGGCGTAGACGTTGAGTTACGCAAAGACATGTGGGCGCTGGTCAATAACCTGCGAGACGCCGGCGTTACTATCATATTGACCACGCACTACATTGAAGAAGCCGAGAGCATTGCCGACCGCGTAGGCGTTATAAACAACGGCGAACTTCTACTCGTCGAAGACAAAGACACCCTGATGCAAAAGCTCGGCAGCAAACAACTGACTGTCGAGCTGCGCGAGCCTGTTGCCAGTATTCCATCGGGGCTTGCAAAGTATAATCTGGAGCTGTCAGACGATGGTGGATCGTTGCTTTATCACTACGACATCAGGCAAAACCGAACAGGTATTACCTCACTGATGAAAGATATCAACAGTGCCGGCCTGGTACTAAAAGACCTCCACACCAGGCAGAGCTCCCTCGAAGATATCTTTGTTAACCTGCTGCAGGCCGAGTCATGAACTGGTATGCCATCCGCGTCATTTATAAACAGGAAATGATGCGCACCTGGAACACAATACTGCAAAGCATCGCCTCGCCAGTAATTTCAACCTGTCTGTACTTTGTGGTGTTTGGTGCGGCTATTGGTTCAAGAATTGAAACGGTTGAAAACGTGTCGTACGGATCGTTTATCGTACCCGGGCTTATTATGCTGTCGCTGCTGACGCAAAGCATCTCGAATGCCGCGTTCGGTATTTACTTCCCGAAGTTCACCGGTACCATGTACGAGATTCTGTCCGCCCCCATGTCCTTCCTTGAAGTGGTGCTGGGCTTCGTTGGGGCCGCGGCTACCAAGTCGCTGATCATTGGTGCGATTATCCTCGCTACCGCCGGTTTTTTTGTCGAACTTAAGATAGCGCATCCGTTCTGGATGCTGACGTTTCTGTTGCTGACCTGCATTACCTTTTCGCTGTTCGGTTTTATCATCGGCATCTGGGCAGACAGCTTCGAGAAGCTGCAGTTGATACCACTGCTGGTCATCACACCACTGGTGTTCCTCGGCGGCAGTTTTTATTCGATCGATATGTTACCGCCCTTCTGGCAGACTGTTACGCTGTTTAATCCGGTGTTGTATCTGATCAGCGGCTTTCGCTGGAGCTTCTTTGAAGTCGCTGATGTAAGCGTGGGTTTAAGCCTGGCCATGATTGTCGGGTTCCTGACCATCTGCATTGCTATTGTCTGGTGGATCTTTAAAACCGGCTACAAAATTCGGCAGTAGCGCTCCCGTTCGTGTTACCGGCACGCTGCGGTTATCATCATCGAACGCCCACATAAAACAGCCGCTTCAACACAACGGCGAGGCAATCACCCATGAACGCGCTTAACGATTCGACGATTACTGACCCACCGATTGATGCGGCCACCGTTATTTTACTGCGCAAGTCCGAGGTGGCACCGATCGAAGTACTGCTGCTCTGTCGTGGTAACAGTAAAACGGTTATGAACAACGCATGGGTTTTCCCCGGCGGAAAAGTAGACGCCGCAGATGCCGATGACGTCGAACCACTGATCGGGCGGCTGAGTGGCAACCCCGAAGAACTGTTAAACGAATCCGATCTTGATCGCAACAAAGCGGCCGCCCTGTTTGCAGCGGCGTGTCGGGAAACACACGAGGAAACCGGTGTAGTACTGGCTGCAGAGCAGTTGATTCCGTGGTCACGATGGATTACACCCAATGCACCGGCCATGATGAAAAAGCGCTTCGATGCACGCTTCTTTCTGGCCACCATGCCAGACTCGCAGGTCGCCACACACGATGGTGTCGAGGCAACCGACAGTACCTGGTTGACCCCACAGGCAGCCCTGCGCGACTATGTGGATGAAAAGATCACCCTGGCACCGCCACAGATCATGAGTCTCGCGGCACTGGCACGCTTCGAATCAATAGATGAGTGCAGACACCACAGCGAAGGCATAAAGCCACCTTGCATTCAGCCTGGCGTGTTTAAAAGAGAAGATGGCAGCAGAGTATTAACCTATCCGGGGGACCCTGAACACCCTGAAGATGAGCGCTGCCTGCCCGGCCCGACCCGACTGATCTGGCGCGGCGGGCACTTTGAACCCGAAGCCGGCTACGACAGCTTTTTTGTCGATCACTAACGGCGACCACCACACGCTGCTGCGCAGGCTGAAGAACAGCCAGATCAAAAGCCGATTATAAATATGGTGCTGGCACGTTTCGGCTGTCCAATGGTTTTCGGTTTGAGCCGTCTAGTATATGTGATCCGAAATTTGGCCAGCACCACGGGCGCAACAGGAGCAATTTTCGGGCAAGTTTAAACACCATTGCTCCATACTCGTCCGCACTTTGTTTTCCCGCACCACCTGTCAGCCGACAGCCAGTCGTCACAACCGGCAGTTTATTGCCAATTAACGTTGCGATGGCGTCGACGGCGACGTAATCTGTCGGTTTTACACGCTCGGGCACCTGCCATGCTGATACTGGTTTCACCAGCGAAAACACTGGATTTTGACACACCGCCGCTGACCACCGAAAACACCCAGCCGGGGTTTTTATCCGACTCGCAGGAACTGATCGATCAGTTAAAAAAAATGCCGGCACCAAAGGTCGGAAAACTGATGAAAATCAGCGATAAACTGGCGCAGCTCAACTCGGAGCGCTACAAGTCGTGGGAACTGCCCCTGACGCCGGAAAACTCCAAGCAATGTATGTTCGCCTTCCAGGGCGATGTCTACATCGGGCTCGATGCATCCACCATGAAAAAGTCCGATATCAACTTTGCGCAAAAACACCTGCGTATTCTGAGTGGGCTGTACGGCATGTTGCGGCCGCTTGATTTGATCCTGCCCTACCGCCTTGAGATGGGTACCAAACTGACCAACGCGCGCGGCGCCAACCTTTACCACTTTTGGGGCGACAACATCACTGACTCCATTAATGATGAGCTCAAGGGCCGCCGCAAGCCTCTGATCGTTAACCTTGCCTCCAATGAATATTATAAGGTTGTCAATCCGCACAAACTGAACGCGCCTGTGGTTAGTCCGGTCTTTCGCGACAAGAAAAACGGCGAGTACAAACTGATCTCATTCTTTGCCAAAAAAGCACGTGGCATGATGTCGCGCTACATCATCGATAATCGTATAAAAACAGCCGACGACCTGAAAGATTTTGATGTGGCCGGTTACCGTTACAACAAGAAGTTCTCAACCGAGGCAGAACCGGTTTTCACCCGCGACAACCCCGCTTAATTCGTACTTAAAACCACACATGCAACCGCGTCAGCTGGCAACAACTGACAACGCCGAGAGCAACTGATTGAACGCTAAAACCAACG
This sequence comes from uncultured Granulosicoccaceae bacterium, assembly GCA_964389335.1. GTDB lineage: Bacteria > Pseudomonadota > Gammaproteobacteria > Granulosicoccales > Granulosicoccaceae. Next base: position 72,933 of record CAYMFQ010000009.1, read on the forward strand.
CAGTCAATGGCGCAGAGAGCCTGGTCAACACGCTGATCGATTCAGGCATTGAAGTGTGCTTTTCCAACCCCGGCACCTCCGAGATGCACTTCGTGGCAGCACTCGACAAGATAGCGGGTATGCGCTGTGTACTCGGCCTGTTCGAAGGCGTGGTAACCGGCGCCGCCGATGGCTACTGGCGCATGACAGACAAACCTGCCGTGACACTGCTACACCTTGGCCCGGGGCTCGGCAATGGTCTTGCCAACCTGCACAATGCAAAGAAAGCGCAGAGCGGCGTCGTGAATATCATCGGTGATCACGCCACCTACCATGTTGAATACGATGCACCGTTAACGGCAGACGTTGAAGGTATTGCAAAGCCGGTGTCGCACTGGGTCAGAACCAGTACATCAGCTGCAGAAGTGGCGCAGGATTGCGTGGATGCACTAGATGCCGCATGCACTTACCCAGGCCAGGTTGCCAGCCTGATATTGCCGGCTAACACCGCCTGGGAACCCGCCACCAGTCCTGATGTCACCGTGCAACAGGCTCAGCTTAGCGACGCACCGCAGGTTCCGGATGACCGCATAGAAGCCATCGTCGAGGTGCTGCAATGCGGTGAGCCGGTAGCGTTTGTAATCACCGGTCACGCTTTGCGTGAGCCCGCACTGCGTTCAGCCGGTCAGATTGCCGAGGCGCACGGTGCGGTGCTGCTGGCTCAAACATCAAACGCACGGCTCGAACGAGGCGTCGGTCGCGTTGCGCTGGAGAGTGTGCCCTATCCGGTCGATGCAGCGGTCGGGAAACTGAGTGGTTTTAAGCACATCATTTGCGTTGGCGCAAAGGCGCCTGTGGCGTTTTTCGCCTACCCGGATAAACCCAGTACGCTGTCGCCAAAAGACTGCAGCATCCATGTACTGACCTATCCGCACGAAGACAGTGCAGCAGCACTGCACGCACTGGCTGAACGCCTGCAAGTAAACAGCAACCAACCACTGATACAGGCACCACAGTTACCACCTATGCCGGGGGCATGTGCACTCGACAGCACTGTCATCGCACACATTGTGGCCAACCTGATTCCCGAAAACGCTATCGTTGTTGATGAAGGCATCACCGCATCGCGGGACTTTGCAAACCCAACCAGTGGTGCCGCACCTCATGACTGGCTGCAGATCTGCGGCGGCAGTATTGGCATCGGTTTTCCACTGGCGGTAGGTGCAGCTGTTGCCTGCCCGGATAGAAAAGTGATAGCGCTACAGGCTGATGGCAGTGGTATGTACACATTGCAGGGCCTGTGGACGCAGGCGCGTGAAAATCTGGATGTCACCACCATTGTGTTGTCGAACCGGGCTTATGCCATTCTGAAGTACGAACTGCGTAACGTCGGCGCAGTCTCTGGCGATGAAGCCGGCGCTATCGCACACGATATGATGGAACTCAACCGACCCGAACTCGACTGGGTAAGCCTTGCACGCGGCATGGGTGTGGAAGCGACCAAAGTCGACGACAGTACCGGACTCATAAAAGCACTGCGTGCCGGTCTCGCTGCCGAAGGGCCTTATTTAATCGAAGCAGTTTTCTAGCGGCCTTCGCAGAGACTATCCCCTGCGCTGCCGCAGCGACAGATGCAAGCCAGCTGGTATTTATAAAACCACCGCTCACCATCCTGAGGCGGTGCTAACCCGAATTAATCTTTTATGAAACTGTCATCACTTGTCGACCGAATCAGCGGCGAAGGCGCCGAGGCCTGGGACATCCACAGCAAGGCACAACAGGCTGCCGCCGCCGGTGAGGATGTTATTGTCCTGAGCATTGGCGATCCGGATTTCGCAACGCCAGCTCCCATCATAGAATCCGCTGTCACAGCATTGCATCACGGCGATACACACTACGCAGCGGTAGCCGGACGCAATCGACTGCGTGATGCGGTAGCGAATGACTTCACCAGTCGCTGCGGAACTGTATGCAGTCGCGACAACGTGTTTATCTTTGCCGGTACCCAGAATGCTCTGCTGGCAGCCAGCTTGTGCATACTGGAACATGGCGATGAGGTGATCGCACTTGAGCCCATGTATGTCAGCTACGAGGCATCGCTGCAAATTGGTGGCGCCACACTGGTACCGGTCGCACAGTCTGCCGAGGAAAACTTCCGGCCCAACATTGATCGTATTGAAGCGGCAATCACCGAGTCTACCCGTGCGATTGTTATTACCACGCCGAACAACCCTACCGGTGTGGTGATGAACAACGACGAGTTGCAGGGTATTGCGAACCTCGCCATTAAACACGACCTGTGGGTGATCTCAGACGAAGTCTATGCCGATATTATATTTAACGGTACGCATCAATCCATCGCATCACTGCCTGGCATGGCCGAGCGCACGGTTATTGTCAGCAGCCTTTCCAAGTCACATGCGATGACTGGCTGGCGCGTCGGCTGGACCATCGCACCTGACATCCTCACCCCACACTTCGACAATCTTGCTTTGTGCATGCTTTATGGGCTACCCGGCTTTGTGCAGGAGGCAGCAGCCACCGCGCTTACCGATCAGCGCGCCGCCAGCAAGGAAATGTGCGACATCTATCAACGCCGACGCGATGTAGTCTGCGCCGAACTGGCAAAGGCAAATCGACTGGTGGTACTAAAGCCGGAGGCTGCCATGTATGCCATGGTTGACGTTCGTGGCTACGGCATGGACAGCGCGGAGTTTTGTCGCGAGCTATATGAAAACACCGGCGTGTCTGTACTTGACGCTGGCGCGTTTGGCGAAAGCGCACGCGGCTGGGTCAGAATTTCGTTTACGATTGGCGAAGAGCAATTGATAGAAGGCTGCCGCAGAATTACGGAGTTTCTGCGTACACGTGCTTAATACCGATAGTGGCAGGAGAAAACAACATGACAACATCATTTAACCAACCGCTCGGCGGCAACGAACTGGCACGCTTTAGCGGGCCTGTTACCATGATGCGCCTCCCCACTCAGCCGACAGCAGAAGGCCTTGATGCCTGCTTTGTTGGCATACCGATGGACATCGGCACATCGAACCGTTCCGGCACACGCCACGGACCCCGCGAAATTCGCGCTGAGTCCTGCATGCTGCGACCGTACAATATGGCAACCGGTGCAGCGCCGTTTGACCGTATGCAAGTCGCAGATATCGGTGATGTTCCAGTCAACACATTCGACTTAAAAAAGACCGTAGACATCATCACTGACAGCTATCGCGAAATTCTAAGTCACAACTGCATACCGCTAACGCTTGGCGGTGATCACACACTTACCTACCCTATTCTGCGCGCCATCAAAGAAAAGCATGGGCCGGTTGCGCTGCTGCACATTGATGCACACGCAGATATCAACGACGACATGTTTGGTGAAAAAATCGCGCACGGTACACCGTTCCGCAGAGCGGTCGATGACGGCCTGCTTATCAATGACAAGGTTTTTCAGATCGGTCTGCGTGGTACCGGTTACTCACCGGAAGACTTTAACTGGTCACGCGACCAGGGCTTCACGGTGATACCCGCAGAGGAGTGCTGGCACAAATCACTAACCCCGCTGATGGCCGATGTACGCAACACCATCGGAGATGCACCGTTATACCTTACCTACGACATCGACAGCCTCGACCCGGCTTTCGCACCCGGCACCGGCACGGTGGAGATTGGCGGGCTGACCATCTGGCAGGCACTTGAGATTATTCGGGGCTGTGCCGGGCTCAATATTGTCGGCGCGGACCTGGTGGAAGTATCGCCACCTTACGATCTCAGCGGCAACACCGCACTGGTTGGGGCCAATCTGCTGTACGAGATGCTTTGCGTGCTGCCGTAAAACCAGTCAAGTTTTTGCGGCTGCTGCCGATGCCCCCTGCATTGCGCTCTTCAGCAGAGTTTCTATGTCGCTATTTCCGCAATCCTGGTTTCATCGCAAAGCTAAAGATGCCGAAGGGTATCTGTACGTTATTTCGAACCCCTCTATGCCCGGCCTGGTAAAGGTGGGCATGACGTCCAAGGCCCCGGCGGAGCGAATGAAGTCACTCTATTCAACCAGTGTTCCGACACCGTTTGAAGCGGAGTACTTTGCGCTTTGTCGAGACCGCGTAAAGAGCGAATCGATCGCACATCAGGCGCTTAAGGCCTGGCGGGTTAACTCGCGTCGGGAGTTCTTTCGCATGGCGCCTGAGCACGCCATTGCCAAAATACATTACGCACTGAGCGATGCGAAAGTTATCTACAGCAGACATCGCCCTCGTCGACACAACGGCTCTCTGCTTCGATGGGTTCGAAACCTTGCCGTAGTGAGTGCAATGGCAACACCTTCTTTATGCAACGCATTAAGCCTGCTTGCGAACCGCATGTAACGCGACAGCTCTACGGGCGATAAATACGTCCTGGTGCTCTGGCAATATTAAAAGTTGGGATACAGCGAGTGCAGAAGTGGTCAGTGCAAGGCGCGCGATCGAGTAATGGTTGTTCCCTTTTGAGTGAGCGCAACGCAGCAATGGCCGCTTATGTGCTCGCCCGCAGGGTATGGCTTTTGATGTGCCCGGCACGACCAGCGGGAATTGGCACGTGGTTAAATGGCACATCGAAAGTCATACTGTATTCCAATTTTTAGTGTTGCCAG
>CAYMFQ010000010.1:0-6848 GCA_964389335.1 uncultured Granulosicoccaceae bacterium
AGCGCGACACACTATCGGGTACGCTGATGTCGTATATGCAGGAGGTCTGTCCGGTATCGAGCAGCTTAAAAGCCGAGAGCGCAGCTTTGTCGAAAAAGCCTCGCCGCAAAACCGTTAAGAAAAAGCGCTCGCGCTGAGTAACGGCAGCTAGTTTCTTTTATGCGTGTTGTCGTCGAGAGATCGGAGTATGTTTGCGAACTGTGAGCGAAACGCACGGCGATATAAAACCAGGCTGACCCAGATCGTCGCGACAATAAACAACAGTGGACTGACAAACCACGCAATCGCCGCCAGTGCAAAGAAGTAGGAATTCATGCCGGTGGTAAAGTGCCGGGCTGCCAGCGTGTGCATTTGCGCTATCGACGCCGCGTATCTGCCATGGTACTCATCATCTCGTGACTCCGGCACCTCAGTACCCGAACCACTCTGGACACCGGGGTCTGGCGCACCACCAATCATAATCAACACATAGTTGAACAGTCGATAGCTCCAGGCAAATTTAAAAAACGCAAAGGTAAAAATAAAGATTACCAGCAACACCTTTATTTCCCACGCGGTCTGTGTAAAAGGCGATGCGAATGGCAACTCCTGGAGGATTGTTTGCGCCTGGTCAGATGCACCCAGCGCCGCCATCAGGCCACCGATCAACAGAATCGAAGTGGAGGCGAAGAACAACACACCGTACTGCAGTGTATTTTGTATCAGCACGTCGGGCATTTTCGGATCGCGCTGTACCATGTTCATCATCCAGCGCTGGCGGTGCTGATGCATGCGAAATGATATGGTTTTATGCCTGAGTTCTGAATGATTGATGATCCAGAAATGCAGCACCCAAGAGGCAAAGAACAGCACCAGCGCCACGTAGTCCAGTGGCGCGAATCCAATGTGCTGCGCGACGGTTGAAAGCGCCGCAGAAATAACAGTCAAGGGATTGAGGTATCCGGCTTAGAACGGCGCCGACTTCGGCGTGCGTGGAAACGGTATCGCGTCGCGAATGTTTTCCATGCCGGTGACATAGTTAATTAACCGCTCAAAGCCCAGCCCAAACCCTGCGTGCGGCACGGTGCCATAGCGGCGCAGATCACGATACCACCAAAGCTCTTCTTTAATGCCCTGTGCATCAAGCTTGGCATCGAGCACATCGAGGCGCTCCTCACGTTGACTGCCACCGATGATTTCGCCAATACCCGGCGCCAGGACGTCCATCGCCGCGACGGTTTTCTTGTCGTCATTTTCACGCATGTAAAACGCTTTGATTTCTTTCGGGTAGTTGCGCAGTACGATCGGTTTACCGACATGCTCCTCTGTCAGATAGCGCTCGTGTTCTGACTGCAGATCAGAACCCCAGGCCACGGGAAATTCAAACTTCTTTTTACAACTGGTGAGTATGTCTACCGCTTCGGTATATTCCATCTGCACAAACGGTGACTCTATTACCTGCTCAAGACGCTTGATGCATTCTTTGTCAACGCGCTGGGCAAAGAACGACATGTCGTCCGCGCAGCGATCGAGCACCTGGGTAAACAGATAGCGCAGCATGTCTTCGGCCAGTTCAGCATTTTCGTCAAGCCCTGCAAAGGCAATCTCGGGCTCGATCATCCAGAACTCGGCCAGGTGGCGACTGGTGTTTGAGTTTTCTGCACGAAACGTGGGGCCGAATGTGTAGACTTTCGACAACGCAACCGCAAACGACTCAACGTTGAGTTGTCCGGATACAGTCAGAAACGACTCGCTGCCAAAGAAGTCTTCGGAGAAATCTACTCCCTTCTCCTGCCCCGCCTCAGGCTTGGTCATCGGCAGATTGGTGAGATCGAGCGTGCTAACGCGAAACAATTCACCTGCACCCTCGCAATCGCTGGCGGTGATTATCGGTGTGTTGACCCAGTGGAACTGACGTTCGTAAAAGTAGTTGTGGACAGCATTGGCGAGCGTGGTGCGCACCCGGCTGATGGCGCCAAAGGCATTGGTGCGCGGCCGCAGATGAGCAACCGAACGCAGGTATTCAAAGGTGTGGCGTTTTTTCGCCACGGGATAGGTTTCCGGGTCATCGACCCAGCCCACTACCGTGACATTGTCGGCCTGAATTTCACAGCTTTGACCACCGCCCTGAGACTCTACCAGCGCGCCGCTGACCTCCACTGCACAGCCCGCGGTCAGTTTAAGTATCTCATCCTGATAGTTGCTGATGTCGCTGGCGACGACAGCCTGAATGCCATCGAAACAGGAACCGTCATAAACATTCAGAAACGAAATACCGGCTTTAGAGTCGCGGCGGCTTCGCAACCAGCCGCGAACGGTAATATGCTGGCCAATCAACTCGGCTGAAGCGAGTATGGTTTTTACGGAATGGCTGCTCATGATGTTTCCGGCGATCACTAGTGTTATTTATCTACTAATGATAGCCCGCAATTGGATTTGCGATGAGTAGCGAGCGGTAATAAAAAATCTAGAAAATATCTGAGTCCGCAACGACCAGCTTGTCCATCGAGGCATAAAAGCCTGTCAGGTCTTCCTTCTCGCCATAGCGCGGCACATCGTGCATCTTCATATAAGGCCGCGAGTTAACTTCGAGAAAAATACAGCGCTGGTCTGTGTAGGGGTGCTCGATGCCCTTTTCGAATATAACGTCGATGCCCAGCACCGAGGCGTCAAATACCTTAACGATCTTGTTGAACAACTGCCGATTAACCTCGGGGATCGACTCTCGATCTATGGTTTCAACCACACCGCCAGGTGCAAGCGCCACCCGATTAAACAGATACACTCGCTCCCCATCGGACGGAATAGTCGCCAGTGACTTACCCTGCTTTTTCAGATAAGCGATGACACCGGGGCTTTTCTTAATCGGGTATATGGTCGGGTGCAACTGCATAGCCTCGCGCGTTGCGTTTTCAGCATCGATCAGGGTGCTGATGTCGTCTTCGCCATTGCCGTCAATGAACGGGGGATAGCGACGTATGACGGACGGCAGATCGTCCTGCGTGGCGAGTACGCGGTAGTTGCGACCCAGCAGGTACTGTTCGACAACACTGGCTGGCCACCACACCTTGACCATCAACGCTGCTTTCCACAGCTCTTTGTAGTTGTTGATGGGGAAGTGGCTGCCGCGAGAGAAGCCGCTGACGTTGGGCTTGATACAGAGCGGAAAGCCATGCTCCCGGGCAAACTTATGCGCCGACCATGGATTCAGGAAAATGTCTCCCTGAGCATGCGGAATGTCATTCGCGCTGAATTTCGCTCGAGCCTGAGCCTTGGAACGGCAACTGCGCCGCACGTCGAGTGTGTTGTAGTTGCTGCAGCCATCCATGTACTTCTGGCTGATCCAGGCGTAGAGTTTTTTGCGCAGAGCTTTCACGGACAGCTCTTTCAGGTAAGTTGAGTGTTAACGGCACTGCCGCACTTTTTGCCGCCCGACTGCAGCTGGCCGGCGCCTGGTGCCGCCATGGACGACTGTTGCAGAGCCGCCTGCTGCATTGCCTGCTGCTTGCGGCCATAGAGCGTCATGCGCGTGAAGATGGCCGGTGTATCGCGCAGTTTACCCATGGCCTCGGTGACCTTCGCCAGCGACCAGCTCGCCACCAGCGCGGAGCGCAAACGGTGCCAAACAGAGTAGCTGTCGTCCATGAGGTGGATTGGCATCGGCGTGAACAGGTTAATTTCGATGATGTGAAAATCACCGTCGATCAACTGCTGGATGCTGTTCGCCCGCACACTCAGACGCGACTGCCCGAACTGACCAACCTCACGCACGTGAGAACTGATGCGTGTCAGCTCTGACGGCGTCAGCATGTTGGTGATGTCGCTGTATCTGGAATCTTCGTTGTTGATGCCGTTGATCGGGTACCGGCCCGTGCTGTTCAGCGTTTCGGTAACCGTTACAAAATCAGGCACGGTTCGATCACCGACAAACGTCGTGAAGATTTCAAACTCGCGTGATTCCGGCGCAGCCTGCTGCACCATGTACTGAACCGGACCGGATTTCAGCCGGCGAGACTTAACGAGAAACTGATGCTCGTTGTCGGCGCGCTCGATACCCACGGAGTTCTGCCCCCACTCGGGTTTCAGAAACACGGGAAATTGCTCGGGTACGTATTCGTCGTCGAGGTACTGCTGATGCAGACGCCAGCGCACGGGGATCATCTGGTCGAGTTCGATCTTCGAGAAGATGCCGCGCTGTCGGCAGAAGTGCCGAACGTTGATATGAAAGTAGTTCCACGGTCGCGCGCGCAGCCGCAGGCAACACAGGATATACGAAGCGATGATCAATACAGATAGCGTGCTTTTCATACCAGGAATTTGTTTATCAGGACCATCACGAAAACTATGACCAGATTATATCGCACAAATTCAATAGAAACGTCTGGCACAACGGGCTCTCTCCGCCCGGTAAAGCTGGCGCTAGCGCAAAAATGTCACCGAAGTATCAAGAAATCAAATTGATTTTCCCGAAACTGCAGGCTGATCGGGGGTATTGTGTTACTGAACAGTAAAAACAGTGGTATTCCCAAGCCAAAGAGGGTGTTTTTCTGACGCCTTCATTACTGGATTGCAATGCTGTTGCATGCCGGATTAACGCAAACAGCTGTTCGATCAACGCGTTAATCGATGTTTGGTAATTGCAATTCCGCGCGAATGGGTAACTTCAGGTTATACAAAACCACGCACAAGTCTGCCGCGCTGACTCCTAACCGTTGCCAACGCGTTTCTGCTGGTAAATAGCATCATTTGCCGCGATGGCGCAGCGCGGTATTGCATCAGCACCGTTGATCGGTCGACCGTTGCGTTCTTCAGCCATTAGCAGGTGAAAGACACCGAATGCCCCTCGAGTGATTCCTCGCATCGTTGCGATACGATCTCTGACATCATCTCCGGTCCGCGCGGCCTCCAGCCATTCGTCAAACTGCCTTTGATCCTGTGCAAGATCTATCGGCTGGTTTTGACTGGTTCGGCTGTGTTGAGTGCGCCCGTTCAAATCAATTGTCTCCTCGACAGTAACGGCCCAAACTTCCGACCGGTTTGCAAAAAGCCGCTGGCTGTACCCGCGTACCGGTGGCGTATATCGGCGCGGGCAAGCCAGACTTTAGTTGCCCGTGGCGCCTCCCCCGAATTCGACGTACTGGCGACTCGATTTACTGTGAGTGGTGTTGGCGCCAATGGCGGGCTATCTGCCCACGCGTCGCCACCCAGACAGAGGATTTGGACTGTATGTACTGCAGAAAGCGCGACAACGCCTGCGCCCTGCCCGGTCGACCGACCAGGCGGCAATGCAAGCCGACCGACATCATCTTCGGATGGGTGTCACCCTCTGCGTACAGGCAATCGAAGCTGTCCACCAGGTACTGATAAAACTGATCACCCGAGTTAAAGCCCTGCGGTGTGGCAAATCGCATATCGTTGACATCGAGCGTATAGGGCACCATCAGCAAAGGCGTCGGGTAGTCATTACACCAGTACGGCAGGTCATCGGCGTAGGTGTCTGCACACCAGTCAAAGCCACCCTCTTCCGCAGTCAGACGAATACTGTTAGGGCTGGTGCGCCCGGTGTAAATACCGGTTGGGCGACTGCCCGTCGCGTCACGGTGAATATCGATGGCCTGCTGAAGGTGCTCGCGCTCCTGCTGCTCCGGCACATGCTGATAGTCGATCCAGCGGTACCCGTGCGTGGCGATTTCCCAATTCGCATCAATCATCCCCTGCACTGCCTGCGGATTGCGCTGCAGTGCCATTGCAACGGCAAATACAGTGACAGGCATGTTGTGTTCGGTAAACAACCGATGCAGGCGCCAGAAACCCGCCCTGGAACCGTACTCATAGATTGATTCCATATTCATATGCCGCATACCGGCTATGGCCTCGGCCCCCACGATTTCGGACAGAAACTTCTCCGAAGCCGGATCGCCATGCAATATGCAGTTCTCGCCACCTTCCTCGTAGTTGATAACAAACTGCACGGCGATGCGCGCCTGCTCGGGCCATTGCACCTGGGGTGGTACGGCACCGTAGCCGGCCATGTCTCTCGGATAGGATTCGTCTTTCATTTTGCTTTGGTGGTTTAGGACGTTTCGGAAAGCAGGTCACCAAGGCGGAACCCCGCTATGGCATGTACCTGCTGCAGCGCCTGCTGAACCTCTGTGTCGAATTCGTTCTGCAGTCTGCTTTCAAATTGATTGAATATCTGATCAACCGATTTATTGAGTCGCACCGCCACAATGCCGGGAAAGCCAAACCGCTGCATGAACTGGCGGTTGAACTCCTGCATTCTGCGGTGCTGTTCCGGCGGCAGATTGTTCAGGCTCAGGCGGCTTTGCTCGGACGTGGAGCTTTGTGTCAGGGTGCCTTCGGTGGCGGCTTTGCCGGCGAACTCCGGATGCGCCTTCAGCAACGCCAGTTTTTGCTCATCGCTGCTATCGTCAACCGCCAGTTGCATGGCCTGCTGCAATGCGTTGTGATCGGTGAAAGGGCGGTGGCTGACAATCGCCTCTGCAACCCAGGGTGAGTGCTCGTAGATTCCGCCGAGCGCCGCGATGAAGTCGGCGGCAGACATGTCGTTAAGTCGCTTCAGTGAAGTGTGCTCAGCACTCATTGCAAACCCTGCAAGGTTTCATACAGCGACGGTACAACGGTAATTCCCGTTTCAGGTGTACGCAAACGCGCCTCATAGCGGCGCTCGGAAGGCAGGCGCGTGCCTTCCTGCTCCAGTATTTTTGCAAACAGCGTTTCAGCATGCACCAGTGCTGACCCACTGCTCTGACCACAGCGGCCCGGGTCTATGGCAATCATGAATTCGCCGCCACTGGACGGCCCGCCGTCAGGCTTGTCATTGGCAGATGCCTCAAAGCTCAACACAT
>CAYMFQ010000010.1:6948-22997 GCA_964389335.1 uncultured Granulosicoccaceae bacterium
CTGGACGGCCCGCCGTCAGGCTTGTCATTGGCAGATGCCTCAAAGCTCAACACATCGCCAATCAGCGATCCGGCCAGCAGTTCAATCATCATCGCCAGCGCCGCCCCCTTGTGACCACCAAAGGGCAACTGTGCACCGGCCAGTGCGGCAGTCGGGTCGTTAGTTGGCTTGCCATCAGCATCGATAGCCCATCCGTCGGGTATGGTTTTACCGTCGCGTTCGTGCAGTTGTATCTCACCACGTGCGCTGGCACTCGCGGCCTGATCGAAAATAACTGCCGGGGCGTTTTGGCGGGGCCAGCCAAACGCCATTGGGTTGGTGCCATACAGTGGCCTGGTGCCGCCAGCTGGTGCTACGAAGCTCTTGGCACTGACAAACGCAAAAGCCACCAGGCCGCGGTCGGTCATCATTTCAACCTCGGGCCACAACGCTGAGAAATGATAGCTGTCGGTCACTGCCAGTGCTGCAATGCCCTGGCTTGCGGCTTTTTGTGCCAGTGGCTCTGCGCCCGTTTCAAGCGCCAGCGGCGCAAACCCGTTTTGACCATCAACCAGCACCACCGCCGGTGCCAGTTCTTTCACAACCGGTTGCGCATCACCCGATACCTTGCCGCTTTTGAGGGAGGCACAAAAGCCGGGAATGCGGAACAGACCGTGCGATTTACAGTCGTCACGCTCGGCGTTGGTTACGGTATCTGCCACAGCACGTGCCTGCTCCTCGGAGGCGCCACTGTTGCGCAGGCAGCGGGTGGCGAGCTCGTGTGTCTCAGCCAGACTCAGGGTCACCATGTCGTTCATATGCACTCGCTATTTTTTTACATGCCGCAACATGCGTCGACGCTTGCGCTGCTGCCGCGGAGTCAGCTTATTTCTTATGTGGCTGTACGGGTTGTCAGAGGTCTTGAAGTCGATTCGCACCGGGGTACCAAACAGCTTGAGTTCGCGCTGGAAAAAGTTACCCAGGTAGCGCTGATAGGTATCGGGTACACGCTGCGTCTGATTGCCGTGCACGACTATCACCGGCGGATTGGAACCACCCTGATGTGCATAGCGCATTTTAATACGCCGCCCGCGCACCAGCGGTGGCTGATGTTGTTCAATCGCATACTCAAGCATGCGCGTGAGCTCTGGCGTCGACATGTCGATCATCGCTGATTCATAAGCACGATTCGCCAGCTGAAACAGATTGCCGACACCCGTGCCGTGCAACGCCGAGATGAACTCTATGCTGGTAAAGCTGAGAAAATCCAGCCGGCGCGAAATGTCGTTTTTGATCTGATCGCGCTGCTCTGCAGGAAGCCCGTCCCACTTGTTCACCGCAACGATCACAGCTCGGCCTTTGTCGATGATATAGCCCAGCAGATTCAGATCCTGATCAGTGATGCGCTCAGTGGCGTCGAGCAGCATGATGCAGACATTGCACTCGTCAATGGCCTGCAGTGTTTTTATGACGCTGAACTTTTCGACGCGATCAGAGATCTTGCCGCGACGACGCACACCGGCGGTATCGATCAATGTGTACTGCTGGTCATCGCGCTCGAACGGCACATTGATGCTGTCGCGGGTGGTGCCGGGTAGATCAAATGCAACCACGCGCTCTTCGCCGACAATACGATTGATCAGCGTAGACTTGCCGACGTTGGGACGGCCAACGATTGCCAGCCGCATGCCGTCGTCTTCGGCGTCACTGTCAGCCTCTTCAGTGACCGGCAGCAGCTCCTCAACGACGTTAAGCAGCTTTAGCAGCCCGCGGTTGTGTGCAGCCGCAATACAAAACGGCGTACCCAGCCCCAGCTCATAAAAATCTGCCGCGATCTGCGCTTCATCGAGCGTGTCGGTTTTATTAACCGTTACACAAACGGGCCGGTTGCTGCGCCGTAGCTGGTCGGCAATTTCGACGTCAACCGGTGTAAGTCCATCTCGACCATCAACCAGAAAAACAACGGCATCAGCCTCTTCCACTGCCTGCCAGGCCTGCGCCTGCATGCGGGTATCAAGCACTTCAGACTCGCCGTTTAAACCACCGGTATCAACCGCGATATACCCAAAGGTTCCGAGCTTGCCATCGCCATACTTGCGATCACGGGTAAGCCCGGCGTAGTCGGCAACCAGCGCGTCGCGAGATTTGGTGAGTTTATTGAAGAGTGTCGATTTACCGACATTGGGTCGACCGACGATGGCAATAACGGGTTTCATCGCGGAAGTGTACCGCGAACAGCGGTGTCAGATGACAATTATGCGGCGAAAATTCAGTCTATTCCGCAGTCAGCCAGGCAAAACCCTACGCTGAATACCATTACCGATGGCGTCGAACTTTCCGCGCGGCTTGCTAGAAGGAAATCGCGGCCAGTCGTCCACCACGCAACTGCACATAGCCCCGTCCGTCGCGCAGTACTGGCTGACTCATAATCTGGCTTGAACCAACCTTGTGGCGACCGGTTATGGTGCCGTCTGCAGTTGATATCAGATGCAGATAACCTGCGTAGTCGCCGACGACGAGTGTGTCCGCATCAATCAATGCCGGAGCGGTAAGTTTTCGATAAGTGAGCGCATCCTGTTCCCACAGCACGGTGCCATCGTCAGTGCTGAGGCCCCAGACGGTATCGAACTCGTCGGTAACGACAACAATGTTGTCATTGACCGCCATGCCGACAGACGAAGACATGTCTGCCGTCCAGCGAGCAGAACCGCGCGAAGGATCTATCTGCGCCAGCGCCCCCTGATAATTGACAGCGTATACAAAACCACCAGCCGGGCGAATGTCGGCGTCGAGATCATTGAGTCGATCTACTTCAGAGCGCCCTGCACTCTCTGACAGACTGAGCTCCCACGACACTCTGCCATCTGCTGTATGCAGTGCGACCAGCTTGCCGTTATCGAGACCGACCAACACACCATCCAGACCGACCAGCGGGCGACCATTGCCGTGCAGACTTAACGCAGGCACCTTGTAATTGAAGCGCCAGCGTTGCCGACCGGAATCTTTGTCCAGTGAATACACACGACCATCAATGCTGCGGACGACTACATGATCAGCACCGGCCACGGGTGATGCGATGACTTCCGAGGATACTCGTGCCGACCACACGCGACTGCCGTCATCCTGACGCAGGCAAAACACCTCGCCACTGCCGGTAGCCACAAACAGGTAGGTTTCGTCGCCGCTGATACCCGCGGTCAGATTCGGACCAACATCCACCGACCAAAGCGAGGCACCACCCTCTCGACTGAACGCGTTGACGCGCCCTGAAGCACTGGCGGTATAAACCGCATCGTCAGTGACAAAGGGTGCAAACCTGACAGCGGCTCGCTCGCCACCGCCGCCGATACGTTTCGACCAGGCAGTGGATGCGCTCTGCGTCGATTCTATCCGAGTCAATTCAGCCGGCACGATTGTCGGCGCAGTGTTACAACCTGCAATCAGCAACGCTGCAATGACAGCCAAACCTCGGGCAAGCAAACTTCGCGAACGCAGCGCGAAACCCGGATGGCGACGCGACGTGGATCGATTGGCGAAACGGTTAGGCATAGAATCTCGGCGTTAAGTCTATCGACGCGTCACGACTTGTCGTCGGTCGCTGTGTCGGGTTGCGCCAGATCATCCAGCTTCATCTGTAGATCCTGCGCAGACGCAGTTCTTGCACCTGAATCACGGGCGCGCTTGTAGGCATTCAGCGCTTCTTCGGCATCACCCTTGTCGAGATAGATGTCACCGCGGATCTCGTCGACCATGCCGGCATATGCATCGCCGCTGACACTGTCGAGCAGCTTTAGTGCTTCGTCGTGCTTGTCCTGGGCGTTGAGTACCCGCGCCAGACGCAGTCGGGCGATGGATTTTATTTCCTCGAAGGAGCCGGAATCGAGCGCCCAGCGCAGTGCAGCCTCAGCGTTTGGCAGGTCTTCCTTTTCTACATGAAACCTGGCTTCAGCCAAGCTCGCCATCGCCGCATACGCGGAGCCGCCATGCTCTGACTTGAGGCTGCTAACCTTGTTCAGGAAAGCTTCGCCGTCGTCTTTGTTTTCAAGCGACTGCATCACTGACGTGTAGGCACTTGAAGCGGTTTCCGCGACAGTGGTCTGATGCCCCTGCCAGCCACGCCAGCCAAAGATAAGTGCCAGACCTAAACCAATGCCCATCAATATGGCGCGACTGTTGTCGGCCCACCATTGCTTGAGTGCCTCGACTTGTTGTTCTTCTGTTTCGTATTCAGCCATCAGACTCTTTACCTAACGAGCCGATCAGGCCCGTTCCATGTTGGGGGTATATGTTATACAAATATTGCTCGTAACGTATCGATCAGGCGGCTTTGTTCAATGGTTTGCTGATCTGTCTTTTCGCGCAGATTTTTTAGCCCCGCAGTACCATTTTCCAACTCAGACTCGCCAATAATTACAGCAACTTTCGCCACACTCTTGTCAGCCTTCTTGAACTGACTTTTCATACTGCCGCCACTACAATCGCAGATTACCGTCCAGTGTGGTTCGGCATTTCGCAGCGTTTCAGCCAGCGCCAGACCACGCACAATGGCAGCGTCACCTGCGAGAATCATGTACACATCGGGTTGTGGAACAACATCGTTGGTTTTTAACTCATCGATCAGTTCGACCAGCCGATCCATCCCCAGCGCCCAGCCAACACCGGGTGTTAATTTGGCACCAAGTTGCTCGGTTAATCCGTCGTACCGACCACCGGCACAAACGGTTCCCTGCGCACCGAGTCGACTGGTCACCCACTCGAATACGGTATGACAGTAGTAGTCGAGACCACGCACCAGTCGGGTGTTAATTTCGTAGCTGACACCGCACGCATCAAGTGCCGCCTTTAGCGCGTCAAAATGCTCGGCAGATTCGGGCTGCAGGTGATCGATGATTTGTGGCGCACCGGACACCACGTCGCGCATATTGGGGTTTTTGGTGTCGAGCACCCGCAATGGGTTAGTCTGCAAACGGCGCCTGGAGTCTTCATCGAGTTCCGACAAATGGTCTGTCAGATACTCCACCAGTAAGGTGCGATAGCGCTCGCGATCGTCTGCAGAACCAAGGGTATTAATCTGCAACGCCACATGATCGTGCAGCCCGAGACGATGCCACAATCTGGCACTCAGCAAAATCAGTTCAGCTTCAACATAGGGGCCGGCAAGCCCGTAGGCCTCGGCACCAACCTGGGCGAATTGGCGATAGCGGCCGCGCTGCGGGTTCTCGCGTCGAAACATCGGTCCTGCGTACCAGATTCGCGATACCTGGTTATTGGTCAGCATGCCATGTTGTATGGCAGCACGAACACAGCTGGCAGTGTTTTCCGGACGCAGAGAAAGGAGATCGCCATTGCGATCTTCGAAGCTGTACATTTCTTTTTCGACGATGTCAGTGACGTCGCCAATGGAGCGCTTAAACAACTCGGTTTTTTCGAGCAGCGGTGTGCGCATTTCTCGATAACCATAGCCATCCATCAACTCCCTGACATGGTGTTCAAGGAAATGCCAATGGTGGATAGCGTCCGGCAGAATGTCGCGGACGCCCTTTATGCTTTTAATTGATTGTCCCATACGTGAGTCAAAGACTTCGCGTTGTTTGTGATGCACATAGCTGTGGCCGGCGCCGCATTAGCGTTGGATCTGGCGTCCAACCCAAAGGCTCTGGCCTGGTTGCCTGCAAACACAGACGCCATTGCCAAAAAGCCAAATAGACCAGGAAGGTACTACCGGAAGCGCTCGATTTTACTCAGTGCTGTGCTTTTTGTTTTTATTATTTTTTCACAAACCGGTTTGTCGAATACATTTTTCGACAAACCGTCAAACTGGTAACGCTCTCGCAGGCAGTAATGCTGCGAATAAAACTGTTTCGAGTACCGCTTTACTGACTGCTGTTCGGGACACTACTCCGATGAGAGATAACTGCGAGCCTGGCTGGAGCGTGGATAAGCCTTGACCAGTTGTTCCGCAAATCTTTCGGCAGCAGGAGTGTCTCCAAGCTCGCGTCTGATGTTTATTCCGACATACAGGCTTTGTGGCGTTTGCCGGGCCAGCGTCAGGAAGCGTGAATAATAGGCGTCTGCCAGGGTGGCGTCACCTGTTTTAAGTTTCAATTCTGCCATGTGCAACAATGCCGGTGCGAACACAGCGCTTTGTCGTATGGCATTTCGAAAGTGTTCATCAGCCACTGCGAGCTCGCCTGCCTCCAGCGCACAGACTCCTGCGTTGTCGAGTGCGAATTCCGGGGTACGATAAAACTTATTGTCTGCAGCCAGTACAAACTGTTCGATGGCCCGCTCTGTTTTGCCCTGCTCACAAAGGAAAATGCCAAAGTTATTGCGGTACTCGGCGCGCTTCGGATCAAGCCTGATTGATTTGGCAAATGCACGCTCGGCCTCGGCCGGCTTTTCGAGCCTGACCAGCAGCTTGGCGTAAGTGTTGTTGGCCAGCGCATTGTTAGGGTCCTGCTGCAGCGCGCGTAACACTTTGGTTTGCGCCTGTTCCAGTTCTCCGGTCGCCAGGTAATTCGTCGCCAGTTCGGCGTTGTAAGTTGCCGCCTTTTGATCATCGGTCAGACGACCAAACATAGGCGTTGCCGCACATCCCGACAGGAACGCCGCTAACACCAGCGTCGGAACCAGTCGTGACTGGCGAACCCGCCGCGGGGTACCGGCCAATCGGTAATGAACAGTTTGTGTCACAGACTCTCTCCGTATCGCGGTTTTACAAATTTCAAAACACGCTTGCTTCTATCATTAACCTGCCCCGCCAACTGACCACAGGCGCCGTCTATATCATCGCCGCGGGTCTTGCGTCGGGTGGCTACGATTCTGTTTTTATTCAGAATCTGCCAAAACCGGTCAATCGCCTCAGCTGATGAACGCTGGTAACCGGACTGTTCAAACGGATTGAACGGAATCAGGTTAACCTTGCACGGAAACCCCTTTAACAGTTGCACCAGTTGTCGGGCGTGCTCTGGCTGATCATTGACACCGGCGAGCATTACGTACTCGAACATCACGTGGCGTTTGCGATCACCTTTGCCCACCCAGCGACGGCAGGTATCCATCAGCTCGTCAATCGGATACTTGTCGTTTAACGGTACAAGCTCCGATCGCAGCGCATCGTTTGCTGCATGCAAGGACACAGCCAGAGACACATCAACCGTCTCTTTTAGCTTGTCCATTGCCGGCAAAACACCGCTGGTGCTGACAGTGACACGACGTTTACTGAGTCCGTAGGCCGCGTCGTCGAGCATTAAATTCAATGCCTTAACGAGGTTGTTAAAGTTCAGCAGTGGCTCACCCA
The DNA here is from genome assembly GCA_964389335.1 of uncultured Granulosicoccaceae bacterium. GTDB lineage: Bacteria > Pseudomonadota > Gammaproteobacteria > Granulosicoccales > Granulosicoccaceae. Next base: position 14,228 of record CAYMFQ010000010.1, read on the forward strand.
TTCCCATCATGACAATGTTGGTAATGCGGTGCTCCCGGGTTGCCGGACTTTGAGCTAGCAATTGTGTGGCCAACCACACCTGGCCGATGATTTCGCCAGAGGAGAGATTGCGGTTGAAGCCCTGCCGAGCTGTCGAGCAAAACGAACAGTCGAGCGCGCAGCCAACCTGCGACGAAACACACAAGGTGCCGCGGTTTTTTTCCGGGATAAATACCGTTTCGATGGAGTTGCCGCCGCGCAGGCGAAAGATCCACTTGCTGGTACCGTCCGAGGACAGGTTGGCCTGTTCGACTTCAGGAAGATAGATTTCGCTGACTTCTGCCAGCTTTGTCCGTAACGATTTGGCGAGATTGTTCATCTCGCCAAAATCAGACACGCCATGCTGGTACAGCCATTTGATCACCTGATCGGCGCGAAACGGCTTTTCCCCGATCGAAACGAAATACTCTCGCAATCCTTCGCGATCAAAATCGAGCAGGTTTACGCGATCTGTTTTCGTTGCGGTAACTGACATGGCGTGCTCTGGCTATGTGCCTAACGGGTGCGAGGGCACACACCGGTATCGCCAAAGAAGAATGCGATTTCAGTGGCCGCTGTTTCCGGCGCATCGGAACCGTGTACCGCATTTTCCTCGATGCTTGAGGCGAAATCGGCGCGGATGGTACCCGCGTCTGCTTCGGCCGGATTGGTAGCACCCATGACTTCACGGTTTTTAGCGATGGCATTTTCGCCTTCAAGCACCTGCACCATGACCGGACCAGACGTCATGAAGGAAACCAGATCATTAAAAAATGGGCGCTCTTTGTGTACCGCGTAGAACCCTTCTGCCTGCTCCTGGCTCAGGTGCAGCATTTTGGCCGCGACAACCTGCAGGCCTGCTTTTTCGAATCGATCGTAGATTTGACCGATCACGTTTTTGGCAATGGCGTCAGGCTTGATGATTGAGATGGTCTGTTCTACAGCCATGAAAGTATCCTTTGTTTGATTGAACTGAATGTGATTGTGCGCGTTTGCGATGCAATGCCCGTCGAACAGCGCGTAAAAGGCGCCGAATGGTACAGGAATTTTAGCGTCGCTGTGGGATTTCGTGGCGCGACGGCTTAGCCGGAGGTATTAGGCAGATTCTCACCCGCCATGATAATTGTGCCTGTGTGATCGTGAGCCTGGTCTTTGTCGCCGGTGAGCAATCGCTCCAGATAACGCGCCACCACGTCGATCTCGATATTCACGCGGGTGCCAGCCTGGCAACGCCCAAGGTTAGTCTCGGCCAGTGTGTGCGGCACCAGATTCACAGTAAAGCGCGAGCCTTCAACCTGGTTGACAGTTAAACTAACACCCTCAACGCACACCGAACCTTTGGCGGCAATGTAACGAGCCAGTTCGTTCGGCACAGCGAATTCAAGCCGCTCGGAACGCGCCTCCGGAACCCGGCTGACCACCTCACCAACCCCGTCAACATGTCCACTAACCATGTGTCCGCCGAGGCGGCTGTCGGCCCGCAGCGCAAGTTCCAGATTCACCGCATCGCCTGTTTTCAGATCACCCAGTGTAGTACAGGCCAGTGTTTCGGCCGATACATCCGCAACCATTTCGTTACCATCGATCTCAACCGCGGTAAGGCAGACACCGCTGGTCGCCACACTGTCGCCCAAAGCAATTTCGGCCGGATCAAGTTTACCCAGGTCAAATGTCATTCTGAGGTCACTGGCACGCTCACCCGAAGTGTCGCCGGCGCGCTTCTCTTCCGTCCCGACCAGGCGGCCGACACTTTGTACAATTCCAGTGAACATGTTGATTTTCCAATATTGAAACGTTAAACAGCGGTAGATTTAAGATTGAAGCCACATTTTTCAAACACAATCGTTCTTACGCACCACAAACCCGGATGGTCATACGTGTCATTATTTATCAATTGCAACTACGGTAGGCTGGCGCAAGTTATGTATACTCCTGCGTCCTATGATTTCTGACCGCTGTTGAATGACGTCCTACACAACCACTGGGAGTAATGGCAATGGTTGGTAACACTTTCTCTCGCTGGCTACCCGTTTTAATCACAGCCGCACTAATATCGACACGTACCACAGTTTATGCCGCGCCGGCTTGCACATCCGCATTGTCAGACCCTGACGGCGATGGCTGGGGCTGGGAAAACCAGCAAAGTTGCGAAGTTGTATCAGCAAGCCAAAATAACGATCAATCACAACCGGACCAGGGCAATGAACAGCAGCCTGCAACCGGACACTCTACACATCCGGCATGCGAGGATCCAGCGAGCGATGCCGACGGAGATGGTTTTGGGTGGGAACAAAATCGCACCTGTGTTGCCGTGCTATCTGCTCCTGCAACACCCGAGGCCCCTCCGGCATCCAATCCCGCCACCCCAACAACTGCATCACGATTTCCGAACTGCGAGTCTGAAGCGAGCGACCCGGACGGCGACGGCTTTGGCTGGGAGAATGCAACTACCTGCATCGCTGTATTTAACAACGTTCCGACACCACCATCAGGCCAGTCTCCAGCAGCGCCACTTGCCCATCCGTTCTGTCAGCTGGCGAGCAGCGACCCTGACGGAGACGGGTTTGGCTGGGAAAACCAGGGTACATGCATTGTCGCACAAGCGGATGATCGCTCTACCAGAACTCCAACAGAACCAGAGCCAGAACCAGAGCCAGAACCGCAACCTGAGCCCGAGCCCCAGCCGAGAGATCCATCGGGGTTGATCAAAATTATGGCTGTGGGTGATTCAATTACCCATGGTGGAATTTTCAGCAATGTAGCGACTAGATCTTATCGAGGCGCGTTCATAGACCTAATGGATGAGGCGGACTGCAATTTTGAGATGGTTGGCTCGCAAAAAACCAATTACCGGCATGACAAGCTTGTATCGCCGCACGAGGGATATAGCGGACATCGGGTCGATTTTTTCCTGAATGGGCGTGATAACAACGCCGGTAATAATGAAGGTATTGCCACTGCCCTGCGCAGGCACTCCCCAGACATCGTAATGCTCTTTCTCGGTACCAACGACATACTAGCGGGTCAGGGAATCAGCCAGACAGTCGCTGAACTCGACCAGGTCATTGGGTTAGTACTCGATGCTGGTGCCAGTGTGTTTGTGGCAAATGTTACACCGGTATATCGCACTGGTGTGCAGGCCGACATTGATGAATACAGCGATCAGATCGAAGCATATGTTGCCCAGCTGGCGAACCCGATGGTCACCCTGATCGATGTTAGATCCGGCTTCAAGCGCACGCATGTAGTCGACGACGATCTGCATCCTACCGATGCCGGCGACGCACTCATTGCGGATGCATTTTTTACCGGCGTTCAAGACACGGGTTATTGCACCAAATAATCCCGCCTAACGCGGCACCCTGACACCACTAGGTGTTTCGTTTGCCGCGTTACGCCGTGCAATGACCGTGACCGCTATTAACGTCAGCGCACCGCCAAGCAATATTCGGCTGGTAATCTGGTCATTCAACAACACCACACCAAACAGGATTGCAAACAGCGTCGAGAGTGTGATGAATGGAGATACCTGATTGACCGGGTAGCGCTGCAATAGCATGTAATATGAGCCGTGGCCGATAATGGTGGCTCCTACAGCCGAGTACACCGGTGTCCAGTAATCGATCAGTGGCACACGGGTCAGTGTAGTGATATCCGGTGCTTCGAAGATCAACGTCAGCAGCGCAAGTGACGCGGTTGCGATCACCGCGATCCACGCCTGCAAATTAAACGCACCAACATCACGCAACTGTCGCATCCAGATGGAGGCGATGGATATCGCCAGCGACGCGCCAACAACCAGAACCAGTGACAGCACATGGTCCGGCCCGATCGGCTCAAAGCCGATGATAACCACCCCGAAAAATGACAGCGCAATGGCAAGCGTGCGAGTCCAGCCAATTCTTTCGTGCAGGAACACTATTGCGAGCATCGTTGAGAACGGCACGGCCAGCTGAGCGGCAATGGCGACTGCTGACAGATTCTCGGTTGCGAACATGGCAAAGAACATCAGTGGATAATGCACCACCCCGAGCATCAGACCGATTTTCAGAATGTGCCCCATTTGACCACGGACCACACGCAAAAACGGCAACAAAAGCACCAGCACTACAGCAAACCTGATGGTGCTAAACAGCAACGGCCCAAACACTTCGGTGCCAAGCTTTCCCGCCAGGAAGTTAAATCCCCAGCAGGCGTTAACAAACACCAGCAGTAACAAGTGAGTAGCGGTCATTGAGGTACCGGTCGTGGATAAGGTCGTGGATGAGTAACGCGGCAGATTGCAAGCGCACCGTTACCACCTGTGACCGGTGGACAACGCGATAGCGTGTGGTTGACGAAAGCCGCGCTGACTATAAACCTCAATTCTGCACAGCGCCAATATACCGGGCCTACCAATGCGCTCCGGCGTTAACCTGTATATCCTCCATGGTAATAGCCGGCGCCTCTTCTCCGCACAGGAACGCAACCAGCGCCGCCACCTCGGTAGCCTGCACGAGTCGCTGCTGAGGGTTAGCGGTACGTATTTCCTCCAGAATGTCTGCCGCGTCACAGCCTCGCTGTGCCGCCGCTGTGGCCGCACTCTGGTGCATCATCGGCGTCTCGACCCAGGTTGGGCTTACAGCTACGCAACTAACCCCAAACGGTGCCCCTTCGACAGCCACCGCGCGGGTCAGGCCCAGCAGTCCCGCCTTCGAGGCGCTGTAAGCGGCACTGTCGGCTACGGCCGTGCGGGCAGCCGTTGATGCAATATTGACAATGCGCCCCCAGCCCTGCGCCTTCATTGCAGGCAGACAGGCGTTGATAACCCGAAACGGCCCGGAAAGATTGGTATCGATAACCTGCAGCCAGTCCGCCTCGCTGTGCTCCGCTACCGGCTGATAGGTGCTGACACCGGCAGAGTTCACTACGATATCTATATTGCCAAATGTCTGGCGAGCCACCTCGACGCATCGTGCTACAGAGGCAGTGTCGCAGACATCCAGTGCCGTGATAACTGCGCCCGGCAACTGAGACTCGACCTCCGCACGATACTGTCCATCATTTGCCCGGCGCGCTGCTGCAACAACCCGTACCTGTTGATCCAGCAGCCGACGCGATATCTCCAGACCGATCCCGGAACAGCCTCCGGTGACAAGCGCTACGCGACTCTTACTCACGGCACCCTCCTCTATTCTCATGTCAAACCGCCCGGCAGTCTGCACCAGATTCGTGTCGTCTGCAGCATCGCGCCACTGGCACGCGCCAATCCGGCATCGCGCGCTGTGCTATAGTCTCGCGTTTTTTACGGCCCGTCAGGTCAGCATGCACCCATCATCTGCATTAAAACTCCCGGAACCGACCAAAACCAGCTGGGGCCACTTGTATGGCAGTGCCAGCGCGTTGGCGGCTGCCGAGCTGGCGCGCAAGCATGATGGGCTGACTCTGGTTGCAGCGCCGAGCACATCCGACGCCTGGCATTTCGAGCAGGCGCTGCGCTTTTTTGTCGGCGATAGCCTTGAGATTGTGAGCTTCCCTGACTGGGAAACACTGCCATACGATTTATTTTCACCGCATCAGGATATCGTCTCGGAGCGACTGAAAACCCTGTACCGATTACCAAGCCTGAACCGCGGCATTCTGGTGTTGCCGGTATCGACTCTGATGCAGCGACTCTGTCCGCCTTCGTTTTTGCACGCACATGCCATGATTGTCAGCACTGGTGACGAGCTGCCAATCACCGACTTCCGCAGCAAGCTGGCAGACGCGGGTTATCGCAACGTCAGTGAAGTGACTGAACACGGTGAGTATGCAGTTCGCGGATCATTGCTGGATCTTTTCCCAATGGCCAGCGACAGCCCGTTTCGCATCGACTACTTCGACGATGAAGTAGAAAACATCTACCGCTTTGACCCCAAAGACCAGATTGCTCGTGAAGAGGACAAACTGGACAAAATCGAGCTGTTGCCGGCGCGTGAGTTTCCTATGGACGAAGCCGGCATCACCCGTTTTCGCAAAGGCTTCAGACAAAGCTTTGATGCCGTTCGCGAGAGCCCGATTTACCGCGACGTGAGTAATGGTGTGGTGCCCTCCGGCATCGAATACTACATGCCGCTGTTCCTCGATGAGATGGTGACCATCTTTGACTACCTGCCGGAAAACGTATCGGTGGTGCAGTACAAAAACTGCGCTGCTGCGATGGAAGAGTTTACCGAGCAAACGGAAGAGCGTTACGAACAGCGCCGACACGACATTGAAAGGCCGGTATTGCCACCACGCGAGTTGTTTATTGATGCAGATACCGTTGCACGCGAGTTTAAGCAACGCCGTTCTGTGGCGATCAGCCTTGCGGAAATTGAAGAGGGACGAGGCAAATATAACTTTGATTCCAGAGCCCCGGGCAAATACCCGATCACCGTCAGACTGGAACAGCCACTCGGACTGCTAAAGCAGTTTATCGAAGATTTCGACGGGCGCATTCTGTTTGCCGCAGAGTCTGCCGGCAGGCGCGAAGTATTTATGGAGCTGTTGATTGGCAATCAAATACCGGTAGCGCCGGTTGCCGACTTTACCGAGTTTCTGCAGTCCGACCGACGCTTTTGTATTTGTACCGCGCCACTCGATGAAGGCCTGCACCTGCCCTCATCAAACATTGCAATCATATGCGAGTCACAGCTGACCGGTAACAAGGTTGCGCAGTCGCGGCGAACGAAACGGCACACACGCGACAGTGATGCAGTTATTTCCAATCTGGCAGACCTGACGATTGGCGCCCCGGTAGTGCACATTGACCATGGTGTTGGACGTTATCTCGGTCTGCAAACACTCGACATCGGCGGCGCCAACACCGAGTTCCTGACGCTAAACTACGCCAACGATGACAAACTGTATGTACCGGTTTCATCGCTGCATCTGATTAGCCGCTATACCGGCGCATCGGAAGAGTCAGCACCGTTGCATCGTCTCGGTGGCGAGCAATGGCAAAAAGTAAAGAAACGCGCCGCACAAAAGGCACACGATGTTGCTGCCGAGCTATTGGAAATCCATGCACGCCGGGCGGCAAAACAAGGCTATGCCTACAAAGAAGAAACCAATAACTACTCTGTCTTTGCCGAAACATTCCCATTCGAGGAAACACCGGACCAGGCGCGCGCCATAGAAGAAGTTGTAAAAGATATGCGCTCGGAACAACCGATGGATCGGGTGGTATGTGGCGACGTTGGCTTTGGTAAAACAGAAGTGGCAATGCGCGCAGCGTTCGTTGGTGTCGATGGTGGTAAGCAGGTAGCGATACTGGTGCCAACCACGCTACTGGCGCACCAGCATCATCAGAACTTTCTTGATCGCTTTGCCGAGTGGCCGGTACAAATTGAATGCCTGTCGCGTTTTCGCAGCGCCAAAGAGCAGGATGCCGTTATAAAGTCTCTTGCCAGCGGCGGGGTCGATATTGTCGTTGGCACGCACAAGCTGCTGCAGAAGTCCATCAAGTTTAAGAATCTTGGGCTGGTTATCATCGACGAGGAACATCGCTTTGGTGTGCGCCATAAAGAACATATGAAGGCGTTACGTTCTGAAGTTGACATACTGACACTCACTGCAACGCCAATTCCGCGCACACTCAATATGGGATTATCCGGGTTGCGCGATCTCTCGATCATTGCAACACCCCCACCCAACCGCCACGCGATAAAAACCTTTGTTGGCGAGTGGTCCGATGTGCAAATCAAGGAAGCGTGTCAGCGTGAACTCAGCCGTGGTGGCCAGGTTTATTTTCTCCACAACGAAGTGAAGTCAATAGAACGCATTGAAAGACAGCTGACAGAAATACTGCCACAGGCTACGATTCGCGTCGCGCACGGCCAGATGCGAGAGCGCGAACTCGAATCCGTGATGCTCGACTTCTATCATCAGCGCTTCAACATTTTGCTGTGTACCACGATTGTCGAAAGTGGTATCGACGTACCCACTGCCAACACGATTATCATCAATCGAGCCGACAAACTGGGCCTGGCACAATTACATCAGTTACGGGGACGCGTCGGCCGCTCCCATCATCGAGCCTACGCTTACCTGATAGCGCCGCCTGAAAAATCCATGACAAAAGACGCTGAAAAACGTCTGTCAGCGCTTGAGTCTCTGGAAGAACTTGGCGTTGGGTTTACCCTGGCAACGCATGATCTGGAAATACGCGGTGCCGGTGAGTTACTTGGCGACGAACAGAGCGGCCAGATTCAGGAGATTGGTTTTACCCTGTACACCCAGCTACTCGAAAGAGCAGTGGCAGCACTTAAGTCTGGCAAGCTGCCTGATACAGAATCACCACTGGCACAGTCTACTGAAGTGGATCTCGGCCTTCCTGCATTGTTACCGTCTGACTACGTGACGGACGTACACACCAGGCTGGTGTTATACAAGCGCATTTCCAATGCGGAGAGCACAGAGAATCTGGACGATTTGCGTGTTGAATTAATCAATAGATTCGGCTTGCTACCAGAACCTGCCACCTATCTGTTTCACGCTACCGAGTTTAAACTGGTGTGCCAGTTAATGGGCGCCACAAGACTGCAGACCGGTGCCAGTGGTGGTCGGCTAATATTTGACGACAAGCCCAATATTGATCCATCTGTGTTGATCGAACTGATTCAAAAGCAGCCAGACGAGTTCAGCTTTGATGGCAGCAAGACACTTAAATTCACCAGCGAGCTGGATGAACCCGAGCAAAGAATCGAGTACATTGCAAAGTTGCTCGCCAAATTTAATACCGAAGCACTTA
>CAYMFQ010000010.1:23097-49669 GCA_964389335.1 uncultured Granulosicoccaceae bacterium
CTTAATATCAACGCTCTTAATATCAACGAGGCTAACCAGTGCCGTACCCATTAAGAAAAATTCTGTCAGTCGTTGTCACCGGGTTGTTGTTGCTCATTGCAAAACCCGGGCTTGCAATTAACTACGATGTCGAGCTGATTATTTTCGAACACATAACCAATACCGGTGTCGGCAGCAGCGCCACCTATTTGTATCCCGTGGTCGACGGAGCGCAGCAAATCCCCCAGGGTGTTACGGAACCAACTGCACTGCTGCAACCGCTCCCGCAACTCAGGCTGGTAGAAGACGCAGAGAAGATTCGACAATCAGGCAACCATCGGCTGTTGTATCACGGTGGCTGGAGACAGACAGATTTTGACCGTGAGAACGCACCATTTATGGCAATTGCACTTGGTGCGCGACAGGAAGTGTTCGTTGAACAGGGTGACCCCGACAGTAACTACTTACGTGGCTTTAAGCTGCCACCCTTAAACCTCAATCAAAATATGCAGTCGCGCAACATCTATCAATTATTTGGTGGCGTGAAAGTTTGGGTTGGTCGTTTTTTGCACTTTGATACCAGGCTGGCATACACACCTGCTAACGGTAAAGTATCGTACAAATTTGAAAGCGAAAGACGCATGCGCAGCAGACAGATGCACTATATCGATCACTCTCGTGTTGGTGTGTTGGTAAAGATATTTCCGGTCGATGAAACTGCAGCTAACTGACACCACGCTGAACGAAATTCAAAGTCGTCATACTCAGTTCTTTTTCGGGTATGACGCAAGCTATTCACCAAAACAGGAACAACTGCACAACTGAAGGAAAGCAGTAAACATCTGTGACAATAGTTCAGAAAAGATTCAGTGCTGCATCGTCACTATGAGCTCCACGCTAAACAGCCAGGGGAGACATCCAGATGACACACCACCTTCACGCAAAGTCACTTAGCACTGTTGTGACCAGCCAACCTATCCGCCGCAGTGTCCGCAATAACCGTTTTATCAAGGCGGCTATAGCAACAACCACAGCACTAACCCTGGCGTTTACCAGTCAGGCGGCACTGGCAGACAAGAGCCATACCCATACCGAGTATGCCCGAGTCGTCCACGTTGAGCCGCTGTATCGCTACGTGAAGATAAAAGAACCACAACGAATCTGTCGGCCGGTAAACCATCATCGCACCTATGACCGTCCGCGCGACTACCGACCGCACAATCATCATCGATCAAACCGTTCACACGGACGCGCAAATGGTGACGTATTTGTCGCAGGCGTCATAGGCGGGGCTATCGGCCACGAGTTGTCCCGATCAATCAACGGACGACCGAGCGCCGGCGCCACTATCGCTGGTGCAGTAATCGGGTCAGCACTCGCAAGTGGCAGCCACGCAAGTGACCATCGCCCGCGTTACAGCGAGCACAACGTCAGCCATCGTCATAACAGTCGCCACAACAGCGACCGGCATGACTACCGACACAACAACCGCCAGCATTGCACGAGAACCGTGCATACCCGAACCGAGCGCAAGCGCGACGGTTACAAGGTGACCTATCGGTACCGCGGGCATCAGTACCACACAAGAACCCGCCAACACCCGGGCAACCGACTGCCGATCACAGTCACAATTAGACCGCAACGCTACTAATGCGAATATGCGAACAAAACAGCGTCCACGCCGTTGTCGCTTCATCGGCGACAACGGTGTGCGAACCGGGTTCGCATCAGGGAAAGCAACTGGTAAGCTCGCAGTCAGCGAGTTTACGCTAAGGTTATGCACAAATTAGTCGTTTCAGAGCACAGTTAAAGTGCGAACAAATTGGGGTCGTGGGTACATTGAAAATCAGGAAGGAAACAATCTTGCGACTTGCGGCGTGTTTGCTGCTGACCCTTACCACTGCCGGCACCGGCGTTACAGCCAACTGCCAGCCCATTGATCGGGAAAAGTCTATCTCTCGTGTACTGGAACGCAATCCCGGAGGCAAGGTTCTCAAAATAGCCGAGCACCTGGGCGAAGACGGCTGTGCACGCCTGCGCATCCGCATTCTGGTCGACGGTACCGTGAAAGCGGTCACGGTTAACTCCACAGGAACCTGAGCTATGCGCGCTTTAGTCATTGAAGATGAAGACACACTTCGCGAACAGATCGTGGATCGACTGCAGCAGGAAGGCTTCGCCATAGACGCTGCCGGCGATGGCAATGAAGGCCTGTACCTGGCGCGCGAAATGCCAATCGACGTAGCGATTGTCGATCTTGGTCTGCCCGGTATGGACGGCATGGATATCATTCGCAAAGTACGTGACGAAGGTCATCTGTACCCGATTCTTATTCTTACCGCCCGTGATCGCTGGGAAGATCGCGTGGCCGGCCTTGAAGCCGGCGCGGATGACTACCTCGGCAAGCCATTTCATCTTGAAGAACTCCTCGCTCGACTACGAGCACTGCTGCGACGTGTCGGCGGCTGGGCTCATCCGGTACTCGACTTTGACGGTCTGCGCATCGAAACCCGCGAGCAGCAGGTAACCGTCGCCGGTGAGCCAGTATCTCTGACGGCCTTTGAATACCGCGTACTCGAATATCTGGCGATACACGCCGGCGAAGTCATTTCAAAACCCGTATTACTCGACCACCTCTACGAGGAAGACACCGAGCGCGATACCAATGTGCTGGAAGTGTTCGTGCGCCGCCTGCGTCGCAAGCTCGACCCGGAAAACACGTTGAGTCCTATTGAAACTCTGCGCGGGCGTGGCTACCGCTTTGCGCTTGAACGCAGCAAAAACGCTGACAGCTGATTCAGGTGTATCGATAACGGTCTGATACTCACAGACGCGCCAGTAATGAATTCCATTTCTGTACGGCTGCTGCTTGCAGCGACGCTGGTCATGACAGTGTTCATCGGTCTGACCACGCTCGCCATACAACACACCGTGGACCAGCGCGCCGAAACCGCCACCTTTGAACGCATGCAGGGGCAGATTTACGCCCTGCTCGGCAGCACCGAGATCGGCAATACCGGCGCCATCTCCGTCGACAATGCCGATATGCCAAACCCGCGTATGCGCCAGCCGATGTCGGGTCACTACGCGGAGGTGCGAGATGCCAACATGGCACAGGTTTGGCGCTCCCCATCCCTGACCTCCGAGTTGCCAAGCAGCGGCGATGGCGCCATCGGCCAGTGGATCTTCACACGCGAGGATCACAGCCAGCTGGGGCCTCTGTTCATTCTGCGTTTCGCCGTGGAGTGGCTGCTGCCAGAGGGAGATATCGCCGCCTATCAGTTTATTGTTGGCGACAGCCGTCAGGACTTCAATCATCAGCAAACCACTTTCAATCGCAACCTGTGGATCTCGATGCTGACCATGGGCGCCCTGTTGCTGATGTCGATTGCGTTGATTCTGGCGTGGGGGCTCAACCCGATTCGACGCATCTCGCGGCAGCTTAATCAGGTGGAAAACGGCACGCGTGAATCGCTGCCGGACAACGTACCGGTGGAACTACATCCACTGACCAGTCGCATCAACGCGCTGATCGCCAGCGAACGCGGGCGACAAAAGCGCTATCGCCACACGCTTGATGATCTGGCCCACAGCCTCAAGACACCACTCAGTGTGCTGCGCAACATTGGGGCTGATAGCGACAGCGAAATCACCCGCCAGGCCAGTCGCATGGAACAGATTATCGGGTATCACATCAAGCGCGCCGATGCCGGCACCCGTCGATTGCTCACACCACCGTTGCCAGTGGCACCGACCGCCGAACGCATTATCCGTACGCTGAAAAAGGTGTATCGCGACAGAACCATCCGGTTTAGCAACCGTGTGGCAGCGGCTGATCAATTGCGCATTGAAGAGGCAGACCTGATGGAGCTACTGGGCAATCTGCTGGAAAATGCCTGTAAGTACGGCGCATCCACAATTGAGCTTTCATTTGTGCACGACGGACTCCCGCCTGCACCGGACCTCAAGAACCGCGTGCTTAAACGACGCACTCAGCGTAACGACAGTGACCCTCAGCAACTGGTGCATCTGCACATCGACGATGACGGACAGGGCTTCCCCGCCGATCAGATTAACGACCTCATCAACCGCGGAGTGCGCGCAGACACCCGTCGCGAGGGTCAGGGTATTGGGCTGGCGATTAGCAATGAGTTGGTCGAGAACTACGGTGGCACCATTACACTTGGTCAAAGCCCTCTGGGTGGCGCCCGCGTCAGCATTTCCATGCCGGCCGCAACCTAGAAGTCCGCTCGATAGAAATCCAGCAAACCGGGCTTCCACATCAGAGAAGCAGCCAACAAGCCTGCATCGACAGCAAAAAAGCTACAATAGCGATCAGGCCCAATACCGATTAACACTATGTCTGCAATAGAACAAGCCACGGCAACGCTGCGTACTGCCCTGCCCGATGTCGACTCGGAGGTGGTGGCATCTCTGGCCCCGTCCGGCACTTTGCGCGCCGGCATTAACCTGAGCAACTTTCTCCTCGTCACCGACAAAACCGCCGACGGACAACCGGTCGGCGTGTCACCGGGTATGGCGAAGACACTGGCCGATCTGCTCGGTTGTGGTGTCGAATACTGCTGCTTCGAATCCCCGGGTGAGGTTGCCGATGCTGCCGAAGACGACCAATGGGATATCGGTAACATTGGCGCCGATCCGGCACGAGCAAAATTTATCGCATTTACTGACGCCTACTGTGAAATCGAAAGCACCTGCCTGGTGCCAGCCGGATCATCCATAAGCTCGTTTGACGATGTGGATAAACCGGGTATTCGCATTGCTACAAAACACCGCGCCGCCTACACGCTATGGCTTGAGCGCAACCTCAAACACGCCGAATTGATACAGGTTGAATCCATCGATGCCTCCTACGATGCATTCGTCGATCAGAAACTCGATGTACTGGCCGGCCTGCGCCCGCGACTGATGGACGACGTCAAGCGTTTGCAGGGCGCCACGATACTGTCGGATAAGTTTGCCGCTGTGCAACAGGCCATCGGTACACCCAATAATCGCAATCCAGCAGGCGCCGCGTACCTGCAACAGTTTGTTATGGCTGCACGACAAAGCGGTCTGGTGCAGGCACTGATTGATACGCACGGCGTTACCGGCAAACTGTCAGTGGCCGCATGAATAGCTGATATACTTCCCGATTAAACTCTGCGGTTATACAGCCGCCTCAACCAACTCTGGACAATGTTATGAAAGATGCTGTGATCGTCTCCACCGCTCGCACGCCAATCGGTCGCGCCTTTCGCGGTGCCCTGAATAACATCAAGTCACCCACGATGATGGCACATGCGATCTCACACGCCGTTGATCGAAGTGGTGTCGACGGCGCCGAAGTTGATGACGTTGTGATTGGCACGGTACTGACCGCAGGTACCGCGGGCAGCAACATCGCACGCCACGCATCGTTTGCCGCAGGTCTGCCAGCGTCAGTTTCGGCACAGACCATCGATAGGCAATGCTCTTCCGGTCTGATGGCTATTGCTACTGCCGCGAAGCAAATCATGGTCGATGGCATGCAGGTATGCGTTGCTGGTGGCCAGGACAATATTTCCGGTGTGCAGAAGCAGTATCTCGGCTGGAGCGCTGAGGAGATGGACCCGAATGTAACCGCAAAGGTTGAACATGCTTATATGCCTATGCTCAAAACGGCGGAGTACGTAGCTGATAAATACTCAGTCAGTCGTGACGTACAGGATGAATATTCACTCGCCTCGCAGCAACGCACCGCCGCGGCACAACAGGCCGGCAAGTTCGACGATGAAATTGTTCCCATCTCCGCAACAAAGGCTATCGTCGATCGGGATACCGGGGCAGTTAGCTATGAAGATGTCACCCTTGCAAAAGACGAAGGCAACCGACCGGAGACCACACTTGAAGGGCTGCAAAGCCTGAATCCGGTGATCGAGAATGGCTGCATCACTGCCGGTAACGCCAGCCAGTTGTCTGACGGAGCATCGGCCTGCGTGATAATGGACGGCAAACTGGCCGAGCAACGCAATCTCGATGTTCTTGGTATCTATCGTGGCATGGCAGTGGCCGGCACCGAACCTGAACAGATGGGTATCGGTCCTGTGTTCGCCATTCCCAAACTGTTAAAACAGCACGGCTTAACAGTCGATGACATTGGCCTGTGGGAACTCAATGAGGCATTCGCCGTGCAGTGCCTGTACTGTCGCGATGAGCTGGGTATTGATCCGGAAAAATACAATGTCAACGGCGGGTCAATTTCTATTGGCCACCCCTATGGCATGACGGGAGCCCGCACCACCGGTCACGCACTTATCGAAGGCAAGCGCCGCGGCGTTAAACATGTAGTCGTCAGCATGTGTATCGGTGGCGGCATGGGTGCCGCTGCATTGTTCGAGATCGCGTAACAGAACGGACAGTAATCTCCTGCGGTACTGCAGACAGCGGTACCGCAGGACACAACTTTTATAATTCTCGCTTTAAGCGAACCCCTGACCCACTGCTTCCACCAGCACCTGCTGCACGTTCGTCACCGACCCTCGCACATTAGCTTCAATGTCGCTGAAGCTGATGCCACCTACAGCCTTGCCCGCCGCCCGGTTCACAACCATTGCACAGCAGGCATACTCGATACCTAACTCCCTCGCCAGCGACGCCTCTGGCATACCGGTCATGCCTACGATGGTGCAACCGTCGCGTTCCATGCGTTGAATCTCCGCTGCCGTCTCCAGCCGTGGTCCCTGTGTAGCGCCGTATACCCCGTTTGGCACATGTGATATGCCGGTTTTGACCAGAGCGGCCAACAGGCGCTCGCGAACACTGGCCGCATAGGGCTCGGTGAAGTCGATGTGTTCAAACTTGTCGCGTGTGCCAGCGTGGAAGGTATGCGCGCGACCGTAGGTGTAATCGATGATCTGATCCGGAATCACGATCGCCTGGTCAACGCAATCGTCAGCGATTCCACCAACCGCTGCCAGCGCAATGGTATGCGTGACCCCAATTTCGCGCAGCGCCTGTATGTTTGCCCGATAGTTAACCAGATGTGGCGGTATGGTATGACGGCGCCCGTGACGCGCCAGAAAAATAACCTCAATGCCGTTTAACTCACCGTGAATCAACGGACAGGACGGTGCGCCATAGGGCGTTTTTACCATCTCGCGGTGATGCACTTTCATACCAGGCATACTGGTGACGCCAGTGCCGCCGATGATCGCGATTTTTGTCATGGTTCACACCTGTGATAAGCCGTTCGAGAGAGGACAAACTGTAGCGCATATGGCTTGTCCGTTGCGCGTTTTACGCCGAGCGCAAGTTACCTGACTGCGCAGCCAAATCCTGCAGCCGGGCACAGACTAACTGATGATCGGAGTCGCTCAATCGCACCTTTGCCGGCGCGCGTCGCAGCGACAATCGTCGCGTTACCTGGGTCGAATCGCCAACCGGCAATTGGTCGTTATCAGTGGCGGCTATCGCCGCTGCGCGATCATTGCAGATAAGCGCGAGATCGGTACCTGCCGCCACCGCTGTTACAGCGTTGTCCGACTGAGAAGCTATATCCGTGGCTGCCCGCATGGACAGATCATCGCTGACTATCGCACCGGTGAAACCCAACTCACCGCGCAGAACTTCGCTCTGCCAGTGCGCTGAAAGTGTTGCCGGCCTATCGTCAACCTGTTGATAAATCACGTGGCCAGGCATAACTGCAGCGGCGTCGTTGAGCAATTGCACAAACGGCTGCATATCGGACGCAGCGACGTCTGCGTAGCTGCGATTGTCTAATGCAAAGCCGTGGTGGGTGTCGTTTTCCACCGAGCCATGGCCGGGAAAGTGTTTAATCACACCCGCCATACCGCCATGCCTGAAACCGCTCAGTGCCGCCCGTGCCAGCGCCACGACACCATCGACTGACCCGTGCAGCGCACGGTCACCAATAACCGATGAAACAGTGTGATCAATATCCACGCATGGCGCGAAGCTGAAATCGATATCGCAGGCAGACAACTCACTGGCAATGACCTCACAGGTCTGGGACAGCAAATCTGTGGCGCGGTCGGGATCAGTGTCGAACAGTTCACCAAATAATCGCATTGGCGGGATGGCGGTAAAGCCCTCGCGGAAGCGCTGAACTCGCCCGCCTTCATGATCAACGGCAATTAACAACGGACCAGACCTGGCAGCACGGATCTGAGCCGTCAGCTGCTGCAACTGCGCGAGGTTCTGATAGTTGCGAGTAAACAGCACAAGCCCTCCAACTCGTGGATGAGCCAGAAGTTCCCTATCCTCAGCCGTCAGCTCAAAGCCGTCTACATCAATCATCAGCGGCCCTGGGTCCATCTCTGTCATGGTGAATTGATCAATCGTAATAATGAAAAGAAACTTGTTGTCTAAACAAGCAAACTGTCACCAGAGACTGCCACAGGTGCGGCCTTTAATCGCTTGCGGCCCGGACAGCTCAGGGCATGCTGCCAACATTCCATTGCCCGCCGGAATTCGGTATAAAAACTTGCGCTGCAGCGTCGGTCTGATCCGTTATACTGATTTTGCAGGTGAGAATATCGCCCGTAAAAGGTACAAAACTTACAGGCAAATAATCGGGCCATTCCAACCGATTTGCGCACCTGCGGCAGAACCATCGCACATTGTCGAGGACTAACAGTTGGTCAACAAATTGTTGCCCCTGTTTCTTGCAGTTGTCACCGGAATCTGGACCGGGCTGGTTTTCGTACTCCACTTAGGGGTCTTCGGTGGATTGCTGTTTCTACCTGACACTGTCAAGGCACAGACCGGGATTACGTCGCCGGACAGCAAGCTGCTGCAGCCGGTGCCAAGCGACAACCAGCACGAGTTTGCGTTTGCGCGGCTGGTGTACAACGGCGAGGATCTGGACGGCTGGGGACCGCGCTGGCGCGTTGACTGGCCCGAGGCCGAAATACACCTGCTGGCAGGTATCGATCGACTAACCCGGATCGACACCAACCCGGAAGGTGCACTGGTTCAGCTGAGCGACGATGCAATCTTTGATTATCCGTGGCTATATGCGGTCGAAGTGGGCTCGCTTTCGCTGAATGACTACGAGGCGGCACGACTGCGCGAGTATTTACTGCGCGGCGGTTTTTTAATGGTCGATGATTTTCACGGCCCGTTTCAATGGGAGAACTTCGCCTATGCAATGCAACAGGTTTTCCCGGACAGGAGAATCCGCCATCTGGCAACCGACGAAGAAATATTTCACGTGCTCTACGAAATCAACGAGCGCCAGCAGATTCCCGGCCTCAGACCGCTGCGCGAGGGGCGTACGTGGGAACGCGGTGGCAATGTGCCTCACTGGCGCGGCATCGTCGACGACGACGGCCGGGTAATGGTTGCCATCAACTTCAACATGGATCTGGGTGACGCGTGGGAACACGCCGACTGGGCCGAGTATCCGGAGCCCTACTCAGCTCTGGCTTATCGCTTTGCCGTGAACTATGTAATCTATTCCATGACTCATTAAAAAAACAGAACCCCCAATCGACATGACAAAACCCCAGACGGGTGAGAGAAAACCAGCTGATGTTTGAGTGGCTGTTCAAGTACCCCCTAAGCGATTTCGAAGCGGGCCAGATCAGTTTTGCGTCCACCTGGCCAGTCTGGCTGCTATGGCTGGCTCTGCTGATCGCCGCGCTTGTTCTGGGCGCCAGTCTGTGGCGCCAGCGCCATCAGCTGTCAGCCGGCCGGCGCCTGCTGCTGGGCACCATTCAATTCGCCATGCTGGCACTGATCGCCGCCCTGCTGTGGCAACCGGTGCTTGCAGTCAAAGCACTGTTGCCGGGTGAAAATACGGTTGCCGTGCTGGTCGACAATTCCGCCAGTATGGCACACCAACACGCTGAACAGACGCGCCTGCAACAGGCACTCGACAGCCTCGATGGCGGTTTGCTGGCTGATTTGGGGCGAAACTTTTCTGTGCGGCTCGCCACCTTCGGCAACGACCTGCAGTGGCAGCAGCAACTCGACACACTGCCACCGCCCAGTACGCAGAGCAATATTGCTGGTGCCCTGCTCGACGTACTTGGACAGGCCCGCAGCCAGCCGTTGGCGGCTATTGTTGTCGCCACCGACGGCAGCGACAATTCCGCGCTGTTTGGTGCCGGTTCGAGTGCAGGCAGCGGTGCCGATAAGCGCAGCTTCTGGGAGCAACTGGCATCGTTTGATGTGCCGGTACACACGCTCGGCGTCGGCCGCGAGGCAATGCCCGAAGACGTCGAGATAGTCGACATCGACGTGGCTGACAGTACCCTGCCCGGCTCGGTTGAGGAAGCGCGTGTCACCATTCGCCACGGATCTCAGGAAAGCGTGCGCGTTAAGGTTTATGCCGGCGAGGATATCATTGCGCTGGAAGACCGAACGCTCAGCGGCAGTGCCGGCCAGTCGACACTGGCAATAGACCTCGACGCCAACGAAGCAGGCCTGCGTGAATTGCGTTTCGAGGTTGAAGCCGACGATACTGATCCGGTTCCCGCCAACAATAGCCGCCGCCGGTTACTGCAGGTAGCCGAGCAGCAGCGTCGCATACTCTATTTCGAAGGGGAGCCGCGCTGGGAATACAAGTTCATCCGGCGCGCGGTTGCGAACGCCCCGGGCCTGGCTTTAACCACGATTCTGCGGACAACACCCAATAAGTTTTATCGTCAGGGTGTGTCCAGTGCCGAACAGCATGCAGACGGCTTTCCCGACAACAAAGCCGAACTGTACACATACGATGCCCTCATCATCGGCAACGTCGAATCAATTTCGCTCACACCTGTGCAGCAGCAACTGATTCACGACTACGTGTCCGAGCGCGGCGGATCTTTACTAATGCTGGCGGGCAGAAACGCGCTGGCGGATGGCGGATGGCAGAACAGCCCGGTGGCGGCAGCACTACCAGTGGAGCTTACCTCGCAGTCGCCCGGTTTCGAGCGAATACATGCCAACGCAACGCTCACAGTCAGCGGCATGCATTCGCCAATCACACAGCTTGATAAAGACCCTGAAGCGAACATGAAGCGCTGGGCGGAAATGCCGGCACTGGCGGACTTTCAACGCACGGGCCCGTTGAAGCCTGGCGCCACGGCACTGCTCGGTGTTGAACTCGCCGATGGCAGCTATCCGCTGCTGGCTTATCAGCGCTATGGCAAGGGCACCAGTTATGTGCTGGCCAGCAGTGGTACCTGGCGCTGGCAAATGCAGATGCCATCCGAGGATCAGAGCCATGAAGTGTTCTGGCAGCAACTTTTGCAATCGACCAGCGCCGCAGCCATACAACGGCTACAGGCCAGCACTAACAAACCGGTGTACCTCGATGACAGCCGCATCGAAATAGTCGCCAGCTATCTTGACGACGAGTTCGAGCCAGTGTCCAACGCCGAACTCAGCGCGACACTGACTGCACCGGACGGCAGCAGCCGCACAGTGCCACTGATGCCTAGCACAGTTATCGCCGGTGCATACCGAGCCGAGATCGATGCCGACATTGGCGGCAGCTGGAAAATCGATGTGGCAGCCGGCCACAATACCAGTGAAACAACGGAAGTCCGCAACACGGGAGAAAGTGCCATTGAAGTCCCGGTGAACAATACGGATGGCAATACCGATGTGAATACGCAAACTCGCTGGGTCTATCGCGAGGACGGTTCAGCGGAAAATTATGCATTGCCACAGAACGCTGCTTTCCTTCGCCGCGTGGCCAGCGAGACCGGCGGTGCATACTGGCCAGTTCAGTCTGTCGACGGCGTTGCCGAGGCAATACGCGAAGCTCGCAGCGGTATTGTCAGGCAACAGACGCTGCCGCTTTGGAATGCGCCGTTTTTCTTCCTTTTTCTGTTGGGCCTGAAACTTCTTGAATGGGCGCTGCGACTGTATTGGGGCAGACTGTGACAGAGAAACAATCGCGCACACTGCACTCACTGCGAAAAGCCGCTTGCTGCATGCTGTGGCCGCTGGTCGTTGCTTACGGGTCTGCACAGGCTCAGACGCAACCGACTGCAGCTACCGTTGTGGTATCCGGCCTCGGCGGCAGCCCTGAATATGATGAACAATTCGACCGCTACGGCAGCGCCATAGCCGACGCCGCAAGACAACTAACTACAAGTGACGAAGCGGTAGTGCATCTGCAAGGCGCACAGGCAACCAAAGGCGCCATATTGGATGCGCTGACAACTCTGCAACAACTCAGCAGCGATGATTCAGTAAGGCTGTTTCTGCTCGGGCACGGCAGCTTTGACGGCAGCCAGTATAAGTACAACATTCCCGGTCCCGACCTCACCGGCGAAGAGCTCGCAGAAGCACTTGGTGAGCTGCCAATGCAGCAACTGGTGGTGCTGTCGACCAGCGCCAGCGGCGCACTGCTCGAACCACTGCAAGCCGGCAACCGCGTAGTCATTACCGCCACAAAAAACGGTCGCGAGCGCAACGCCGTGCGTTTCACCGAATTTCTCGCAGCAGGCCTGACCGACCCGGCTGCAGATACTGACAAAGACGAAATCATTAACGCTGACGAACTCTATCAATTTGCCGAGCGAGCAGTAGCAACGTACTACGAAGGCGAGAAACTGCTCGCCTCGGAGCATGCTCGTATCAACGGTGATGCATCCGGCATCGAACTGGCCCGCTATGGCTCGCTGCTGGCCAACCAAAGTGATATTTCCGAAGAACTGATTGCGCAGCGTAAAGAGATCTCTGATCGAATCGCCAACCTGCGCACACGCAAAGATGACTTAACGGAAGACGACTACTTCGATCAATTGCAGACACTCATGCTTGAGCTCGCCACGGTTCAGCGCGAAATCGATGAACCCGCAGACGAGCCAGCAGTACCGGCTGACAACGCGCAGCCAACCGGCACGTCTGACGCGCCAGAGCCGCGTTCACCAGAGCCACAGGTGCTGATCAGAGAACCTGCTACTGATCCTGCAATTGATAACAATAAGGAGGACACCTCCGTTGTTGAATAAATCAGCCCCGGACGCGTATTCCAGCCGCGGAGCCATATTGCGTATCACCCGTTTGCTAACTCTGTTCATGGCATTTGTTTTTGCCGCGACCAGCCAGGCGGAAGAATACGATCCGGATCGGCATGCCGAACTGCTCGCCTGTGACCGTATCTATGATCGAGGCAATATCGATGAGGCCATTGATTGCTACCGGCCGCTGACTAACCACTCGTCACTACACGTTGCCGCTGAGGCGACCTGGGCACTTGGCGATACCAGTGCCGCCAATGATTTGTTTCGTCGAGCGGTGCAGCAACAGCCGCGCAATCCACACCTCAGAGCACGCTGGGGACGGTTGTTTCTCAGTACCCACCAGCCAAGCCAGGCTGCACCTCTGTTCGAAGAGGCGCTGCAACTCGACCCGAACTACCTGCACGCACAGACAGGTCTGGTGGCAGCACTGTTGTCGGAACCCGGCGCCGAAGCACGCAACCTGCTTGTGCAGATTGCAATTGATCATCCCGACAATGTCGAAGCCCTGCTGATGCTGGCGCGTTTGGCGCTGGAGACCAACGATACAGAGCGCGCGCACCAACTGCTGGATCAGGCGCTTGAAAGCGCTGACGCGCAAGACATAACACCGCTTGATATCTATGCACTAAAGGCCTCCGCAGACCTGCTGGTCACCGATGAACACAACATCACCAGAGATAACAGCTGGGTCAAAAAAGCACTCGACTACAGCCCTGCCTACGGCGATGTGTTTTTTGTTCCGGCGCACTACCATCTCATCAACTATCGCTATCGAGAGGCCGTTGAACTGTTTCGACAAGCGGTTGAAGTACAGCCAACGCACTGGAGCGCGCACTCGGCACTTGGCATAAACCTGCTGCGATTGAACGACATCGACGGCGCACAGGAACATCTCGAGATCGCCTATTCCGGTGATCCTTATGACACCGCGACGGTTAACACACTCAAGCTGCTCGATACACTGGAAGAGTTTGACGACTTACAAACAACAGCAGACTTTATTATCCCCACAGACGATGGCAGCGAAGCCCCCGTACAAACGGTGCCGGTAACACTGCGCCTGCATCGTGACGAAGCCGACTACCTTGCCCCCTACGTTGAAGAGTTGACCAAACGTGCAGTCAAAACTTTCTCGGAACGTTACGAGTTCAAGTTAAAGGAGCCGTTAATCGTTGAGCTTTTTCCAAACCACGACGACTTCGCGGTACGCACAGTCAGTACCCCGGGCGTAGGTCTGCTGGGTGTTACCTTCGGGTATCTGCTGGCTATGGACAGTCCATCGGCACGCGCCGCTGGCGACTTCCACTGGGGCAGCACACTGTGGCACGAACTGGCACATGTATTCACAATCGAAAAAGCAGACCACCGCATGCCACGCTGGTTTACTGAGGGTGTGTCTGTGTATGAAGAGTGGCGCACCGGGCCGCTGCCGGGCAGACATATACCCACTGAAGTACTACAGGCTATTCGTGAAGATAAACTGCTGCCGGTAGTTGACCTCGACAATGGTTTTGTCCGACCAACCTATCCCAACCAGGTAACTGTTTCCTACATGCAAGCCGGACTGATCTGCGACATGATCAGCACCTACTGGGGGCATGACAAACTGGTGCGTATGCTTGAGCGCTACAAGCTGCGCATGAATAACCGTGAAACCATTCAGTCAGTTCTTGGCATCAGCCCGGAAGAACTTGACGAGCGACTGCAGGGCTATATTCAGGAGACGCTCGGCACCGTCATTAACAACTACGATGACTGGAGTGAAATCGTCACCAGCGTGCATCGCGCACATCAGGACAACCAGTGGGATACCGTAGTTGCGCTGTCAGAACAGGCTAATGAAATCTATCCCGAATACGTTGGCAAAGGCAGTGTTTACGTACCATTGCACGATGCTTATGTATCGTTAGCGAAGCACGACGATGCCGTGGATGCGTTGCATACGTGGTTTCAATACGGCGGGCATGAACCTGATATGCTGCATCAACTGGCGCATCGGCTGCGTGACCTCGGTCGCACCGATGAAGCCATTAAAGTAATGGAAGCGCTGAACTGGGTACACCCAAACAGTCTTGATCTGCACGAAAAGCTCGGCGCTGACTATGTCGAGGCCGGCAACTATCCGGCGGCACTACGTGAGTTTACCGCACTGCTCGGTCTGGACCCACATGACAAGTCGGTTGTCTATCTGGATATCGCGCGTGTACACAAGCAACTCGGCGACAAAAAACTCGCCCGGCGCAATGTGTTGCGCGCACTCGAATACGCCCCTTTCTATCGCGACGCACAGAACCTGCTCGTCGAACTTACCGGAGATTCACCATGAGCGATCAGCCCTCGACGCTAACTGAAGATACCGCCCGAGACGTTGAAGAATTTCGCTATGTGATAGAGGATATTCGACGTCAGGTTGGACGTGTCATTGTCGGACAGGACGAAACGGTTGAACAACTGCTGATTACGCTTCTGGTTGGTGGTCACTGTCTGATTACCGGCATGCCAGGCACCGCTAAAACATTACTGGTGCGCACGCTGTCGCAGGCGCTTGGCCTCGAGTTTAATCGCATACAGTTCACCCCTGATCTGATGCCTACCGATATAACCGGTACCGACATCATCAGCGAGGATGATACCGGCAAACGCAACTGGAGTTTTGTACCGGGCCCGGTGTTCACCAACGTGCTGCTGGCCGATGAAATCAATCGAACCCCGCCTAAGACACAGGCAGCGCTGCTCGAGGCGATGCAGGAAAACTCAACCACAGTACGCGGCCAAATGCATCAGTTGCCCAGGCCATTCTTTGTTCTGGCAACGCAAAACCCGCTCGAACTGGAAGGCACCTACCCGCTGCCTGAAGCCCAGCTCGACCGCTTCCTGTTTAACCTGATGCTCGACTACCTCGACGCCGAACACGAACTCGAGGTGGTGGCACGCTTTACCTCTGATGTGCGCACACCGGAACCTTCGCCCTGCACCAACGCACAGCAGATTCTGCGCTTTCAGGAGCTGGTGCGGCAGGTGCCTGTCTCCGAAGGCATAGCACGCTATGCGGTTGATCTGGTGCGTGCAACGCGACCGGTCGACAGCCGTGCACCAGATCTGGTTACACGCTATGTAAAATTCGGTGCCAGTGTACGCGCAACCTTGTTCCTGACACTGTCAGCCAAAGCCCGCGCGTTAATGCACGGCCGCTATCATGTCACCCGCGAAGACATGAACGCACTCGCTGCTCCGGTACTTCGACATCGCGTATTGCTGAACTACTTTGCTGACTCCGATGGCGTCAGCATGGAAGATGTACTCGGCGACGTTGTAAATTCTCTGCACGCCTGATGGATACGCAACTGAATGACAGGCAGCGCTGATACGTGAACAAACCATCCAGCCAGCAGCGCCAGACATCGCGTGCACGTGAACTGCTGCAACCGCGTTTGCTCGCTCAGCTGTCTAATCTTGAACTGGTAGCGAAGACTGTCGTTGATGGTTTTTTTACCGGTATGCATCGCTCACCATTCTTTGGCTTTAGTCAGGAATTCGCCGAGTATAAAGCGTATAACGATGGCGATGATCCGCGGTTTATTGACTGGAACGTTTACGCGCGCACCGACCGCACTTACATCAAGCGTTACCTTGGCGAAACCAACACTGCAATCAATTTGATTGTCGATGCCAGTGCCTCAATGGGTTACAGCACAGGCGATGTCAGCAAGCTGCAGTACGCCCGCTTTTTGGCCGCCACCCTCGCCTACCTTGCGCGCAAGCAGCACGATGCAGTGGGACTTACCTTATTTGACGATCAGATTCGCGACACCGTGCCCCCGGCGTCACACCCCGACACCCTGTACCGGGTGCTCGCGCTACTGGAGCGCAGCGAGGCCGCCAGCGGCACACAGATAAACGACAGCCTGCAGCACATTACCAGTGCACTGGGCAAACGCAGCATGATCTTTCTGATCTCTGACTTTTACTGTGACGCCGAAGTACTAAAGCGTGATCTCGAGGTGCTCATGCAACAGGGTCATGAAGTGAGTTTGTTCCATCTGCTCGATGCAACAGAAGTTGAGCCAGCCAGCAACAAGGACATGCGGTCGTCGAGTACACTGCGAGATATTGAAACCGGCACGGAAGTTAAAGTAACCGCTGACTTCATGCGCGAGGATTACCCACAGCGCATAGTCGCTCATCAGCAGTCACTGGAAAAAATAGCGCTGCGATGTGGCTTTGCCTATGTGTCGTGCAATACATCACAGCCACTGGACGATGTATTGCGTCGCTATCTTTTAACCAGACAGCAGCAACGATAATGGTCGGGCAACGAACAACATCGGCACTGACAGGTAAAACCGCATGAGCTTACTGGCGCCTGCTTTTCTGGCCGGGTTACTCGCAATCGTGGTGCCGTGGTGGCTGCACAGACTTAATCGTGACAATCCACCGCTGCGAGACTTTGGCTCCAGTATGTTTCTGGAGGCCGGTGAGACATCGTCAAGCAAACAAAAACAACTGCGTTACAAGGCTCTGTTCGCGCTGCGCTGCCTGCTGCTGGCACTGTTAGCACTGCTGTTTGCGGAACCGGCGCTGCGCCTGACACAACTGATCGGCGCAACCGACTACCGTCAGATTATGGTAGTCGATACCTCCCTGTCACAAAGACTCGGCAATCGCTGGACGCAGACAGTGGACCTGGTCAATAAAGAACTCGACAACATTTCATCCGGCGACGAAGTCTTTTTGATTAACGCCAGTCATCAGTTCCAACAGGCACAGGGCGATAACACCGTCGATGCAGCACGTGAACAGTTGCAAGCACTGCAACCGGGTTTAACCCGTCTCGATTACGGCCAGATAGCACCGGCACTTGCCGAGCTTATACAGCAGAGCAGTCTGCCAGTTAAGGTACATCTGTTTACAGACACCCAGGCCAGCGCCATGCCCGCTCGCCTGAGTGATCTGAATCTGGATGGCGTAGTACAATTCGACGTTCACTCAACCAAAAGCGATAACGACACCAACCTGTCGGTCACAGCACAGCTTGATCATGGTGCTGATGGAGCCAGTGACTTCACGGTTATCGTCAGCAACACGGGTGACGCCTCCTCCACTACAGAGGCCGACATAGAGTTACTCGCCGCAGGCGCACTACTCGATAAGGCACGCGTGTCTGTTGATGGTGGCTCGAATTCTGTGCACCGATTCAGACAGGTAGACACCCGTAACGCCGGTGGCGTCGTTGAGGTTCGCGTCACAGGTGCTGATGACCAGCTTACCGACGACAACACATGGCTTATTGCTCTGCCCGACGACACCCGCACCGAAGTAGCACTGCTGCAAAGCAACGCTATCGCCAATCGCTACGCGCAGGCCGCCATTGAGTCGGACCCGCGCTACAGCACTAAACAAATAGAAGGCGAAAACCTCTCTGCGTCACTCGCCGGTGGGCTACTGATCGTCGCCGATGCGACTGCGCTGTCCGACCGGGCAACCAATAAGCTCAGGCAATATCTGAGTGATGGAGGCAATGCGTTTATTGCCGTCGGCGCTGATCCACACGCGCTGCAGATGCGCAACATGCTGCAAGTGCGCTCCGCATCGACGCAGGTATCATCACAACGCGCTTCCGAGGAAAATCAGCGCGGCACGCTACAGCCACAGGGCATTGGAAAAATTGATGACACCCACCCGTTAACGTCAGCCACACGAGACAACTGGCGTTCGGTTTCAGTACTGCGGCATCTGCCCCTCAATGTTGATGCCGAAGACAAAACCATTATCGAACTGGCTGACGGCTCACCACTGCTGATTGAACGCCGTATAGGCGAAGGCAAGGTGCTGGTGTTTGCCAGTGCGTTGTCTACGACCTGGAACGATCTGGCAGTTAACCCGTTATTCGTGGCACTGATGGTAGGCGTTATCGAACACTTGTCGGGCTTTGAGTCGGACAACAGCGGGCGCTCTGTGGGTGACACGCTAACGGCTGCTCCGGGAGCACAGGTACTTAACCCGGATGGTGAACCGATTCGCGAACTTTCCACCATCACACGTCGCGGGCGCGTGGATTTGTCTGCACGCGGAATCTACACCCTGCGCAGCACCACTGGTACACAGACATTTGCGGTCAATGTCGACAGTCGCGAATCTGATATCAGCGCAATCGACAGTACAGCCCTGTCACGCTGGGTATCCGCCGGTAACGGTCAGGGTATTAAAGATGCCAACGCCGAAGATTCTGCATCTGATTCGACTGATGCTGCGGCAGTTGGTACCACACAAGCCGAACAGGCAGTCAATCAAACCCACAGCAATAGTCAACAGCGGAGTCTGTGGCCATGGCTACTGGCATTACTGATGATATTGGCGCTGGCCGAGTCGCTCTACAGCCACCGGCACCTGCACATTAAACGGGAGGCATAACATGACTAACCGTTCCGGTTACCAGCAACGACTGGATAACTACCTCGAGCACTATCGTCGACGCTACAAGCTTCGTATCGTGCTTATTGCGGTGGCAGCGCTGCTGTTTGCCGCACTGACGATTTCGCTGTTCACCGCGGTACTTGGCGACACGCTTGCCTACTCGAGCTGGCTTTACTACCCGGCTCGCATTCTCCTGGCCCTTATTGCGGTGGCGATAATCGCATTGCTGTTCTGGGCACCATGGAAACAGTTCACCCGCAGCAGCGGTGTACACGAGCTCGAGTCATCAGTACCGGAGTTTCAGGGGCGTGTTGAAACCTACACCGACATGAAGCGCCGGAAAATTCGCAGCCCGTTTACCGCACTGCTTGCGCGAGATGCCATCCGCACTGCAAGGCAAGCCCCGGTACGCAAACTGGTGCCGAGCTCAGAGCTGATAGGCCCCGTTGTCGCCTCAGTCGCAATGCTGGTTATGTCGTCATGGCTGTTTACTGCCATGCCACTGGAATGGAAAAACGGCCTGCGACATCTATGGCTCGGTTGGTACCAAAGCGACATTCTGCCTGAGCGTGCGATTGCACTGATACCGGGCGACACCAAAATTCGCGTCGGTGACAGCCTGTTCGTCAATGCCAATCTCACCGGCTTTCAGTCAGAGTATGCACAGTTGCACATTCGGCAGCACAGCCAGTCCGACTGGGAAGTTGTCGATATGAATCGACAGGCCGATGGCAACTTTTCCTTCAGGCTGTACGGCGTCGGCGAAGCACTTGAATACTATGTATCGTCAGCCTTCACAAAGAGCGAGCGTGCCAACGTTGAAGTAGTGGTGCCCGCGCGCGTCGAATCAATCGCCATCACGTACCACTTTCCTGAGTGGACAGGGCTCGAACCCCGAACGGTCGAAGACGGCGCTGACATCGCCGCCATAGCCGGCACGCGTGTCGATCTGACCATAAATACCGACAAGCCATTCGAGAATGGCCAGCTTGTTCTGAACGGATCGAATGAAAAGTTAACAGTCCTCGATGACACACGTTACTCCACCAGCTTCAGCGTCAACACAGATGGCGAGTATCAGATAGCCGAGTTGCTCGACGACGATCGCATACTGGTGACCCCGGTGCACAAAATTACCGTCACTGAAGACGCCAAACCGGTTATTAGTTTTGTTAAACCCGGCAGAGACTGGAATGCCACTGCGATTGAAGAAGTCACCGTAGAGGTAACAGCAAGCGATGATTACGCGCTTGAAGATGTAACACTGCACTATGCCATCAATGGCGGTGACTGGCAGAGCGAGGTGCTCGACCCGCAGCACTACGAACACACGTTTATGCTGGAAGAGTTTTTAACCGAACAGGGCACGCCGCTGCTGGCTGGCGATCTGGTTACCTACTACGCCAAAGCGACAGATCGTGAGCAGTCAGTATCCACTGACATGCTGTTTATCGATATCCGACCTTTTGAACGACGGTTTAGCCAGTCACAACAATCCGGAGGTGGCGGCGGAGGTGGTGGTCAGCAACAGGAGCAGGAGATTTCGCAGCGACAGAAAGAAATCCTTATTGCCACCTGGAACCTTATCCGCGAGCAGGAAAAGCAAAGCGAAACGCTTATCGCACCGGAAGACAGCGCCACTCTGCTGGCTGACTTGCAGGAAACACTGGCCGACCAGGCGGACACTCTCGCACAGCGCGCCGAGGCTCGTCAGCTACTCGACAACGACCCGGAAGTCATTCGCTTTGTCGAATACATGCAGGAGGCAGCGAAGGCTATGCGCCCGTCAGCGGAAAACCTGGCGGAGCTAAAGCTCGACGATGCGGTCGTGCATCAGCAGCGCGCATTGCAGTATTTGAAACGCGCCGAGTCGATCTTCAACGACATCACTATCAGCCGCAACCAGAGCGAAGGTGGCGGTGGCGGTAATGCCGGGCGCGATATGGCAGAGATGTACGAACTGGAAATGGATCTGGCCAAAAACCAGTACGAAACTCCGGACACCGCGCAAAGTAACAACCAACAACAATCTGCTGCGGCTGACGACGCCTTCGAAAAGCTCAGGGATCTGGCAAGACGTCAGCAGCAACTCGCAGATGCTGCCGCCCAGAATGATGAACTGTCTATGGCTGAGCGCTGGCAACAGGAAAAATTGCGTCGTGAAATTGAAGAGCTAAAGCGCGAGCTTGAGCAAATGCAGCAACAGCAGTCTGCATCCTCGCAACAGCAGCAGTCACAGCAAAGCCAGTCGCAGCAGGGCCAGCAGAGCCAGTCGCAACAGGGTCAGTCACAACAGAGCCAGGGCCAGCAAAGTCAGGGACAGCAGCAGGCCAACTCACAGGGGTCACAGCAGCAGCAAGACCAGACGGCAACGGAGCAGGCGCTGGAAAACCTCGACGAGGCACTGCGCCAGCTTGAACAGGCCGAGCAGAATCGTCAGCAACTGACACCAGAGCAAATGCAGGAATCACTGCGCGCAGCCAGCGAACGCCTGCAGCAGTCTGTCGAGCAGGTATCTGAAGAGCGTCAGCAGCAATTGGAAGAGCGTCTGACGGAAGCCGCTGACAGCATCCGCGATCTGTCACAGCAACAACAGGAAACTTCCCGGGAGTTACGCGAAGCATTGCGCAAGTCGATGGAGGCACGTCGGGAAAACCGTTACGACAGTGGCCTTTCGGCACAGGACCAACAGCGTCTGGCGGAACAAAAGCGTTCAATGCAGCGCCAACTGGAAGAGTTTATGCGGGAATCCCAGGACACGATTGATCGCTTTGCCGAACAATCACCCGAGACCGCTGAGCGCCTGCAGCAGGCAGTCGACTCCCTGGACGATTCCAAGATTGCGGAGTTGCTCGGTATCTCCGGCGACATGATCGAAGAAGGACAGGCACCACAGGCCGCACTGCGTGAAACCCGCATTACTGATGCGTTGAATAACCTGCAAAACGATCTATTCGAAACGCAGGACATCGCGCGCAACGAAACAACCGAAGAAACCGGCGATGACATCACAGCGGCCGACGCAACAGCCACGCTGCAGCAACTGCGCGAATCATTAACCCAGGCCCTGCGTGAACAGCGCGCCCAACAGCTTACCCAGGGTTCCGGTGTGGAACAGCAGCGCCTCAATCGCGGCTCTGGCCAGCAAGGTGATCAACCCCGGCAAAGCCAATCACAACAATCCGGTTCGCAGCAGGGACAGTCTGGTGATTCCGAGCAAAGCGGTCAATTGTCTGAACGCGGCAACCAGGCCGGCAGCTGGGGAGCCAACCAGGGCACCCTGCGCGACCAGGACACGGTGATCAATAACGGCCAGCCACAATTGATCGAAGAGGCAACGCGGCAGCTTGAACAACTCGCGGAGAACCCGATTGACGGTGTAAGCGCCGAAACGCTCGCGGATATGCGCGCCATGGCGGAAGAGCTCAGTGCCGACGGAGATCGTGGTGGCGAAGAGAATGCGCGTCGCATTGAAGCCAACGTACGCTTGCTGCTGCGTCAGATCGAACAAATCGAACTGCAGATTTATCGTGAACAGCAGGCTCTGAGCGGAGTCCGCAACGAGCGCCCGGCCACCGTACCCGAGGGTTACGACCGACGCGCGGCAGACTACTTTCGCCGACTCAGCGAAGGACAGCGAGCTGGTTCCTGACATGACACTCACCGATAGCCAGCTCTAACCAGCAATGACTGATGCAGTGCTACACGCGTTTGCGCCGATCGGCTCGGCGCGTGCGCAACTGTTGGTACTCGGCTCCATGCCCGGAGTGGCATCGCTAACTGAAAATCAGTACTACGCACACGGTCGCAATGCTTTCTGGCCGGTGATGCAGGCCCTGTTTGGCGGCTCCACAGATACCTACGACAACAAATGCCAGATCTTGCACGAGAACCATATCGCCGTATGGGATGTGCTGACGCAGTGCGTGCGCCCCGGTAGCCTCGACTCAAATATTCGCAAAGACAGTGTTGTGTGTAACGACTTCGCTGCATTCTTCAAAGCGCAACCAGACATCAGAACTGTGGCGTTCAACGGCAAAGCCGCAGAGCAGCTGTTCAGAAAACACGTCCTGCCCGACCTTACCGATAAGCCTTCAAGCGGTGTATCACACCTTAACCTTAACGCCCGGGAAATCGAGCTCGTGACCCTGCCCTCAAGCAGTCCGGCAATGGCATCGCTAAATCTTTCAGAAAAAATTGTTGCATGGCGTAAAGCACTGCGCCACGACGCCGAAAAAGGTGATTCAGCAGACAATCGGGTATAAATCTGGCAATGTCCGCTATCCCGTTGCCTATCAACTTGCGGCTCATCAGTTAACGATTCCCAGTGTCAGATTCTGCAGATCAATTTGATGGCCACAATCGGGTCCATCGCAGCCTTATGCTGCTGCTGGCTATATGCCTGGTCGCCGGTGTAGCCGCACTCGTCTATCTGTCACTGCAACACCGTAGCATCGACGCACAGCTGTCCAATGTGTTCTCAGCTCTCGCTGGCAACAACTCTGTCGAGCAGTCACATCAGTCGCTGCGTGAAGCACTGCAGCGCAATGCTCGCAACCTGATTTTATGTTCGGTGCTGCTGCTGGCAACAGTGCTCGGGATCTGGGCGATCTATCATCGACGCGTGTATCGGCGCCAGTGGCAGTCTGCGCAGGCCGCCCACCTGCAACTCATTGCCACTCGTGAGCGGCTGGATGAACAATCGCGCCGCGATGCTCTGACCGACACCTCTAATCGTCGTGATATCACCCGCTTTTTATCCGACATCCAGCGCTCAGGGTCGCACAGCGAAGAGGAATTCGTCGCGCTGGCGTTTCTGGATATTGACCACTTTCAGCAGATAAACGAAGTACTTGGCTACTTCGCCGGTGACGAAGTGCTGCGTGAGATCGCCCGTCGCGTGCACGGAGAACTTCGCGCCGAGGACAAACTGGGCAGACTGGAGGCAGATCGCTTTGCCATTGTACTGTGCGGGCTGGTAGCGCCACGCACTGGTGAAACCATTATTCACCGGATTCAGCAGGTGCTGGAGCACCCCATCGAATACAAGGACACCTCAATCACCATTACCACCACCGTCGGTGCCAGCGTGCAGGAAACATCGTCGATGGATATCTCAGAGTTGTTCAAACTGTCCGATCAGGCGTTGATGGCTGCCAAACGCAACCACCGTGGTTCAGTGTTGTTATTGTCCGATCAGGCGCAGGAGGCACTGTCGCGGCAGCGCGCGATACTCAATGCCATCAAATCAAACCAGCCCGGCGATATTTTTAATTTGGTGTACCAGCCGATTGTGCGGCTCAATACGGATCAGATCGCCGGTTTCGAGTGTCTGCTGCGATGGACATCAGACACACCATCAGACATGCACGCCGACGAGTTCGTGCCAATTCTGGAGATGTACGAAGATATTCACACCGTTGGCGAATGGATTATGCAAACCAGCCTGACGCAGCTCCGAGACTGGCGCGACACCTACCCTGATCAGTCGCTGTTTATGTCAATCAACGTTTCGGCACGTCAGCTCGAGGCGCCCGACTTCGCCAGACGCACCATGGATATTCTCAACGACCTGGACCTCAACGCATCCGAGGTCTCGCTCGAACTGACTGAGACCATGGCAATCAAACATCTGGAGTCAGGCCGCAAACAACTCGCGCTGCTGCGCAATATGGGCCTGGGTATTTCACTGGATGATTTTGGCACCGGTTATTCCTCACTGCAGTACCTGAAAACCATGCCGGCAACCACAGTCAAGATCGATCAGACCTTCATTCGCGATATGATGCACGACCCGCGTGATGCCGCCATCGTCGACAGCGCTGTACACATAGCTAATGCGGTGGGTCTGCGGGTGGTTGCGGAAGGAGTCGATAACGAGCAGCAGGCTGATAAATTGCGACTTGCCGGCTGTGACTATGTTCAGGGCTACTACTACTCGGCGCCGCTGCGCGCTGAGGGCATCGAATCACTGCTCGTTAACAATCACCCGGGTGCGACGGCCCCACAGTAAATCGACCGGTTTCATCGATAATCTGCTGAATACCCTCGATATTAGTCCCGAAGGCAAGTTGCCTTAGTTCACAAACCTCGGGCGCAGATCGAGTCTGATTCTGTTACCATTTCCTCACTTGGTTGGTGGTACAACATGCTGACCAAAGACATCAGGCCTTGTCCCTTCTGAAAAACTGTACCTCAGCTCGCTGAAAGGCAGT
Source organism: uncultured Granulosicoccaceae bacterium (assembly GCA_964389335.1). GTDB lineage: Bacteria > Pseudomonadota > Gammaproteobacteria > Granulosicoccales > Granulosicoccaceae. The sequence continues at coordinate 48,674 of CAYMFQ010000010.1, forward strand.
TGATCGGTCAAACATAGCCACCATTCTCAGTTACGTAATCCCGGTACGGCGCAGCACGCTGTCTGCCGGACTCCTAACTAAGTTATTCGTTATTACCAAAGAGGAGTTAACGATGTCATACAACATCATGGATGCTGTCAAAGGACAGATCAACGATCAACTGATCGGACAAATAGGCGGGTTGCTCGGTGAGAGTCCGGAGAAAACTCGCTCTGCAATTGATGGCGCACTGCCAACACTCATGGCAGGCATAGGCGAAGCCGCGCAGGAAACCAAGGGCGCCGAGACTCTGATGGGTCTGGTTAACAACACCGACGATGGAATGCTCGACAACATCGGTTCCATGATCGGCGGCAATCAGGCTTCTTCTCTCATCGAAACCGGCACGAAAGGGCTCGGCTCTCTGATGGGCAACAGCGGTGTCACCAGCATGATTGGCGGCCTCTCAAGCTTTACCGGTCTGGGTAAAGGCTCAGCAGGCTCACTGCTCGGCATGCTGACACCGATGGTGCTCGGTCTGCTTAAAGGCAAGGCTAAAACCGATGGACTGAATGCGTCAGGTCTCGCGGGAATGCTGAAGAGTCAGGGCGGGAATATTTCTACCGCGTTGCCGCAGGGCATCATTCAGCACCTCGAATCTGCCGGACTGGGCAGCAGTGGCGGCGGTTCAAGCAGTGGTTTTTCAGGCGGTAAAGTTGCTGCAGCAGCGACCGGCCTGGCGGCGGGTGCCGCCGGAATCGCGGGCGCTGCGGCAGGCCGTGCAGGTGGTGCAGTTTCCGGTGCCGTTGATACGGCTGGCGACATCGCCGGTGGTGTTGGCGGTGCAGTCTCGGGTGCCGCAGGCGCCGTTGGCCGCGGCGTCGGTGGCGCAGTAGACGCTGCTGGCGATGCAGCGGGTGCGGTTGGACGCGGTGTCGGCAATGCCGCCTCCGGCGCAGTAGACGCTGCCGGTAACGCCGCTGGGGCCGTTGGTCGTGGCGTTGGCGGCGCTGTTGA
>CAYMFQ010000010.1:49769-51866 GCA_964389335.1 uncultured Granulosicoccaceae bacterium
AGACGCAGCGTCCGGAGCGGTTGATGCAACCAAAGACGCTGCAGCGGGTGCGGCTGACGCTGCCAAAGACGCAGCAGCCACTGCCACAGAAGGCGCGGCCGACGCGGTTGATGCCGCGAAGGATACCGCCAGCGATGCAGCTTCTGCAGTCACCGGAGCGGTTGGTGGCCTCGGTGGTCAGATCACTGAGTTGTTTGGATCAACCACGGAAACACTGAGCGGTATCACCGATGCTGATTCAGCCACAGCAGCGTTGCCCAAGCTTGAAGAAGCCAGCGGCGCGCTCGACGGGCTAACCGGTATGCTCGAAGGTGCAGATGACAGTGCGAAATCAGCAGTCTCTGCGGCAGCGGAACAAGGTATGGGTGCTCTCAACCCGATCCTTGAAAAGCTGAAGGGCAACGAAGCAATCTGGAGCGTCATTGAGCCAGTTGTCGGCCCTATGCTTGAGAAGCTGCAGGGGCTGCTGGGTTAAAAAACCCGCAGTCAACCGATGGTAAAAAAGCCCTTCGTTTGAAGGGCTTTTTTGTGTCTGTTCGTTTAACGCTTGTTGGATAAAAAACGGGACCGCCCTGCCCTGATGATACGAAAATGGCGTAGCAATCCACTAAACCAAAAGCGCTTATCTTTATGCTGCAAGTCAGTAAACACCGACTGCAGCGTGCCGTTATCATGGTCGAGACAGTCAGGTTGCAGATCGCGCTCAAAGGCAATCGCAGCACCTGCATAGGCTATCAAAAGTCGCTTGTCGCGTTTCTTTATACCGGTTAACAACAAACGATTAATATTGCGCCAGTGAGACCGGGACTGGCGATGCATTACCTTTATCGCTTTGTGACAGCCGAAATAGAACGCCTGAAAAGCCGTCGGATCATAGCTGTGCTTAGCTGCGGGTACCAGTTGTGGATGGCGTCTGAGATGTGCTCGCTGCGAGGACTCGAGGTTAACGGCCATATCCGTGTACACACGGTCGTTTTGCGCAAACGTCACCGATGAACGAAATGCATTGAGCCCCCAGATCAACCTGCCGGTGAAGTAATCATCGACCTTCATTGTCAGGTGTTTGATCTGCGGATGCTGCTCGAAGTAGTCAACTAATGCTGTAAAAAAGTCATTGCGGCACAACTCCATGTCAGCATCAATTTTTACAAACAAATCGAACTCTTTTGCACGACGGTTAAACGTATCAAACAACTGTTGATGCGCTTCGCGATTCGGCTGGTTTTTAATCTCCAGCAATTCCCAGTCGGTATGCTGCTGAGCGGCAATCGCCGCAATACAACGCTCGTATTGTGGCTCACCGGAGTACAGAACACCGACCAGTATCCTCATTGCCAGGCACTGATGTTAGAGCGGCCAGACAGCTGTACGGCCCTCATTTTGCCGGCGCTGCAACCACAGCGATTTGCGAATAGGCGATATCGCTGCCGGCCAGTCCCAGTGTCAATAGCTGGGCTATTTTTGGCTTGAAAGAGCTGCTGCGTGTTATCGGCTGAATGGTCTGCACCTGATACCCCGCCTGCACAAACATTCTTTCAACACTTTTCAGGGTAAAAAAACGCATGTGTGTTTCATCCATGACGCCTTTTTTCTCGTAGCGAAAGTCCCTATCAAACAGCAAACGTCCCAGCACACGGAAATGACGAAGATTGGGAATCGACGCCACCACCACTCCCTGCAGTGATAACTTTGGCTTGATCACATCTATCAGTGAATAGGGATCAATCAGATGTTCGAGCACGTCGTTAAAATAAATACTGTCAAAGTACTGATCCGGCAGATCATCAAGCAACTGATGTACATCGCCACAGATTGCCTTGTGCAGTAACGCTGACGCCTTTTCTATCGATGCGGCATCAAAGTCGATTCCCCACGCCTCAATGTCGCGTTCGTCTGCTGCAGCCTTGCCAAACCACCCCTCGCCACAACCAATATCAAGCATGGTACGGGTGTCCGGTGGACAGAATTGCAGCATCTCCGGCCGAGCCATTTCATAATAAGCTCTTTCCTTGTTGTAAAACTGCTCCAGTGCTGCAGTCATTTCTTCACTCGTTTTTCTCAAACATCAGGCTCAAACATCAGGCTCAAACATCAGGC
>CAYMFQ010000010.1:51966-73772 GCA_964389335.1 uncultured Granulosicoccaceae bacterium
CTCAAACATCAGGCTCAAACATCAGGCTCAAACATCAGGCATCTGCCTGTCTCGTGCGATTGTCCGATCCAGAGTATGTCGGGTTGGGCCGGATAAACTGCCGCAGCTCCGACCACGCAATACCATACTCACCACTGCGCCATGCCTTTTTGGCAGACCGTTTGTGTATCTTTCTTAGCGCCACATTCAGCAGTCTCTTATCTGCCACATTTTTGCGATAAACATCCTGTAGCTCGGCGTTATAAAACAGCAGGCTGTTTTTGGGATCGCTGAGGTTTTCGCCATGCCACCGATAAGCGCAGTGTTCCCTGTCAATAAACCCGACCTTGTGATCCTTGCACAAGCGCAGCCAGAAATCCGTATCTTCAAAACTGAACGTTGGGTCGTAGTAACCGATATCATTGAACACCGCACGCCTGTACAGGTGAGAGGTCGTGTTGATTTTCGCAGCCCCGGTCACCAGCTGATCAAACAGATAACCTTCCTTTACTTTATCAGGGTAGTTAAGTTTGCCAATCTCAATACCGTTGCTATCGATTCGAATCGAACATGAGTGCACAAGCATCACATCCGGATGCTCAATAAGGAACGCAGCCTGATCGGCGATCTTGTCAGGCATCCAGTAATCATCAGACCCGATAAAGGATATAAACTCGCCACTGGCCATTGCCGCAATACGGTTCATGGTATTGCACATGCCCTGATTGGCCTGCGTGCTAATTTTAAAATTAACGTTGTCGGTCTGCGTTTCCAGATAACTCCGCGCCACGTCATACGACTGATCTGTTGATCCATCGTCAATCACGATAATTTCCACGGGCGTATAAGTCTGCTGCGTCAGTGACTGCAGACACTCGGTAATATATGCCTCGTGGTTATATAGAGGCACGCCAATGGTGACGAGCGGGTTCGACATATTATTCCGGTTTGCAGCTCTGCGGTGTTTCAAAAATCAAAGTGTGTGATTGTAACATCCGGCGTCGGCCAGCAACCTGTTGTGCCCGCCTGCTTCTCAGTTGAAACTGCGGAGACATTCCCAGCGGGTATTTTGCGCCCAACAGTGCCCGCAACTGCGTAACTATTTGGTAAGAATGATGTGCTTGCGTCTGTTGCCGACACGGGCAGGCTGCCGACAAGTGATAGTATCAGGGGCTCGGCGATTTTCGTCCCCGGTGGCGGTTATCTCCAGCCGATTCGTGACCGGAGACTACAAACATGACCACAACAAAAGGGATTATTCTGGCCGGTGGCTCCGGCACCAGACTACATCCACTGACGACAGTTGTAAGTAAACAACTGCTGCCAATTTACGATAAGCCACTCATCTACTATCCGCTGTCAACACTGATGCTGGCAGGCATTCGTGAGATTCTGCTAATCACCACGCCGCACGATGTAGAGAATTTCCGCTCTTTGCTCGGTGATGGATCGCAACTGGGGATCGGTATCTCCTATGCAGTACAGAGCAAACCGGAAGGGCTCGCTCAGGCGTTTATCATTGGCGATCAATTCATCGGCAATGATTCCGTAGCGCTGATATTGGGAGACAATATTTTCTACGGCTACGGATTTAGTAAAACCCTGAACTCAATTGCCACAGACAACTCTGCCGCCACGATATTTGCCTACTTCGTGAAAGACCCGGAACGCTATGGTGTTATCGAGTTCGATGATCAGGGTAACGCCATTTCCCTTGAAGAGAAGCCGCAGTCGCCAAAATCCCAATTCGCTATTCCGGGACTTTACTTTTACGACAACCAGGTAATTGAGATGGCGCAGAACCTGAAACCGTCGGCGCGCGGCGAACTGGAAATCACCGACATCAATCGCCTGTACCTGAACAATAACCAGCTGCGTGTCCACAACCTTGGACGAGGCTTTGCCTGGCTCGACACAGGCACACCGGAGTCGATGATTCAGGCGGCAAACTTTGTCGAAACCATCGAACAGCGCCAGGGGCTAAAGATTGCCTGTATCGAAGAGGTTGCCTTTCGACTGGGTTTTATCGACCGGGCTCAACTCGATAGGCTGGCTGATGGTATCAGGAACTCATACGGTGACTACCTTCGCTCGATCGACAGGGATTAAGCCTCATCCGTTTAGAGTTCAACCTCTGGCTCGAAGGCTGACAAACACCCACACGGTGGTTAGCAGCAGCAGTACACAAAGTGCTGCTTTTGACCAATATTCCATGGTGCCTTCAATCATCAGGGCGTGGGCTGCGGTGCCCGACACGGTGATAAGTGCCAGCGCCTTGTGTACAAATCGCCAGTGTCGCGGGGCAAATTTGCGCCGCACAGTTACAAGGCCGGCTGCGATAAAAATGCTCCACATCGCTAGCACACCCCATATTGAAAACGGTGTGGCAGAAACGAATAACAGCGCATCGATCACATCGGGCGGGCTGGTTATCCACAGGCCAGCCACATGCAAAACTACAGCAAGCACCAGTGTGATGCCTACCAGTCGGTGGATTCGTCGTGCTCGCAATTTTGATCCCACTGGCACCAGACCCGCCGCGAGCAGCGGCTGGAACAACATAAGCGCCAACGCCGTGACCCCGGCGAAGCCTGCAGCGATGTAAATCGGTTCGCGCCAGGCCAGCAGTTCACTGCTCGCGGCAAACCAGCCGACCAGCGCAATCAAAGCGGCACATGCGGCCCAAACCAGCGTGATCAACACCCGCTGCAACGTACTCTGGCTCAGGCTGGCTTCAGAACGAAGTGCGCCGCAAGGGTCTTATCCCTGGCGCTGGCCATTACCGGGCGAAGAAATACGGTTTCAAAGTCATCGCTGTCGTACGCGAGATGACCATGTGCCTGCCCAAAGGCCGGTACGATTTGCGGCATTTCCAGCCGGAACTCTCCGTTTTCATCAGTCAGTGTCGCACCGTGGCTGTGCGGGTCGCGCTCATGCCCTTCGGTGGTATGCGCCCAAATCTGAATGCGCTGGCCTGCCAGTGGTGCACCGTCTCCGGCGCGACGGACCGTACCTGTCATCCAGAATCCGCCACCGCCAATACGTTCAACTATCGGCGCGCCTGGGCGGTAGTTATTAGCGCCGCCGCGCATGGTACGTGTTGGGGCGACATTTTGTGCGAGTGCGGGCTTGAGCAGACCACCGGCTGCCATGAATGCGCCAGCCGCAACCAGAAACGTGCGACGGGCGGAGGCCACTTTTGCCATGCTGTATTCTCCGTTTGAAAGTGTGTGTACCTGTTGTTCAGTCTATCGCACAGCGCCACAAGTTCACGTATGCGCAGGGATTTACACGGTATTTACACAATCCCGGCCGGGTCGGATCAATTTTATTCAGGTCGATAGTGTTCGGGCTCGGGGCAATAGCAAAAGCATCGGGAGTGGTGATGCGTCCTCCCGGTCAAGACACTTGAGACACCAGAGTTACGACCGCATTAGCTGCGATACCTTCCTCGCGGCCGGTGAACCCCAGCCCTTCACTGGTGGTAGCTTTCACATTCACCTGCTCGATAGCAACGCCTAAATCTGCGGCGACAATCACTCGCATCGCCTCAATGTGCGGTGCCATCTTCGGTGCCTGAGCAACGATGGTGATATCAACGTTGTTGCACTGTTGATTCCAGTCAGCAAGCAACTGCACAACCTGCCGCAGTAAAATACGACTATCTATATTCAGATAAGTATCATCGTTATCGGGAAAGTGTCGACCAATGTCACCTAGTGCAGCAGCACCGAGCAGCGCATCGCACAGAGCGTGCAGCGCTACGTCACCATCGCTGTGAGCGCGAAAGCCTTTGCTAAACGGTATTTTTACACCGCACAATGTAACAAAGTCTCCTTCGCAAAAGGCGTGAACGTCGTAACCGTGCCCTATTCGCATGCGTTACGCCTGCCCCTGAATAACCGAGGGACCGGACAATGCTTCCGCCCGGGTCAGTTCCTGTGCCTGCAGGATAACGTTTGCCATCGCCAGATCGGCGGACTCGGTTATCTTGATATTGTCTGCGACACACGGCACCAACAGCGGTCGATAACCGGCGTTTTCCATCGCCGATGCCTCGTCGGTTAACGTCACCCCGGTGCGCATAGCCTGATGCAGCGCGTCAATCAGAAGGTTTCTACTGAAAAGCTGTGGTGTGGCAGCACGCCAGGCACGGACACGGTCGATAGTGCCGCTAACGCGATCGCTCTCATCCCCCCTTTTGAGAGTATCGTACATCGGTACTGCAAGCAGACCGCCATCATCGCTCTCAGCACAGCGTTCAACCAGTTTTTCAATGTCGTCGCTTCTAACACAGGGGCGCGCTGCGTCGTGCACCAGCACCGTGTGATCACCCTCGTGTTGCTGCTGCAGATAAAGCAAGCCATTCAGGACCGACTGTGTGCGCGTATCACCGCCAATTACTGTGCGTATCGGAATGTGCGCGCTGAGCTCACTGTTGCTCATGGTATTGCGAAACGACGTTTCATCATCGACAACGACAACGATGCCATCAATAAACCTGACTGACAGCAACCGGCTCAGCGTGCATTCAAGTACGGTGGATTGTTGCAGTGGTAAATACTGTTTGGGGATCGACGCCCCCATTCTGCTGCCACAACCCGCGGCAGGCACCACAGCCCAGATCGCGTTATCCATGAGCGACGCTACGGAGATCAAACACAACCAGGCGTCCCGATGTCACAGCACACAGCAGTCTCTGAAGCTGCTCAGTTAAGCGTGTGCTCCAGGCGCGCGGGTTTCGCCGCCGCAGGATTTGCTTCACCTGCGGTAGTGGACGTGATTGTTGTATCTGCGGGAACCGCGGCCGGCAGCGGCGCGGCAGCACCTGCAACAGGCGGACGAGCAGCCAGCGTATCCGGCACACTGTCGCTCTTTTGGCCCACGAACTGATAGAAAGTCTCATCGGCGCCAATCATACCAAGCTCGGCCCGGGCTCGCTCTTCAATCTCGCCCAATCCATTACCCAGATCGGTCACTTCGGCTCGTAACGCGAGATTGATATCGCGCTGGCGCGCCAGCTCCGCTTTAAGTTGGGTGACTTCCTCTTTCGCGCGTTTGACCTCGTGCAGACCACCGTCACCGAACCACAGACGCCCCTGCAACACCACGAACAGTACAATCAACCCACTGATAAGCAGCTTCAAAAAACTTTCTCCAATTCGACGTTACGGGCCAGGTGCCTACAGAGGCTGTTTAAACGCCGATCGACCCGCGTAAACTGCGCGACTGCCAAGCTTTTCCTCAATCCGCAACAGTTGATTGTACTTGGCAATTCTGTCCGACCGAGACATTGAACCGGTCTTGATCTGGCCGGCGTTGGTCGCCACCGACAGGTCAGCTATGGTGGTGTCTTCTGTTTCACCGGAACGATGCGAAGTCACGGTCGTGTAGCCCGCCTTGTGCGCCATATCAATGGTGCGCAGAGTTTCCGTCAGTGTGCCAATCTGATTGACTTTAATCAGCACCGAATTCGCTATCGACTTTTCGATACCCTCGGCCAGAATAGCCGGGTTGGTTACGAACAGATCGTCGCCAACCAGCTGCACTTTGTCACCGGTTTTATCGGTGAGCTTCTTCCAGCCATCCCAGTCGTTCTCGTCCATACCGTCCTCGATGGAGATAATCGGATAGCGCGCAACCCAGTCGGCCAGGTAATCACTGAACTCGTCGCTGTTAAACTTGCGGTTTTCTGCGGCGAGGTTATAGACACCATTTTCACAGAACTCGGAACTCGCGGCGTCCAGCGCCAGGTAGACTTCCTGCCCGGCTTTGTAACCTGCCTTATCGATCGCTTCGAGTATGACTTCGATGGCCGCCTCATTGGAGGGCAAATCCGGTGCAAATCCGCCTTCATCGCCAACTGCGGTGTTCAGACCCATGCCATTCAGAACCTTCTTCAGGGTATGAAAAATCTCCGCACCGGTGCGCAGCGCCTCAGATAACGACTCAGCGCCAACCGGCATAACCATAAACTCCTGCAAATCGACACTGTTGTTGGCATGAGCACCACCGTTGATGATGTTCATCATAGGCACCGGCAGCGTGACTGCGTCATCACCGCCCAGGTATTCAAACAACATCTGATCACTGGCCCTGGCAGCGGTCTGCGCGCAGGCCATTGATACCGCGAGCAGCGCATTCGCGCCAAGCCGATCTTTGTTTTCGGTGCCGTCCAGCTCCAGCATGGTGGTGTCGAGCTTTTCCTGATCGGTCACGTCCATGCCGACCAGCGCGCCTGCAATTTCACCATTCACATGGCCAACGGCCTTCAGTACGCCCTTACCGAGATAGCGCGACTGATCACCATCGCGCAGTTCCAGCGCCTCGCGCTCCCCGGTGGAAGCACCGGACGGCACTGCTGCGCGACCCGTGACGCCGGACTCCAGTGTGATATCGGCTTCGAGAGTCGGGTTGCCGCGAGAATCTATAATCTCACGAGCGTGAATTTTGCGGATTTTGGCCATGATAATCGAGCTCTGATTCGGTTTTACGGATTGGGGTTCAATGCCATCACGACCTGCCCGCGCCACTCAGCAGCGCGTTTTCGGGCATTTCGGAGGCTTTGCATGCCGCATCAAGTTCCAATAGTGTGCCAAGTAGTGGCTCCATCTGATCGAGTGGCCAGGCGTTGGGTCCGTCGCTGAGTGCTGCATCAGGATTCGGGTGAGTCTCCATAAAAACACCGGCCACCCCGGCCGCAACGGCAGCACGCGCCAGCACCGGCACAAACTGCCGCTGCCCACCCGATGCCTCGCCCAGGCCACCCGGTTGCTGTACCGAGTGCGTGGCGTCGAACACAACCGGATAACCTGTCGTGCGCATAGTCGCCAGACCACGCATATCAGAAATCAAGGTGCGATAGCCAAAACTGACACCCCGCTCACACACCATGAGTTGACTATTGCCGGTGCTGCGCCCTTTCACAACAACATTAGCCATATCTTCCGGAGCCATGAACTGACCCTTCTTGATATTGACCGGCAGGCCGGCAGCACACACACGCTGGATGAAGTTTGTCTGCCGCGACAGGAACGCAGGGGTTTGCATCACATCAACCACGCTTGCCACTTCGTCGATGGGTGTGTCTTCGTGCACGTCGGTAATGACCGGTACACCAAACTCCTGCCTGACAGACTGCAAAACCCTGAGCCCCTCTTCCATACCCGGGCCGCGATAACTGCTGACAGACGATCGATTCGCTTTGTCGAACGACGACTTATAGATTAGCGGCATCTTTAGCCGCGCGCACATCTGCACCAGTGCTTCGGCAGTCTGCATGGTGGTCGATTCACTTTCGATCACACAGTTGCCGGCAATCAGGAACAGAGGGTGATCAAGCCCAACGGGAATGGCACCCGTACCTTTGTCACCACCGATACTAAAACCCGCAGTGTCGAAACCGCTGTGTTGCTCGCCACTCATTCAGGTGACAGCCTCGAGTTTGTCTTCCGTTGCATAGGCGATTGCTGCTGCGATAAAGCTGCGGAACAGCGGATGCCCGTCTCGTGGTGTCGAACGATATTCAGGATGATACTGACAGCCAACAAACCACGGGTGGTTTGGCAGCTCGATGATTTCCACCAGCGGCTCTGCATCACCAGAGACACCCGACACCACCATGCCACTTTCAACCAGCGGATCCAGGTAGCGGTTGTTAAACTCGTAGCGATGACGATGGCGTTCGACGATTACATCTTCACCGTATATCTGGTGCGCCACAGTACCTTTTTTAACAAAGCACTCCTGCCCGCCAAGACGCATGGTGCCGCCGAGATCAGTATTCCTGTCTCTGACTTCTATCTGCCCTTCACGGTCCTGCCACTCGGTGATCAGCCCGATAACCGGATGCGGACAACCTTCTGTAAACTCTGAACTGTTGGCACCTTCAAGGCCGGCAACATTGCGCGCGTACTCGATGACCGCCACCTGCATGCCCAGACAAATTCCGAGAAACGGGATACCCTGCTCGCGTGCAAAGCGCACCGCGTTTACCTTGCCTTCGACACCGCGTTTACCGAAACCACCCGGTACAAGGATGGCATCCACGTCTTCGAGCACGGTGAGGTCACCGCCGCGCAGTTTTTCCGAATCAATGTAGTGAATAACGACCTTGGTTTTGTGGTCAATACCGGCGTGTGACAGTGCCTCGTTCAGAGACTTATAGGACTCTGTCAGCTCGGTGTACTTGCCAACCATACCGATTACCACTTCGCTGCGCGGGTTCATTAGCCCGTCCACCACGCGTTCCCACTCGGTCAGGTCAGCAGGCGGCGCTTCGATAGCCAGCTTGTTAAGAACGATGTCGTCCAGTTGCTGCGCGTGTAGCAGGCTCGGGATTCGATAGATGCAATCTGCATCGATGGCGGATATCACCGCCTCTTCACCGACATTGGTAAAGAGCGCGATCTTCTTGCGTTCGCCTGCCGGCAGCACGCGGTCAGAGCGGCACATCAGAATGTCCGGCTGAATACCAATGCTGCGCAGTTCCTTAACCGAGTGCTGAGTCGGCTTGGTTTTCATTTCACCGGCGGTTTTTATATACGGAATCAGCGTCAGATGGATAAACAGCGCACCGTTGGGGCCCTGTTCAATGCCCATCTGACGAATTGCCTCAAGGAATGGCAGTGATTCAATGTCGCCAACCGTGCCGCCAATTTCAACCATGGCCACATCGGCATCGCCTGCCCCTTCCTTCACCAGTCGGATGATCTCATCGGTGACGTGCGGAATGACCTGCACTGTGGCGCCGAGGTAGTCGCCACGCCGCTCGCGCGCAATGACGTTCTCATAGACGCGGCCGGTAGTGAAGTTGTTGGCCTGAGTCATCTGCACGCGCACGTAGCGCTCATAGTGGCCGAGGTCGAGGTCGGTTTCGGCGCCATCGCCGGTAACGAATACCTCGCCGTGTTGAAACGGACTCATAGTCCCGGGGTCGACGTTGATGTAGGGATCAAGCTTGAGCAACGTGACCTTTAACCCGCGCGACTCCAGCAAAGCAGCGAGCGACGCCGCTGCTATTCCCTTGCCAAGCGATGACACAACACCGCCTGTCACGAATATGAATCGCGTCATTGGATCACTCGAAGGTTGACTCGAAATTGCCAGAAAAGAGATACAACAAGATGGTATTACAGACTACCAGAAGGCCCGATAGGCGACAATTAACATCAGCCGGCTACAGTTGCTTTCGCCGCACTAAAACAGCCTGCGCTCAACGCCTTTGCGGAACCGCAGTTATTACAAATTCGCCAGAATTAATCCGTGAAACCAATCCCGATAATTCCGATCAGCTCGCCGTCCGCATACACAAACGGCAGACTGTTCCGCTTCCACGGTGGAATGGAACATTCCTGAAACAGTTTCTTCACTGATTTGTGGATGCGATGTCCCGACAGTTGCAGTCGCTCACCTCCGCGTCGACTGCAAACGACCAGACTATCTATGCCGTTGCGATAGCCAACGGGAATATCATTGGCCGTCACGACCTGACCGGTTTCTTCAATCGTCAGGGGTGTACCGGTAGACGGCCATTCATAGCGAAACGGCGCGCCCGGTTCAAACGACTCGATACGGTCCAGATACAGCGCCCCCTGAAACTCCCGGATGCGTGCGTCGCCCCAACTGATGTCCGCAGTAACACCACTGGTTACCGCAGCCCGCAGTAACTGCGAAAGCGTAACCGCCGGAGGCATGCGAAAGCCGTGGTATTCGATCCAGTAGCGCAGTACCACTTTTGCCTCTGCGGCTGTCAGCGTGTCCAGACTGCGCAAGGAAAGCACGCGGCTGTCGACCTGCTCACCGAGCACGCCACGCGCAAAATGACGGCCAACTTCGGCCGCTTCGGCACAGTGCGATGCACTGCGAGCAATACTGGACGCAAGCGATGGCCAGCGTGCCTGCAACAGCGGCATTATTTGGGTACGCAACAGATTGCGATCAAAGTCGGGATTCTGGTTGCTCGGATCTTCAATCCATTGCAGCTTCTGTTCACTGGCGAAGCGGCGGATGTCTTCGGAGGCGAATTGCAATAGCGGACGCGCATGATAACCGGTGCCAAATTCAGTGCACTCGGGCATCGAAGCCAGGCCGTTTACACCAGCACCGCGGAACAATTGCAGCAACAGGGTTTCAGCCTGATCGTCAACGTGGTGAGCCGTCAGTAGTATTTCTCCGCGGCGTAAACAACCACGCAATGCAGCGTATCGCGCGTGCCGTGCTGCTTCCTCAGGGCTACTGCCGTCGGCCGTTTCCACGACCACACGGGTTAGCGTGAAAGGCACCTGCAATTGCACACAGATGCGCTCGCAATGCTGCGCCCACACGCCACTTTGCGCCTGCAGACCATGGTCAACATGATGGGCGCGCAGTGGTGTACTGGAATGTTGCTGACACCATTGTTCTGCACAGACCAGCAACACGTGTGAGTCAACGCCGCCGCTGTAGGCCACGACCAGCCCGGTTATCTGAGCCTCGGATGCAATCCGCTGAGCCAGTTGATCGAGTCCGTCAAATACGGCCCTGCGAAACACCTCAGCGTTAAATGATGACTGTGGACTAACAGATGTAGCTTCAGGCCCGAATGCTGGATCAGACCGTGCCTGACTACCGGCGTCAGGCTTCCTTGTATTCACCGAAGCTGCGCAACCTGGCGCTGCGTTGTTCGATCAGATCTTCAGACATCATCGACGACAACTGACTGAGGTCTTCAATCAGCGACTCACGTAATGAAGCAGCGGCTGCCTGCGGATCGCGATGCGCGCCACCTAGCGGTTCCGGAATGATGCGATCAATCAGATTCAGTTCTTTAAGTCTGTCAGAGGTTATGCCCATGGCCTCAGCGGCATCAGGTGCTTTGTCGGCGCTTTTCCATAGTATTGATGCACAGCCTTCGGGCGATATAACACTGTAGGTACTGTATTGCATCATATTGATACGGTCGCCAACGCCTATCGCCAGAGCACCACCTGACCCGCCTTCGCCAATAACGGTACAGATGACCGGTGTCTTCAGATCAGCCAAGGTGATCAGGTTACGCGCAATCGCCTCACTTTGACCGCGCTCTTCCGCTCCGACGCCCGGATAGGCGCCCGGGGTGTCGATCAGCGTGATCAGTGGCAGCTTGAACTTTTCAGCCAGCTTCATAATACGCAGCGCCTTGCGGTAACCTTCTGGCTTGGGCATACCGAAGTTGCGTTTAATCTTTTCTTTGGTGTCGCGACCTTTTTGCTGGCCAATGATCGCCACTGCCTGGCCGTTCAGGCGTCCGATGCCTGCAACAATAGCCGGATCATCCGCATAGGCGCGATCACCGTGCAACTCCTGAAACTCGGTGAAGATGCTTTCAATATAGTCCAGCGCGAATGGTCGATTCGGGTGCCGCGCCACCTGCGATACCTGCCAGGGATCGAGCTTGGAAAAAATAGACTCGGTTAGCTTGTCGCACTTAACGCGCAACTTGGCCAGGTCATCGTCCACGTCAATGTCCACGTTATCCGTGGCGCTGCTTAACGCATCGATTTTGCCCTGTAACTCAGCAATCGGTTTTTCAAACTCTAAATAGCTTTGATTCATTCTGTTCGACTGACAATGCCCATGCTGCGGGCAATGCCCGACTCTGATCAGATACTGATGTCTAAATTCAGTATATCAAATTAGCAACACCAGGAATGGCGTTACTGGTGCGGGTTAGTACACCAGATCGACGTGCCTGACGCCGGCAGTGCTGTTTAGTGACTCTATTAGCTGAGCAGTCGGGTTGATCTGCCACTCATCACCGAGGCGAATGCGTGCGGTGGCAGACTCATTGGCATAGTCGATAAACACCGGCAGCCGCCCGCCCTTGCGATGACCCGCCAGCGCCTCATGAAAATGTTGCAGCGACGCTACATCATCAGTTGCATGCCAGGTCACCAGCAACAGCCGCGCAAATCGCTCACGCGCCTCGTCCATCGAATACACCTGACGCGCACGCAGACTGTAACCACCACTGAAAGAATCAATGCCTAGGCTGCCCTCAACCACGATAATGGAGTCGGCGCCAATCTTGTGGCCGCTGGCTTCCAGCAACTCACCAGCCACTACTACATCAACCTTGCCGGTGCAATCATCGAGCGTCGCCGTGAGAATCTTCGATCCGCGGTTAGTGGCCCGCACACGGATATCACACACCAGCCCTGCCATCACACAGTCCTGCCCGCGGCTGCGAAAGCCACCATCATCAGCGGCTGCCGGTACACGATCGCACTGATCGCCAATGCGACCACTGGCGATCTTTTCCAGTTCTTCGACATAGGGATCAATCGGATGGCCGCTGATAAAAAGACCGGTGGTTTTGCGCTCTGCCATCAGTCGATCGATTTCCGACCAGTCAGGCACACGCTGCAGTTCAATGGCCTGATCGACCGAGGCAGTGACATCCCCGAACAGGTCGGTCTGGCCACTGCTTTGGTTGCGCGATTGCTGATTCGCAGCGCTCAGCGCAAGCGTCAGGTTTTCCATCAGTGTCGCGCGGTTCTCGCCCAGACAATCCATCGCACCAGCGCGGATCAGACACTCAAAGACACTGCGCGACACACTCGCGTCACTGGTGCGGTGACATAAATCGATCAGGTCCTTGAACGGGCCGTTTTCATCGCGCTCGGCAAAAATCTTCTCCAGCACGCCTTCGCCGACACCCTTGATGGCACCCAGACCAAAGCGCACGGTCTTCGCATCGGTGGGCGTGAAGCCAACCTGTGAATGATTAAGATCCGGCGGCAGCAACTTCAGGCCGGACTCGAGACAGTCGTCAATGGTACGAACCACCTTATCGGTCGAGTCCATATCAGCCGTCAGCACGGCACTGAAAAACTCAGACGGGTGGTGGCATTTCAGCCACGCAGTCTGGTAGGACAATACCGCGTACGCGACAGAGTGAGATTTGTTAAAGCCGTAGCCCGCGAACTTCTCTACCAGATCGAAGATGTTGCGTGACAGTTGCTCGTCGATATCATTCTTTAAGCAGCCATCGACAAACACCTGCCGTTGCTTGGCCATTTCCTCGGGCTTTTTCTTACCCATCGCACGCCGCAGTACATCCGCGCCGCCGAGTGAGTAACCGGCCAGCACCTGACCGATTTGCATCACCTGCTCCTGGTAGACGATGACGCCGTAGGTCGACTCAAGAATCGGTTTCAGGCTGTCGTGCTGGTAGTCGGGGTGCGGATAGGAGATGGGCGCCTGACCGTTCTTCCGCGCGATAAAGTCATCGAGCATGCCGGAGCTCATCGGCCCCGGTCGATACAGCGCCACCAGCGCCACAACATCGTCAAAGCAGTCGGGCTTTAGACGAGCAATAAGTTTTTTCATACCGCCGGATTCAAGCTGGAACACTCCGGTGGTTTTCGCTTCCTGCAACAGGCGATACGTGTGACCATCGTCGAACGGCAGCTTGTCGAGGTTGAGCTGCTGGTCTTTATCACGCCGGCTGTTGATCATGGTCACCGCGTTTTCAATGATCGTCAGCGTCCGCAGCCCAAGAAAGTCAAACTTCACCAGGCCAACGCTCTCGGCATCGTCCTTGTCGAACTGGGTGACCAGACTGGAGCCGTCGGCTTCGCAGTACAGCGGGGTAAAATCCGTCAGACGGGTGGGCGCGATAACCACGCCCCCGGCGTGCTTGCCGGCGTTACGCGACAGGCCCTCAAGCTGCAGCGCCATGTCGAGCACGGCGCGGGTATCTTCTTCGTTGTCGTATGCCCGACGCAGATCTTCGGCCACTTCCAGCGACTTGGTCAGAGTTATACCGAGGTCAGGCGGTACCATCTTCGCCAGTCGATCACCAAATCCGTATGGATGCCCCATGACGCGAGCCACGTCGCGCACCACCGCCTTCGCCGCCATGGTGCCGTAGGTGATGATCTGTGAAACCTTCTCGCTGCCGTACTTTTCCGCCACGTATTGAATGACGCGGTCGCGCTTGTCCATACAGAAGTCGATGTCGAAGTCAGGCATCGACACACGCTCCGGGTTCAGAAAGCGCTCGAACAGCAGGTCGTAAGCGAGCGGATCAAGATCGGTGATACCCAGCGCGTAGGCCACCAAAGATCCGGCGCCGGAACCACGCCCCGGCCCCACCGGTACGTCGTTATCACGGCTCCATCGAATAAAGTCAGAAACGATCAGAAAGTAGCCCGGAAACTCCATCTGGATGATAACGTCGAGCTCGCGCTTGAGCCGCGCATCGTAAGGTTTGCGCGTTTCCGCAAAGCTTTCATCGCTGGTGTCGTAGAGTTTGTCCAGTCGCTCCTGCAAGCCCTGCTCTGACTGAGCGCGCAGCAGATCGCTCTCGGTCATGCCTTCCGGTACCGGGAAGTCAGGCAGCATTGGTGCGCCGAGCTTGATGTGCAGGTTACAGCGAATGGCGATTTGTACGGTGTTGTCGAGCGCCTCGGGAATGTCCGCAAAGAGCTCGGCCATTTCAGAAGCACTGCGCAGGTATTGTTGTTCGCTGTAGTCGCGAGGCCGGCGGGTGCTTGTCAGCTCATGTGACTGATGGATGCACACACGTACTTCGTGCGCTTCGAAATCGGTTGGCTTGATAAACCGCACATCGTTGGTCGCCACCACCGGACAGTTAGCCGCTGATGCCAGTGGCAAAGCCAGCTGGATATAACGCTCTTCGTCGGGTCGGCCAGTGCGCTGCAGCTCGATGTAAAAGCGCTCCGGAAAAAGTGCCATCCAGCGCTGCAGACACGCATCGGCCTGTTCCGGCAACTCTGCCAGCAACGCACGACCAATATCACCGAAGCGCCCACCTGACAGCGCGATAATGCCCTCGGTTTTTCCCTGTAACCAGTCAAACTCAAGCGTGGCACCGAGCTCTGTTTGTCCGTGCTGGTAGCTGCGCGACACGAGCTCGGTCATATTCAGATAACCGGTTTCATTTTGCGCCAGCAATACCACCGGAGAATAACTGTTTCCGTCGGGGTCAAGGATACGCGCATCCACTCCGACAATCGGCTTGATGCCGGCACCCACCGCACTTTTGAAAAACTTGATCAACGCGAACATATTGCTTTGATCAGTCAGCGCTACCGCAGGCATAGCCCCCGCAGCAGATGCTTTCATTAGCGCACCAATACGGACAACACTGTCGACCAGTGAATATTCGGTATGGGTTCTGAGGTGAACAAAACCGCTCAAGCAGGTTCTCCTATCGGCAACATAACTTTACGCACTGGCGCAAAACTGCGACGGTGTATGTCCAGCGGGCCATGGCGTTGCAGCGCCTCCATGTGTAGCCGTGTTGGATACCCCTTGTGACGATCAAATCCGTATTGCGGATACTGCTCATGCATCTGGTGCATCTGATGGTCGCGGGTGACCTTGGCCAATATCGACGCCGCTGAAATCTCCTGTACCAGCGCGTCGCCCTTGACGATAGCCTGGCAGTTAAAACGTGTGATCGGACAGCGATTACCATCGATCAGACAATGGTTCGGCGCCTCTGACAGACCTTCAATTGCACGGGTCATCGCGAGCATTGAAGCGTGCAGTATATTGAGCTTATCTATTTCTTCTACCGTGGCCTCGGCAACGTGCCAGCACACCGCCCGTTCACGGATTTCATCAGCCAATGCTTCGCGCCGCTCCTCGGTCAGAGCCTTGGAGTCGGCCAGCCCCTGAATTTTTCGATCCGGATCCAGAATGACCGCGGCGGCGACAACGCTGCCCGCCAGCGGACCGCGGCCGGCCTCGTCGACACCGGCCACCAGATAGCGCTGATCGCGGCCCGCGTCGAGAAATAGCTCGTCAAACGATAATTGCGGTGTATGGTTCGTGGTCTGCATGGCGAGTTCCGGTTAAGCCGCCAATGATATCTGCTACCACTGTCGCCCGCCAACGCAAATTGCTGGCAGTCGTTCGGAT
Organism: uncultured Granulosicoccaceae bacterium; assembly: GCA_964389335.1. Classification (GTDB taxonomy): domain Bacteria; phylum Pseudomonadota; class Gammaproteobacteria; order Granulosicoccales; family Granulosicoccaceae. Next base: position 67,858 of record CAYMFQ010000010.1, read on the forward strand.
CTGGCGGCAAAATACCCGACAACCCCGCCACCAGAAACTCCAGGTTCGATGAAACTCAACGACACAGACGCGCTGCTGGTTATCGATGTTCAAAATGACTTTTGCCCCGAAGGCCGCCTGGCGGTTGCCGACGGTGACGCCGTGGTGCCGATCATTAATCAGTTGATGCCGCGGTTTGCCAATGTGGTGCTGACACAGGACTGGCATCCTTCGGGACACAGTTCGTTTGCATCGTCACACAGCGGCATGGAACCCTTCTCTACGACCACCATGCCATACGGGCAACAGACCCTGTGGCCGGACCACTGTGTTCAGGGCAGCGAGGGCGCCGCGTTTCATCCGCAACTGAACGTTGATCCCGGCGCGCTGATCATACGCAAAGGGATGAACCCGGCCATCGATTCCTATTCCGCTTTTTATGAAAATGATCAGACCACCCGAACCGGTCTGGCAGGATACCTTAGAGACCTGCACATCAGCCGGGTATTCTGCTGTGGTCTGGCATTCGACTACTGCGTGCGTTACTCAGCCATTGATGCCAGAAAAGAAAGCTTCACCACATTCGTTATTGACGATGCGTGCCGCTCAATTGATCTCGAAGGCAGCGACGCTGCCACACGCATCGAGCTTAAAAACCGCAACGTCGAAGTAATCGAAAGCTCGGCGCTTTTGTAATAGACCAATACCCGAATTCGTATAACCCTGCCGGTGCTGGCCATCTCGCCCCCGGAACCCCAATCACACATCGGAGCCAATCATGAGCGATGGAAAAATTGCACTAATCACCGGAGCCACTTCCGGCATCGGAAGAAACACGGCAGAAGCTTTTATCGAGGCCGGGTATCGCGTTGTCGTTACGGGTCGCCGCAAAGAGTTGCTCGATGAAGTGGTTGCCAATTGTAGTAACGATGATGCACTTGCCTGTGCGGCTGATCTGACTGACCCTGCAGCAGTAGACGACATGTTTGCACAGCTTGAAAAAAAGTTTGGACGCCTTGACGTGCTATTCAACAATGCCGGCAACAATGTGCCTGCCACGTCATTTGGTGATCTCAGCTTTGACGACTGGAAGAAAGTTATCGACGTCAATTTAAACGGTGCGTTTCTGGCGGCAAACCGTGCGTTTCGAATGATGAGCAAGCAAGACCCTCAGGGTGGCCGCATCATTAACAACGGTTCTATATCATCGCAGGTACCACGCCCTGGTTCGGCGCCCTACACTGCGAGTAAACATGCAATCACCGGGCTTACTCGCACCATCTCTCTGGATGGCAGAGCGCATAACATTGCCTGCGGTCAAATTGATATTGGCAACGCTGCATCCGAGATGACAGAGCGTATGAAAACCGGTGTACCGCAGGCAGATGGTTCCATAGCGGTTGAGCCGGTTATGGATGTTAGCAACGTGTCGAAGGCGGTCGTTCAAATGGCTGAGCTGCCACTTGATGTCAACGTACAGTTTATAACCATCATGGCGACAAGCATGCCATTCATTGGTCGGGGATAACTGCCGGATAAACAGCGCACACAGGAATAAACATTGCGCACAAAAAGAGGGCCCGTCCAGGCGGGCCCGATTGGGGGTGAGAACTGATACTACTACCTTCGCAGTCTCTGAAGACAGACGCATGATGCTCGCGACCTGCGTTACAGATAATTCAGTTACTATGCCACGTCATCTCCAAACTGCCTGACGGCATGCCATTCTGCTAACCCGTTCTCACTCCGCTGCCAGTTGCACACAAATAGCCCTGGCATATTACCCGACTGACGTCATCAGCCTGCATTCGTTAACTTGTGTAGACAGCACTTAAATGTATGTTATGACCGTGTACGTCGCCACTCTTGAACTGCCAGTAAACGCCCCGATTGCGGTCAATTTTTACGTTTTCAAGAGCGCTTAATCAACTCATTTTAAAAGTATTATTATTTAATAATTAGCTCTCGCAAAGTGACAGGCAATTCTGTTTTTTATCTTGAAAACAAACAGCGCAGCCACACCTTAAGTAGCGTTGGCGAGAGCGCTGCATGACAGGCTCTTTAAGCCGGCAACCATTGTTTAATCATATTGCTTCTTTAAGGAGAATTGTCACAATGAACGCTATAGATTTCTCACCCCTTTACCGCAGCACTGTAGGTTTCGATCGACTGGCAAACCTGCTTGACAGCGCGCTGCAACAACACAACCACAGCAACGGATATCCTCCGTACAACATAGAGTCTGTGGAAGAAAACGAATACGCAATTACACTGGCACTTGCAGGGTTTGATGAATCCGATCTGGACATTCAAACAGAGCGTGGCGTGCTTACCATTCGCGGTAAGAAAGCTGACGATAGCAAGGATCAGCGTAACTTCCTTTACCAGGGCATTGCCACTCGTGCGTTTGAACGCAAGTTTCAGTTAGCAGACCATGTCGAAGTGGTCGATGCACAGCTGAAGAACGGTATGCTAACTATCAAGCTGGTTAAAGAAATTCCTGAAGCGATGAAGCCAAAGCGAATCACTATCGGGAACAACAACAGCAGCATTGGTCACGACACCACTGATACGGTCGTCGCGGGCAGCGTTCGGGAAGCTGCTGCATAAGGCCACAACTATCCATAACCTGTGCAGCACAGGTTGGTTAGCGCAGTAACAAAGCGGGCACCTTCGGGTGCCCGTTTTTTGTGTCAGCAAGAAAACCGGTAACTGCAGATTGCCCCATCAGCGGTTACCTCCCCCGCGCCTCCGTCAGAACTAAACTCGCTCAGCCGACCATCAGTCGACGTCAATTCCATACAAGACCCTGCCCCCGGTCGGCCTAAGCACGTACAGCAGCGCGCAGCACGTCGCACACAAACGACTCGATTTGACCACACTGTCGCCCAGTCAATTGCGCTGGCGCCTGATTGGGCATAATATTCAGACCGCTGCAAAACCATGATCACATCGGGGTTGAATTTGACTGAACCGACAACCAGCGGACGCTCGCAAACAAGCGTTGCCGACCGTACCCCAACGACCAGCGACGCCTCCGGTGGAACCGCCCCCGGGGTAGACGCCAGCAGTGCACTGGATATTCAAAACGTCGTGAAAGTCTTCGGCAAGGGCGAGACTGCAGTCACCGCGCTCGACAATGTTTCTGCGGTTGTCAAACCCAACGAGTTTTTCACGCTGCTCGGTCCATCCGGGTGTGGCAAAACCACACTGCTGCGACTGGTAGCCGGTTTTGAGCACGCCACCGCTGGCGCAATTTATCTGTTTGGTGAGGAAATCGAAACTCGTCCACCGCACCAGCGCCCGGTCAATACTGTATTTCAGCACTACGCGCTTTTCCCACACATGTCGGTCGCGGAGAACATCGGCTTTGGCCTGAAAATGCTCGGCTGGTCAGCAGCACAAATCGATGAGCGTGTCGCTGAGACCCTGGCACTGGTAAAAATGGAAGAGTACGCCAAACGCCGCACCACTCAATTGTCTGGTGGTCAGCAGCAGCGCATCGCGCTGGCGCGGGCACTGGCACCCAAGCCCAAGGTACTGCTGCTTGACGAGCCTCTCTCGGCACTGGATCTGAAGCTGCGCCAAAGCATGCGCGAAGAACTCAAAAACCTGCAACGCGAAACCGGTATAACGTTTATCTTCGTCACCCATGATCAGGAAGAAGCCCTGACCATGAGTGATCGCATTGCCGTAATGTCCGCGGGCCTTATTCAGCAGGTCGGGTCGCCACTGGAGATCTACGAGCGCCCGACCAACCGTTTCGTTGCAGACTTTATCGGCGACACCAATTTTCTAACCAGCACCATCGAGTCCATCTCGGGTGATACAGCCAATTGTCGCATTGCCGACGGCATTGTTTGCGACAACCAACTGGTCGGCGATCGCTCGGTGGGTGATTCAGTAACCCTGGTGTTGCGGCCTGAGAAAATAAAAATCTCCGACAGCGCGTCAGCAACAGACAGCAGTATGGCATCGGCAACAGCCGAGGTGCTGCATTCAACCTACCTCGGCACCGACACCACGTACCATGTGCGTATCGAGCCGGATGTCACGCTGGTGGTACGCGACCAAAATCTGGCCTCCGGATCCGGCCGCTTTAGCGCCGGTGACCGCGTGCGTATCACCTTTGCCGAAGGCAGCACCCGCATGTTGGTAGACTGATGACACACGCTGCCGCAAATCAATCTACAGCCGCTGCCAACAGCACACGCCTGACCGGCCTGAACAATCCACGCGTCAGACGCATGCTGGCACTGTGGCCGGCATTAATCACCATTGGCATATTTATGATTGTGCCAATGTTTATTTTGCTGGTGTTTTCGTTTCTCGAGGCCGATCCATACGGTGGTGTGGAACCGGTATTCTCAACCGAAGCCTATGTACAAACGCTTTACGAAATAGACTTTGACGACACACTTACGTTTAACCCGGTCTATCTGAACATACTCGGGCGTTCTGTTGGGCTTGCACTGGTGGCGACTATCGGTTGCATCGTTCTTGGTCTGCCAGTCGCATACTTCGTGTCCCGACAGTCGCCACGCAACCAGAACCTGTTGCTGTTCATGATCACCCTGCCGTTCTGGACCAACCTGCTTATTCGCACCTACGCATGGATTTTAATCCTGTCCAAAAACGGTGTGCTGGAACAACCGCTGCTCGCACTTGGCGTCATTGGTGAATCTCTGGAGATGATGTATACCAACGGCGCTATCGCCGTCGGGCTCATCTACACCTATCTGCCGCTGATGGTATTACCGATTTACGCAAGCCTTGAAAAACTCGACTTCAGGTTAATTGAAGCTGCACACGATCTTTACGCATCTCGTCTGCAGGTGATGCGACGCGTGGTACTACCTCTGGCTACGCCGGGCATCATCGCTGGCTGCATTCTCGTATTTGTTCCGAGCCTCGGTGCGTTTATCGCGCCTGATCTGCTCGGCGGTGGCAAAAAGCTGATGCTTGGCTCGCTGATCCAGCTGCAGTTTGCATCCTCGCGCAACTGGCCGTTTGGATCTGCCATTGCCATCTGCCTGCTGGCCCTGGTGATGATCGCACTGATGATTCAGGCACGCGCAGTAGCCAAACGCAGTGCCATGGAACAGGCGGGGTAGATGGCCATACATAACCGCAAGGCACGTCCCTTCGTTGTTGGACAAATACCCGGCCTGAAACTCTGGACCGTGGCGTTCTTCGTCTATCTGTACGCACCCATCATCGTGCTCGTGGTGTACGCCTTTAACGACAGTAATCGAGCGCAAATATGGCGTGGCTTTTCAACGCGCTGGTTTGCCAAGGCGTTTAGCAACGACAGCATTCAAACCGCAGCATTGAACTCATTGATCGTCGCAACCTGCGCCACGGTTGTCGCGACCTCGCTCGCTACATTTGCGGCACTCGCCATCGCGCGTGGTGGGCCGTTTAAAGGCCGCAACGTTGCAACCAGTGTTATTACGCTGCCGCTTATCGTGCCAGAAATCGCCACTGCGGTTGCGACACTGAGCTTCTTCGGCGTAATTGGGTTTCAGCTCGGACTGCTGACCATTATCATTGCCCACACTGTGTTTTGCATTCCGTTTGCGTACCTGCCAATACGTGCACGCCTCGAAGGTATGAACGAGTCACTGGAGCAGGCCGCCGGTGACCTCTATGCCACGCCCTGGCAGGCCTTCAGCCACGTTACCCTGCCATTGCTTTGGCCAGGCATCATCGCAGGTGCCATGCTTGCGTTTATTATCTCAATTGACGATGTGATCATCACGATGATGGTGTCCGGTGCCGGCTCCACCACGCTGCCGCTCTACATCTACGGCATGATTCGTCAGGGCATCACACCAGAGGTCAACGTCATATCAACCGTCATGCTGTTGATCTCTATTGTGTTCATATCAATCTACTGGCTTCTCACCCGACAGGATGAAAAGACAGCACACTAG